>JANQAC010000002.1:1261666-1564583 GCA_024707255.1 Asticcacaulis sp. | reverse complement strand
TGCTCCCAGTCCTTGAAATCGGCTTTCGGCCCGGTCAGCAGGGCATCGATAAAGGCTTCGTACTGGTCCTTGTCCATCGGGCAGTTGATATAGGCCGCCGCGTCGCCGCCGGGGCCTTCCTTGTCGTAGCGCGATTGCTTCCACGCCTTCGACATGTCGATAGAATCGTAATGGATGATCGGCGCGATGGCATCAAAGAAGCTCAGTTGCCCTTCGCCGGACACATCCAGTACATATTGCGACAGGGCCTCGGAGGTGAGGGGGCCGGTAGCGACCACCACGTTTTCCCAGTCCTTGTCGGCCAGGGTGGCCACTTCCTCGCGCACGATTGTCACCAGAGGGTGATTGCTCAGCGTTTCAGTGACGGCATTTGAGAAGTTATCGCGATCCATGGCCAGCGCACCGCCGGCGGGCACCTGGTGCTTGTCGGCACTGGCCAGGATCAGCGAACCGGCGCGGCGCATTTCCTCATGCAGCAGACCCACGGCATTGAACTGCCAGTCATCGGAACGGAAGGAATTGGAACAGACCAGTTCGGCCAGGCCATCGGTCTGGTGGGCATTGGTGGTGATTGGCTGGCCGTCGCGTGTGCCGCCGCGCATTTCATGCAGGATGACCGGGACACCGGCGGAAATAAGCTGCCAGCAGGCTTCGGAACCGGCGAGACCGCCGCCGATAACGTGAACGGGAGAAGGAGAAGTTGTCATGGTGTGGCGCTATAGCAAGGGCGAACGGGAAATGCGACGGTATTAACGAAATAAGCTTTTAAAGCGAATGGATTTGTTTCTAAATCACGAATGGCCTGAAATGAGGTGGCAAGGCCATGGCGGGGGTAAGATGCGTGCGGATTTTTCAGTGATGAAGGCCCTGAAGGCGGCTGTGGCCTTCCTGCCGCAGGCATGGGCAGGCGTGTGGCTGGTGCTTGTCCTGCTGTTCGCGGTTCTGGCCGGCGGGCCGTGGCTGCTGTCCGGGCAGCAATTGCCGCTGAGGCTGGCGCCGTTCATTCTGATTTTCTGCGTACTGCTCCTGAAGCTTGTTTCGCAAGGGGCGCTCTATCGCATCGCCTTGTTTGGCAAGGAGGCCAGGGCGGAGGGGCTGGGCTTTGGCGGTGTGCAGATCGGTCGCCCGGAACTGCGCCTGCTTCTGGCCGCGCTGATTGCTGGCGCCTTTGTCCTGCTGATTGCCGGGGCGATTTTCCTAGTATTCGCCATTGCGCTCAGTCTGTCGGGCCTCGCGGCCGGGTATGAGAGTTCGATGGCGGCGGTCTGCGCCATCTGGCGCCGTCACTCAGGCGCCGACTATATGTTTATCGTCTATATCGCTGCCGCGGTCCTGTTTCTGGTCTTCGTGGCGCTTAAATTTGTCCTTATGCCCGCCGCCAATATCGGCGGCCGCAAGCTGGTGGCCCTGAATGCCCTGGGGCTGAGTACCGGCAATGTCGGCAGGCTGTTTACAGGATTGATGGCAATCATACTGCCTTTTGCCCTGGCCTGCGGACTGGCCGTGCGCCAGTTTGGTCATGGCAGCGCTTTTATATGGCTTCACAGTGCCTTGCTTGCATTAAGTATTTTCGGACTTTTCCCGCTCATTGTCGGATTTTTGGCCTCCGCCTATAGGCAGATCATGGCGATCAGGTCTAAATAGGCTGTTCGCAAACGTGCGGACGGCTGAGACCTGTGCATGAACCTGACGTTCGATTTTGCCTTCGAGGGCTTCCGTATCATCCGCGAACGCCCGAAGCTGATCGCCTTCTGGGGCGCGATCACCCTGTTCGGTTATGGCGTCATGAGCCTGATCATGGTCTATATGGCGGGGCCGGCTGTGGCGCAGGCGTTTGCCATGTTCCAGTCAGGCAAGCTTGACCCTGTAACCCTTAATTCGCTCAATCAGCAAATTGCACCGGCGGTCCTCCTGTGCGCGCCTGTCTATATTCTGATGTCGTCGGTGCTGGTCTGTGCCGTCTGCCGGGTCGTGTTCGGCGAAACGGACGATCGCCTGGGCTTCCTGGCCTTTGGCTGGCAGGAAATCCGCATCATGGCCGTGCGGGCGCTGTCCCTGGTCATCCTGTTCGGTGTTCTGGCAGGTATTTCCGCGCTGGCGGGTCTGTTGGGCCTGCTGATCAGCGGCGGAAATGTACAGGCGGCGGCGGGCATCCAGTCGCTGGGTTTTATCGCTGCCATAGGCGTCGCCCTGTGGCTGGGGATCAGGCTGTCGTTAAATGGCGTTCAGAGCTTTGATCTGAAACGGTTTGATCTATTTGGCAGTTTTGCCATGACGCGGGATCGGTTCTGGTCCCTTTTCACAGGCTATGCCACAGCTTTTGCCCTGGCTCAGGTGGTGGCCTTCCTGTGTGACAAGATCATCGAGGCCATCCAGGTGCTGGCGCTGGGTTTGAATGTCACTGGCGAAATCCGGATGCCTGACATGACGAGCGTTGACAGTTTCCTGACTCCGGCCTCGGTGATCGCCACGGTCCTGACCTTCGCCTTCGTCATGCCGCTTGGCATCAGTATCGAACTGGCGGCGCCGGCGGCGGCCTATCGGACCCTGCGTGGCAAGATCAAGCCGCGTGAAGTCGAGGAAAAGGCAGCCGGTTAACGGGCCTGTTTAATTCGTTCCGGCCATGCGGAAGAAATCACGCTCATGACGCGCCTGTAGCGGGCGGGCATTTGGCCCGATCAGGCGCTGGAAGGCGTCGGCCTGTTCGGCGCTGATGGTCAGGGGCGCCGTGTAGACCATCCAGGTCACTTCTTCCGTGCAGGGCGGCGTGGTCAGCGAACCGGAATAGACGTAGAAGTCCTCGGTGCCGGGCATCAGGTCCTGGGCATTGATCAGCAGATCGGCGAGGGGCACCGGCTGGCCCGGATCAGACGGCAGGTAGGTCCACAGCGAACCCAGCATCGGATCAGCCACGCCGATATCGTAAAGCACCGCCACGATCACCGTATGGCCCTTGTCATCGACATGGACGAACTGGCTTTCAAGCGTAGAATGATGGCCGTTGATCGCGTGTTCGCTGGGGCTGTGGAACTCGATCGATTTCAGCGCATACTTGCTGCCGTCGATTTCAAGATCACCACCATTCGCCGGCGCCACGCGGACCGTCTTGCCGGTATTCTGGATAGTGGCGGTCACCGAATTATAGTTCAGCCCGATATGCGAAAACTGCATCTTCGGCTGGCCTGTAATGTCAACCGGTGACTGGCGCTGGCCGTCGCCGCAGATCGCCGAAGCGCCGCCAAGCTGGGCCCAATGCTCCGGTCCGGTATCGCCGTCATAGGTCCATTTGGACACCGGCGGGCCACCGTGCGCTTCTGTGGCGTGTTCGGCTTCATGTTCGGCTTCCGGTGCATGGGCATCCTTCTTGCCGGAACAGGCAAAAAGTGAGAGGGCCAGCAGGCTGACCATAAAAACGGCGGAGGCGCGACTCAGGCTTTTCATGCCCGCACTGTGCCGAAAAAGGGTTAACGGAGATTAAGCGTCTCCCTTTTCAGGCGAACTATTCCGCCGGTTCGAGATGGCGCTTGCGGTGCTTTGCCAGCATCTCCCTGAGATACTTGCCGGTCCAGCTCTTGTCGTTGGCCGCCACCTGTTCGGGGGTGCCGAAGGCCACGATTTCGCCGCCGCCGTCGCCGCCTTCGGGACCGAAGTCGAGCAGCCAGTCGGCCGTCTTGATGACGTCGAGATTGTGCTCGATGACCACGACCGTATTGCCGTTGTCAGTCAGTTCATGCAGCACTTCCAGCAGTTTGCGCGTGTCCTCGAAATGCAGACCGGTGGTCGGTTCATCGAGGATATAGAGCGTCTTGCCGGTAGCGCGCTTGGATAATTCCTTGCTGAGCTTGACGCGTTGGGCCTCGCCGCCCGAAAGGGTGGTGGCCTGCTGGCCGATCTTGATGTAGCCCAGTCCTACGCGTTCCAAAGTCTTCAGCTTATCGCGGATCGACGGCACCGCCTTGAACAGGTCGGCGCCTTCCTCGACCGTCATATCCAGCACATCGGCGATCGAATGACCGCGGAAAACGATATCCAGGGTCTCGCGGTTGTAGCGCTTGCCCTTGCAGACATCACAGGTGACATAGACATCGGGCAGGAAGTGCATTTCGATCTTGATCAGGCCGTCACCCGAACAGGCTTCACAGCGGCCGCCCTTGACGTTGAACGAGAAGCGGCCGGGGCCATAGCCGCGCGCCTTCGATTCCGGCAGGCCGGCGTACCAGTCGCGGATCGGGCCGAAGGCGCCGGTATAGGTGGCCGGGTTGGAGCGCGGTGTACGGCCGATCGGCGACTGGTCGATCTCGACGATCTTGTCGAAATGCTCCAGACCCTCGATCTTGTCGTGCGCCGCCGGATGGGCCGAGGCGTTGTTGAGGCGCCGGGCGGCGGCCTTGTACAGGGTCTCAAGGGTAAAGGTGGATTTGCCGCCGCCGGAGACGCCGGTGATGCAGGTCATGACGCCAACCGGGATTTCGCCGGTGACGTTCTTCAGGTTGTTGCCGCGGGCGCCGATAACCTTCAGCATCTTCTTCTTGTTGATTGGCCGGCGCTGGTCGTTGTGACCTTCGCCGTAGAAGAGCGGAATTTCCTTTTTGCCGGTCAGGTACTGGCCGGTCAAAGACTTGGGATTGGCCTTGATATCGGCCGGCCGCCCTTGCGCAATGATCTCACCGCCATGCACACCTGCGGCTGGTCCCATGTCGATGACATAGTCGGCCTGCAGGATGGCATCCTCATCGTGTTCAACCACCAAAACCGAATTGCCGAGGTCGCGCAGGCCCTTGAGGCTGACGAGCAAGCGGTCATTGTCGCGCTGATGCAGGCCGATAGAAGGTTCATCGAGTACATAGAGTACGCCGGTCAGGCCGGAGCCGATCTGCGAGGCCAGGCGGATACGCTGAGATTCGCCGCCTGAAAGCGTACCGGAATTGCGTGACAGGTTGAGATAATCCAGACCCACATCATTAAGAAAGCGCAGCCGGTCCTTGATTTCCTTGAGGATTCGCCGGGCGATTTCCTGGGATTGCGGGGTCAGCTTGTCTTCGACAGTTGAGAACCATTCATGGGCCTTGCAGAATCGACAGGCCGGAAATCTGCGAAATGTTTTTGGCGTCGATCTTGACCGCCAGGGCTTCCGGCTTGAGACGCGCGCCGCCACAGGCTTCGCACGGCGTTTCCGACTGATAGCGGGCCAGATCTTCGCGCACCCACGACGAATCGGTTTCGCGCCACCGGCGGTCCATATTGGGAATGACGCCCTCGAACACCTTGGTGACGTCGTAGCGGCGGCTGCCATCCTCATAGACGAACTTGATCTTCTGACCGCCGGAGCCGTGCAGGATCACGTTCTGGACGTCATCGCCGAGCTTTTCCCACGGCGTATCCATCTTGAAACCATAGTGAACGCTCAGGGCCTGGAGCGTCTGGGTATAGAGCGGCGAGGGGCCTTTCGACCACGGCGCGATGGCGCCACCGGTCAGGGACAGTTTCGGATCGGCGACGATCATATCCTTGTCGAAGGCCAGTTTGACGCCGAGGCCGTCGCAGGTCGGGCAGGCGCCGTATGGATTGTTGAACGAGAACAAACGTGGTTCAATTTCGGTGATTGTGAAGCCGGAGACCGGGCAGGCGAATTTTTCGGAAAAGATGATTCGCTTTGGTTCGGTATCGCCTTCTTCAAGGTCCGCGTGTTCGGCGATGGCGAGACCGTCAGCCAGCCGCAAGGCAGTTTCCAGCGAATCGGCGAGGCGCGCCATGATGCCGGATTTGACGACGACACGGTCGATCACCACATCAATGTCGTGCTTAAACTTCTTGTCGAGTTTCGGTGCGTCTTCAATGGGATAGTACTCACCATTGATCTTCAGTCTCTGGAAGCCCTGACGCTGGAGATCGGCGATTTCCTTCTTGTATTCGCCCTTTCGGCCGCGCACGAAGGGGGCCAGCAGCAGCAGGCGCGTCCCTTCCGGCAGGGCCATGATCTTGTCGACCATCTGCGAAATGGTCTGGGATTCGATGGGAAGACCTGTGGCGGGGGAATAGGGGATGCCGACGCGCGCCCACAGCAGGCGCATATAGTCATGGATCTCGGTCACCGTGCCGACCGTCGAGCGCGGATTCTTGGACGTGGTCTTCTGCTCGATGGAAATGGCGGGGGAAAGCCCTTCGATCAGGTCGACATCGGGCTTGGACATCAGTTCCAGAAACTGACGCGCATAGGCCGACAGACTTTCGACATAGCGGCGCTGGCCCTCGGCATAGATGGTATCAAAAGCTAGTGAGGATTTCCCAGAACCCGAAAGCCCGGTCAGGACCACCAGTTCACCGCGCGGAATATCGACGTCAACGCCCTTGAGATTATGCTCCCTGGCACCGCGAACCTTGATGAAGTCCTGATCGGAAGGCTTGGCCATACGCGCATATCCTCAAAAAATGGAACAGGGGAGTATATAGAGGCTTTGCCGCGATTTGCCAGAGGGGTGCAAGAACAATTTGGCAACATTAATGTTTTGACACGGCATTGCACATCGGATTTTGACGCTAGGGGATCAGGCTGACGATATCTGTCAGCAGGGTCTTTTTTGACACCTTCATACAAACAGGACAAAGTACGGCCTGAATCTATCGTCAGGGTTGGGACGAAGAGGATCAAACCCTATGCAGGCTGGCATCATACGGATGAGGGAGCGCGTCGGTGACAGCATGGAGCTGTGGCTGGCAGGCATAACGGCGCGTACCAGCCGCCGCTCCCGGTTGACCGGCGCCATTGTCCTGGCCCTTATACTGCACGGCCTTCTGTTCTGGATGCTGGTGGCCACCCATCCGGAAATCTGGAATCTCGACAGCCAGTTCATCGAAGAGCCCTTTCTGCCCGCCGAGATATGGGATGTGCCGCCGCCCCAAAAACCTGAAGTGCAGCCGGAAGTGAAGCCGGAGCCCGTGCCGGTGATCGTGCCGCGCGAAGTGCAGCAACCGGATACGCCCCAGCCGGTTGACGAGGCCCCGCGGGAAACCGAGCAGGCGCCGCCGGCCGTCGTGCCACAGCCTGTGGTCCAGCCGCAGCCCGTCAAGCCGATCACCGTCACCATTCCCAAGGAAAAGCCACTCGATCTGACGGCGCCGGCCACGGTGGCTGATGCGCCGCCCAGTCCGTCAATGAGTGCCCGCGCCAAGAAGAAGGCGCAGGAAGAACTGGAGGCGAAGGCCCAGGAAACGGTTGGTCAGGTCAGCGACCTGAACCTGCATGAAACGCCGGATGTCAATATCCCGGCCCTGCAAAAGGTGGCGCCGTCGGGACTGGCCCCGGCAGGCGGTGGCGGACGGTTGGGCGCCATGTCGCCGCCGGCTGGATTGCCCAGCGGCGTGGGGACGTTGAAAGGCGGGCGCGGACAGGTGACGCAGGCCCTGCAAAATCACGACTGGTGCGTTTCGACGCAAAAGGCGGGAAAGCCTCTGCCGGCGGGTTGCCAGATGACCGACCTGGCCAGCCAGAAGAACCTCGGGCCGAAGCCCGATGCCGGTTTGCAGGCGGCTGTCGCTAAAAAGAATTACATGAGTAAGCCGGAAAATTCGGACTATTGGGACCGCGTGGTGCAGGTGCCAAGCGCAAAGGGGCCACGAGATGACGGCCTAAAACGAGGCGCCTACACTGACCCAAAAGCGCAGCGCATGCAAAATGGACTAAATACGGATCCTAAAAATACGCCCGGACCAAAGTGACGCTACAGTTTATGCCTTCTTGCCGAAATTGAGCGATTGCGGACCGGTGTCGATGGTGCGGCCCCTGGCGCCATAGGGCGAGGTCTGCTTGCGTCGGCTGTTCAGATCGTCGGCGACGGCGCTGATGATGCCTTCGGTAATGGTCTTGGCCGCGTTTACCGCCAGTTCGTACTGGTGCAGGCGGTTCTGGAACAGTTCCGTCGCCTCGCGCAGGGCCTTTTTGTCGGCCGGATCCAGCCCTTCCAGCAGGCTGGGATCCGCCTTGATGCGCATGGATTCGTGACGGTAGAGGTTCGACAGGTTGCGCGTTTCTTCGATGCCCTCCAGAATATCCTGCGGGCGGCGGGCCTGGAGGCTGGCGGTTTCCGAGACCGGGCGTTCACCCAGACGGGTGGTCAGGGCGATCAGTTGCCGGGCGCGTTCGGTGGCGTTGGCGGCGGCGAGGGCCATCAGGCGGCTCCCTTTTCCTGGAGTTTGAGCAACTGGCTCTGCATCATGTCGGAGATGCCTATGCCGCCGCGCTGGGCCATTTGTTTGGCCATGGCGCCGACATAGAAGGAGCGCATGGTCTCCTCGGCATGGCCGCCGCCGAAGGGGCCATCGGTAGATAGTCCTTCAAACATGGGCGACAGCAGGTTGGTCAGGCACATGGTCTCGAAATCGAGGCCAAGCTTTGCATTGCCCTTTTCAGAATTTTGGCCGGTCTTGTTGCTCAGGGCGGCTGTCGCCTGGTTCTGCTGGGCAGTGGCGGCCTGGGTCTGGGCGGATTGAAGGGTGAGAAGGGCTGCGCTGTCCATTACATGACCTCAATATCAGCTTGCAGCGCGCCGGCGGCCTTGATCGATTGCAATATGGCGATCATGTCGCGCGGCGTCACGCCCAGGGCGTTGAGGCCAGCCACCAGGTCCGACAGGGAGGAACCGCCACCCAACTGAATCAGTTGTTTGCCCTTTTCCTCATCCACCGAAACATTGCTGGAAGGCACAACCGTCGTCTGGCCTTGCGAGAAAGGCAGGGGCTGGCTGACGCCCGGCTGTTCATCGACACGGATGGTGAGATTTCCCTGAGCGATGGCGACGCGCGAAATGCGGACATTCTCGCCCATGACAATGACGCCGTTGACCTCATCGATCACCACCTTGGCCGGGGTATCGACATCGACATTCATCGGCTCGACCAGGGTCATGAAATCCATCATGGTCATGCCGGCGGGGGGCTTGATGGCGACGATCGAGGGATTTTCGGCGATGGCCGTGCCCGGGTACTGGCGGGTAATAGCGTCGGCGATGCGGCGCGCGGTGGCGAAATCGGGATTATGCAGGGTCAGGCGCAGAAAGGGCATGGAATTGAAATTGAACGCCGTTTCGCGCTCGATCGTGCCGCCGGAAGCGATACGGCCGGCGGTGGGCACGCCCTTGGTGACCGAGGAGCCGGACGCCCCGCCGGCCGAGACCGAACCGGTCTGGACGGTGCCTTGCGCCACGGCATAGGCTTCACCATCGGCGCCGAGCAGGGGCGTGACCAGTAGCGTGCCGCCGAGCAGGCTCTTGGCGTCGCCCATGGCCGAGACGGTGACGTCGATGCGCGAGCCGGAAGCGCCGAAGGGCGTCAGTTCGCCGGTGACCATGACGGCGGCGGCGTTCTTGGTGTTGAGATTGGCGTCGCGGACATTGACGCCCATGCGCTCCATCATCGATTCGAGGCTCTGCTTGAGCATGGGCGAGTTGCGGACCGTATCGCCGGTGCCGCTCAGGCCGACGACGATGCCATAGCCGATCAACTGGTTGGTGCGCACCCCTTCGACATCGACGATATCCTTGATGCGCGAGCTGGCCATCGCGGCGGGGCTGTATAGCATCAGCCCGGCGATCGCGGTGGCGCAAAAGAAAGCTTTCAGTTTGGTGAGGCGCATGAATTTACCCGTTAACCATAATTGTCGATCCGGTTGCGAAATCCGTGCCACGAATCGGCGACAATTTTTCTTATTATTATCAGCGGCTTCTCCGCGCGCATCTCGGCCGTATCCGTCAACGGGAAATTTGTGCCGGGGCGTTAAGGCTTCGCTTACCCTGAGGCGGCAATAATGACCGTGTCGTTCACTGGCAAAAGCCGGTTTTTGCCCCTATGCTTTGTCAGCCGGGCAAAACAGAAAAACAGAAGAAACTACACGGCGTCTTAATATAGTGTGTGGGTTCGCAGCAGGTCAGATTATGACATTCAGGATCAATTCAGTTACCGGCGCGCCGATCAGCGGCTCGTCCAGCGGCGTGAAAAAGGCAGGCAGCGGATTTTCGCTGTCCGGCAAGGACGGCGCGGGCAAATCCGCCGCCACGGCACAGACTTCGGCTGCTTTCGGCATGATGGGCATTGATGCGCTGATGGCGCTTCAGGGCGAAGAAGATGTGCTGACCGGCCGCCGCCGTCGCCAGATCAAGCGCTCACATGATATTCTCGATGCGCTGGATGACCTCAAGGTCAGCGTGCTTTCCGGCGATATTGATGACGAGGCCCTGATCCGCCTGCAATCGATGATCGCGCTTCAGAAGGAAGAGATCGAGGACGACCGTTTGCAGGGCGTGCTCAACGAGATCGAGACCCGCGCCTGCGTCGAACTAGCCAAACGCCGCCTGATGTAATGCCTGAAGTATGAAGGATACGCTTTTCGTCATGGCCCTGAAACAGGAGGCCATGGGATTGCTGGACGCACTGGGCGCAGATGTCATTTATACCGGGATTGGCAAGGTCAATGCCGCCCATGCCCTGACGCGTGAACTCACACGACGCCGATATGAAGGGCGGCTGCCGGCGCGGGTGGTCAATCTCGGCACTGCGGGCAGCCGCTGTTTCCGCACCGGAGACCTGATCGCGTGTAATCAGTTCGTCCAGCGCGACATGGACGTGACGCCGCTGGGCTTCGCGCACGGCGAAACGCCCTATGAAACCATACCCGCCATGCTGGAAACACCGGTTCTGTTTCCCGACCTGACCGGCGGCCTGTGCGGCAGCGGCGACAGTTTCGTGACCGGAGCGCTGGCCATGGATTGCCAGGTTCTGGATATGGAAGCCTACGCCCTGGCCAAGGTCTGCCGCATTGAAAACCTGCCTTTTGCGGCGGTCAAATACATCACTGATGGCGCCGATGCGGAGGCCGCGGAACACTGGCCGGAACGGCTGCGTCATGCCGCCGAGGCGTTCGCCGGATTTGTTCACAGCCTCTTCACGGCATAAATCGGCCGGTCCGCGTAAAATCGCTTCACAGGTTAATGATACCCCTTTATAAGCCGCCAAATCGCGCTGCCGTGACCGGCGGGGAAGGTAGCTGCGACTGGTATCGTTTTTGCTGTTTAGGGTTTGCGGTGTCCGGCCTTAAGACACCGGGACCATGCGTCGTCAATTGGGCGTCGATCAATAGGGGTGTCAAAGCAACATGTCTGCCGTACAAGTTTCGGAACAATACCGTCCGACAGAAGACGAAGAATATATGAATACCCGCCAGTTGGCCTATTTCCGGGCCAAGCTGAATGGCTGGAAGGACGAGATCCTGAAAGGCGCCAAGGAAACCGTCAACATCATGCAGAAAGAGACGGAAAACCATCCGGATCTGGTGGATCGCGCCTCTTCGGAATCCGATCGCGCGCTTGAACTGCGCACCCGTGACCGCCAGCGCAAACTGATCAGCAAGATCGACGAAGCCATTTCGCGCATCGACGACGGCAGCTACGGCTTCTGCGAGGAAACCGGCGAGCCGATCGGCCTGGGCCGCCTCGAAGCCCGCCCGACGGCGACGCTCTCCATCGAAGCCCAGGAACGCCACGAGCGTTCCGAGCGTGTGCATCGGGACGACTGATATGAAAGCGCCGGACCGACCGGCGCTTTTTTTACGTCCCATATCTGGCGACCGGCTGAACATAGGCATCGATGACAGGCGCCGGGCGGCCGATGAAATAGCCTTGCGCTTCGCCGCAATTGAGCGCCTTGAGCGCCTCCATCTGGGCTTCCGTTTCGACGCCTTCCGCCGTGATCAGAACGCCGAGCGATTGTGCCATGTCGGTAATGGCCCTGACGATCGACAGGGCATTCTTGTCATGCGGCAGGTCACGAACAAAGGACTGGTCGATCTTGATCTTGTCGAACGGGAAGGTGCGCAGGTAGCTCAGGCTTGAATAACCGGTGCCGAAATCGTCCATGGCGATGCGGACGCCGAGCGCCCGAATGGCGTTGAGGATGGCCAGATTATGGGTCTCGTCTTCAAGGATGACGCTTTCGGTAATTTCCAGTTCCAGGCGCGCCGGCGACAGACCGGAGCTTTTCAGCGCTTTTTTGACAAGGTTCACCAGTGACTTGTGACGGAACTGAAGCGGCGAGATATTGACCGCCACGCGCCAGTTCTGCGGCCAGTGGGCGGCCGTTTTCGTGGCTTCGTTCAGCACCCATTCGCCAAGCTGGCCGATCAGGCCGCATTCCTCGGCCAGAGGAATGAATTCCGCCGGCGAGACCATGCCGCGTGTTGGGTGTTGCCAGCGCAGCAGGGCCTCGAACGAGACGACCTGGCCGCTGTCAAGGTTGAGCAGGGGTTGGTAAAAGAGCTGGAACTGGTTGCCGGCGAGGGCGGCCTTCAGGTCTTGCTCCATCTCGATGCGGCTTTGCAATTGCGCGTCCATTTCCGGACGATAGAAACACCAGCCATTCCGCCCTTCGGCCTTGACGCGATACATGGCCAGGTCGGCGCGCGACAGCAGGTTGTTGGCGTCCATGCCGTCTGCCGGCGCCAGCGCAATACCGATGCTTACCCCGATGTCCAGGGCTGTTTCATTGACGATAACGGGCAGTTTCAGGGCATCGACAATCCGGCCGGCCAGGTGCTGTGCATCCTCGGCACTTTCGATGTCCTGGATAATGGTGAATTCATCGCCGCCCATGCGGGCGATGATATCGCTCTTGCGCACGCAGCCGCGCAGGCGCTCGGCCACTTCGGTCAGCAACTGGTCACCCGTCAGGTGGCCGTAGGAATCGTTGATCGCCTTGAAGCGGTCGAGATCGAGGCACAGCAGGGCCACCTTGCGGTCATGGCGCTGAACGCGGCTTAAGGCCGCATCCATTTCACGGGTGAACAGGGCGCGGTTGGCCAGGCCCGTCAGCGGATCATAATGCGCCAGATGGGCGATACGGGCCTCGGCCTGTTTCTGTTCGGTCAGGTCAATGCCCAGGGTGAGGATACAGTCTGCTTCACCGGAAGGGGTGCGCAGGACCGTTTTCTTGAGCTGGATGACACGCTGGTGGCCATGGGCGTCGGTGACCTGCTCCTCCTTGAGCATAATGGGCTCATCGCTTTGCAGCGCCATCTGGTCGTAGGTATTGTAAAGCGCTGCGCGTTCGGCGGTCATGAAGTCGCCGCTGGATTTGCCGACGACTTTATTACTGGAGACGTTGAGCATGTCCTCGCCAACGCTGTTGAGCAGGACGATCTTCTGGTCGGCGGCGTTCTTGACCAGAACCATGGCGGGGATATTCTGGATAACCATGTTGAGGAAGGTCTGGTGGCGCTGGGATTCGCTGCTCAGGCGGATCAGGTCATTGGTCATTTCCTGCTGCCGGCCAAGCGACTGGTGCAGGTCGGCGCTGATCGCTTTCAGAACCGACAGCGAGGTGCCGACGCCGGCATAGCGGCCATCACAGGTGGCGATGAAGCCGCGCATCAGTTCCGACGGGCGTTCGCTGAGAGTCGTGCGGGTGAAGTCGCGCAGGGGCGTGTCGATATCGACCAGCAGGGGTGCGGGGTCCATCAGGGTAGTGACCGGCTTGTTGCCATAGAGGGCGCGGCCATATTCGCCGGCCATGGTCAGGTTGAAGGCGTGGCGCTCGATCAGGCCGAGGACGCGCCCGGCGTCATCGGCCACCGCGACGACCATCAGATCGGATTCATCCCGGAACGTTTCATAAAGAGTGGAATTAGAGCATTGCGGCGATACCGGATCGATACGATCGGTAATATCGGAAATGCACAGGGCCTTCTGCATATAAGCTGCGCCTTACTTGAAACTGACACCTACCTGGCGCTATTTTGCGCCTTGGTGCGGGAGTAGCGGCAAGACCTTAACCAGCGCTTGATGTCATAAAAGATTGACGGGGATGTCACGGTTCCTAAGCGGCGTTTACTGTGTTTTCGCATCAAGTCTTTTCAAATCGGGTGCAGGGGGGTAAGGGAAGGCTCCGTTTTTATGATGAGACCATTCCATGACCGTCAAGGTTCGTTTTGCCCCTTCACCCACCGGCCGCATCCATGCCGGCAATGTGCGCGCCGCCATCCAGAACTGGCTGTTTGCGCAGAAGCACCAGGGTGTTTTCGTGCTGCGGATCGATGACACCGACCTGGAGCGCTCGACAAAGGAAAATGAAGACCTGATCGAGACCGACCTGAAGTGGCTGGGTCTCGAATGGGGGGAGCGCTACAATCAGTCGAAGCGCTTCGACATTTACCAGAAATGCGCTGATGCCCTGAAGGCCGATGGCCGCCTCTATGCCTGCTATGAAACCGCCGAGGAACTGGATCGCCGCCGCAAGGTGCAGTTATCGCGCGGCCTGCCGCCGGTCTATGACCGCGCCGCGCTCAAGCTGACGGATGCCGAGAAGGCCGCCTATGAGGCTGAGGGGCGCAAAGCCCACTGGCGTTTCAAACTGGATGGCAAGCGTGTGGTATGGGAAGATCTGGTGCGCGGCCACTGCGAGGTCGACACCACCTCCATGTCTGATCCGGTGCTGATCCGCGAGGATGGCGCCTTCCTTTATACCCTGCCGTCGGTGGTGGATGATATCGACATGAAGATCACTCATGTCATTCGCGGGGAAGATCACGTCGCCAATACTGGCACGCAACTGGAAATTTTCGAGGCGTTGTCTGCTTTCTTTGGTGGTTCGCCCCTGCCGGTCTTCGCGCACATGCCGCTGCTGGTTGGCGCGGATGGCGAGGGCCTTTCCAAGCGTCTGGGCTCAATGTCGATCTCACAGATGCGCGAAGATGGCCTGGAGCCGCTGGCCATCACCTCCCATTTGGCGAAGATCGGCACCTCCGATGCGCTGGAAGCCGCGCCCTCCCTGATGGCATTGGTAGAAGGTCAGGATTTCGACAAGATGGGGCGCGCGCCGGCGCGTTATGATTTCGATGATCTCATGCGCCTCAATGCCCAGGTGTTGCAGGCCATGTCTTATGCCGATGCCAAGCCGCGTCTGGAAGCCCTGAACGCCGATCTGGGTGAGCTCTTCTGGGATACGGTGAAGATGAACCTGCACAAGTTCGCCGAAGTGACGGAATGGGCGCAGATCATCGGTGGCGACATCACGCCGAAGATCGAGGATGCAGCCTTTGCCGCCAAGGCCCTGGAATTGCTGCCGGCCGACTATGGCCGCGATAGCTGGTCCGCCTGGTCGGGAGCGATCAAGGAGGCGACCGGCGCCAAAGGCAAGGCGCTCTTCATGCCGCTGCGCCGGCCCTGACCGGTATGGACCACGGTCCCGACATGGGGGCCTTGAGCTTCCTGATCGGCCGCGACAAGATTGCGAAGCGGCTACAGGGCTAAACCACCGCGCCGAACAGCTTGCCGATGCCGGCGGTGACGCCCAGGGCAATCGCGCCCCAGAAGGTGACGCGGAAAACGGCCTTGCCGAGGTTCGATCCGCCGGCCACGGCGCCCAACGCGCCCAGGGCGGCCAGAAAGACAATGGCGCAGGCCGCCACGATCCATACGATCAACGGCCGAGGGCTCAACCACATGGCCAGAAGCGGCAGGATGGCGCCGGAAGCAAAGGTGACGGCAGAAGTCAGGGCCGCCTGGATCGGCTTAGCCTCGGTATGCTCGGAAAAGCCCAGTTCATCGCGGGTATGAGCTTTCAGGGCATCCGTCTGCATCAGTTGTTCGGCCACCTGCCGGGCGAGTGGTTCTTCCAGGCCGCGAGCGACATAGATCTGGGTCAGTTCTTCAGCCTCGGCTTCGGGAAAGTCCTTCAGCTCCTGGGTTTCGCGGGCGATGTCGGCGGCTTCGGTATCGGCCTGTGAGCTGACTGAGACATATTCGCCGGCGGCCATCGAAAGCGAGCCGGCGACCAGGGCGGCGATGCCCGTCAGCAGGATGGCGCTCTTGTCGGCCGGGCTGGCGGCCACTCCGACGATCAGGCTGGCGGTGGAGATGATGCCGTCATTGGCGCCGAGAACCGCGGCGCGCAACCAGCCGATCCGTGAAATAAAGTGCAGTTCGGCGGCCTTATGCGAGCGCGTCATCAGACAACTCTCCGTGTATCGATATTGACCGTATGCGCGCCTGCGCGGGCGATAGCCGGCAAGACCTCTTCGACCGTATCGACGCTGAGATAGGTATCAAGAAAGGCGGAGGGCGTGAAGCCCTCCGCTTCGGTATGGCGGATCAGGGTGAAGAACGGCTCCCAGTAGCCGTTGGTGTTGAGAAAGATTACTGGCTTCTTGTGCAGGTCCAGCCGGCGCCATGACATCAGTTCGATGGCCTCTTCCAGCGTGCCGACGCCGCCGGGTACCACCACGAAGGCGTCGGCCTCCTCGAACATCATCATCTTGCGTTCGTGCATGTTATCGACAATGCGGGTTTCGACCTCGCCGAAGACGCTTTCGCGCGACTGCAGAAATTTCGGCATGATGCCGAGCACCTCGCCGCCGGACTCATGCACCGCGCGGGCGGTCTCGCCCATCAGGCCAACGCCGCCGCCGCCATAGACCAGCCTCAAGCCAGCGCCCGCCAGAATCTGTCCCAGGTCGCGCGCGGCCTGTTGGTAAAGCGGATTGGCGCCGAACGATGAGCCGCAATAAACGCAGACGGAACGGATATCGGAGGTGGTGGGGGCCATAAACGGATCAATCTTTGAAACAGAGCGACTCGCATTGTCATCCGAATAAAACTGAATGGCAATCCATTCAGACCTCTGTTCGTCAGGCGGGAAACCGGATAATGATGTCTGCATGTCGCCGATCCGTGCCCGCCATATCCGATATATCGTGAGTTTTGCCCTGCTGGCTGTGGTTGCCGGATGCGGGGAAAAGCCGAAGACGACGGAAGCGACCAGCGCCCTTGAGGCCGCCGGTTACTGGCGCGCGCCCGAAATTACCGGCGTTGATCAGGCCGGTTCCAACATCTTTGTTGTGACCGGCCAGACGATCCCCAATGCACGGGTGCGGTTCAGCTATGCCGGCAATCGCGCCGTCGGGGTTACCTCGGATTCCAAGGGGCGGTTCCGCGCCGAGCTGCCGTCCGGACCCGATGGCGGGCTTTTCGATCTGTCGACTGAGGACAGCGGCCGGTCGATGCACGCCGATGGCCGGTTGTTCATTCCGGTCGGCGCACCGGACAAGGCGGTTCTGATGCGGCCGGGCGCGCCCAGCCTGGCCCTGTTCAATGACCTCACGCCGGTGGCGGTGATCGATTATGACCGCGCCGGCGCGTTGGCGATCGCCGGCCGCGTGGCGCCGACGACGCCTATTGAGGTTGTTTTGAATGGAGAAATCCGGGCGCGGACGAGCAGCGATGACCGGGGCTTCTATACCGCCACCACGCAGATTGAGCCGCCGACGGAAAGCGAAACGGCCAATACCCTCTCTGTCATGGCGGGGGGTAAGGAAAATGTCCGCAATTTCACGGATTCCCGCATCAACGGCGATAGCGACCGGATTGCGCGCGTTGAAGACGGCTGGCGGGTGGACTGGGTTTTGCCCGGCGGCGGAATGCAGACGACGCTGGTATTTTAAAGCGTTGCTTTAAAATACCAGCGTCGTCTGCATTTTTTCTTTGAAGAAGCCTCGCAAAGGCTCGGGCGGGCGCTACGCCGGTTATCCGGTCGCCCTTGCCTCCAGTCAACGAATGACTGTCGGAAGTAAGCGTTCACTTCTTTACATCATCTCGTCTTGTTTGGTCTTCGAGAACAGCTTCTTGAGGAATTCGGTAATGCCGTGGCGTTTGGCCTTGCGCGCCACCGCGTCTTCGCTGACCAGCCAGGCAATCTGCACCACCCGGCGTTCGCCTTCGAAAGGCGTATGGCCATGCCAGCTATTATCCAGGCGCGGGAAGGCGATGAAATGGCCGTAACCGGGGTTCACTTCCTTGGTGCCGGGACCACTTTGGTCCGGGCCTTCGAGGAAACGCAGGTTGCCGCCACTGCTGCCTTCGGGATTAAGATAGATGAGGGCCGAGGCCAGCTTGTCGGCGCCATCGGTATGCGGGCGGCCGTCCTTGAGCGCCGACCATTTGCGCACGGTCACCCAAGTGGGTTTGCCGACGAGATTGACGCCCAGCTTGTCGCCGATGGCCCGGGCGAATCCTTCGCCGCGAACCTCTTCCAGCAGCGCCTTGAAAGACGGGCCCATGGGGAAGTCTTCCGGGCGCATGAAACCGGTCTTGTCGATCTGCGGGAAATCGCGGGCGATATCGCTTTCCAGTTCAGGCGGCAGGATATCAGCGCCGATCAGGTTGCGGAACGGATAATCGGCGGCCGGCGTGGCGGCAATGGAGTCATAACGCAGCATGGCAAAACCTTGAAAATGCAGGTCCGGCTTATAGCACGCCGGAAAAGCCAGCGGCAAGGATCAGATATAGGCGCCGTCCATGACGAATTGCCGCGGCGAGGCAGGTGCAGCCGCCAGGGCGAAATCGACCGCCGCCTGGGCGTGAATGTGGGTTGAGTCAAAACAGGGCAGGGGCAGGCAGGCGGCATCAACGCTCAGGCCCAGTTCGGTACAACCCAGGATGACGCTGTCGGCGCCGCGCAGGGCGCCACGGCGGGTCATGTCAATCAGGGCTTGACGCGCGCGTTCGCTGACAACGCCCTGGCACAGTTCGTCAAAGATGGCGTTATGGCAGGCCATTCGATCATCGGCGTCAGGGATAAGGATATCCAGGCCATAGCGCTTCATATGTTCGGCGTAGAAGCCGTGTTCCATACTGTAGCGGGTCGCCAGCAGGAGCGGACGGCGATGACCGGCGGCATTCAGCGCCTTGGCGGTTTCTCCGATAATGTGGATCAGGGGAATATCGCGACTGGCGGCGACCTGTTCGGCCACCAGGTGCATGGTGTTGGTGCAGATCAGGATGCAGTCGGCGCCGGCGGCTTCCAGACCCTGAGCGGCATCGCCCAGCAATTGCGCGGCCTTGTCCCAGCGATCGGCCTTCTGCAAGGCGACCACGGACTGAAAATCGAGTGACCGCAGCAGGATATCGGCCGAGGCCAGCCCGCCCATCGCCTCGCGGACGCCTTCATTGATAAGCTTATAATAGGTGGCGGTGCTTTCCCAACTCATGCCGCCGAGCAAACCGATCCTGCGCATTCCGAACTCCTTTTTTGGACTCTCATCTTATGGCGAAGCTTAGGGAAATGGCGCGCGTATTAGTGACCTTTAAGCTTTATTTTCGCAAATAAATTGCGTATTTCATAAATTTAATGCAATATTTGGTATGCTTGATGATCGTGACCGCAAACTGCTCGACCTGTTGCAACGTGATGCTGATTCGGCCCTGACGGACCTGGCCGAACGGGTAAATCTATCGCCTTCCGCCTGTTCCCGCCGCATTACGCGTCTTCGGGAGGAGGGATATATCGACCGCCATGTCATGGTGCTCGATCGCGCGCGCATGAATGTGGCAACGACTGTCTTTGTCATGGTCAAGACGGCACATCACACGGCGGACTGGCTGGAACGGTTTCGGTCAGGCGTTCTCGATATCCCGGAAATCGTCGAGGTACATCGCCTGGCGGGAAACCTCGATTACATCATCAAGATCGTGGTCACGGACATTGCCCACTATGACGCCATCTACAAGCGCCTGGTCAGCCGAATCGACCTGTTCGATGTTTCGGCCTACATTTCGATGGAAACGCTGAAAAATGAACAGGCGGTGCCGACGAACTACGCCACCTAATTCACCGCCTCGATGACAGCATCCGTAACGGGCGCCTCTTCATCGGACGGCACATCGGTCGCATCGGCATTCGCCTGCGCGAACCGGTCCGCCTGTTCGTGAGACCAGGCGCTGGCGGCAACCAGTGCCAGTAAAACTGCGGCAAAGAAAGCCGCCAGTATGTAGGGCGTGAAATTGGCCGAACGGGTCATGCTTCCACCAGGCTCAAGGGCGGTTCGGCCGGTATGTGCGTGCTGACCTTTACGGCGCCGCTCGGCATGATGTCCTCAGGGGCATTGAAAGTCCTGCCAACATAAAGGCTAAAGCCGGAAATGATCAGCAGCAGGGCGAGAAGCGCGACGAGGCTTTCAAAGACGACCAGTTCACGACCATCGCTGCGCGGTGTCGATTTAAGGGGGCGGACTGAAATCCATGATTCTGGAATGTGGCTGTACGGGGCATGGCGTGACTCGCTGTGAACAACGAGATCAGGATGCGGATTACAGGGTAAGGAAAATATAGGCCGGCGAGTCAGCGATTGTAAAAAGCCTGCCCACAAACAGGCTTATTATCGTTTTATCTTAAATGCTCATAATTTTAGCCGTATGCCGATCCGGCGCAGGGCGCCGGCCATCCAGACGCAGATCAGGGCAAATATCAGCGATTTGACCAGGCCGATGCCGCCGGTCAGCCATGGGTCGGGCAGATTAAGGGAAACCACATCCATGGCCAGATAGAGAAAGGCCGGCATCAGATAGCACAAAAGCGTGTCGGTGCCGGCGGGCTTCACCGGATTGAACCAATGCGATTTTCGGGCCATATCGCTGATCCAGTAAAGCGCTGTGAAAGCAATCAGGGTGAAGGCGCTGCACAGGAACAGCCAGGCCGGCGTGGCCGCCAGTTTGGACAGTCCCCAGAATTGCCGGGTGTAAATGGACAGGGCGATCAAAAGCGCGGCGATGACGGCAAAGATCGCCGTCATGCGCCAATTTTGATTCCTTGCCTGAAATATCTGGAACAGCCGTGCGATGACCGCGCCGCCCAGGCTGAGGGCGGTCATGGTGCCATCGATGATCGGTTCGGGGAGGATGTGCAGAGGCGCCGGAACCAACTTGGCAGCCCAGATCACGCTCAGCAGGCTGAAAACCGCCCAGGCGCCAACCAGGATGACAAGGCGCCCGCGCGCGAAAATGGTGACCAGGGCTGCTACCAGATAGGACCAGCCGATCAGACCGAGTATCCCCCACCAATGCGGCGCGAATCGCTCCAAGTGTCCGTCTTCGCCGCCTCGGTAAATAAAGGCCAGGGTGAGCAGGATAAGAACGCCCAGCCCCTTCAGCCCCCTTTGCGACCATTGCGGCATGGTTCTGGGGTAGGCGTTCCAGATCAGGATAAAGGCGACGCTGCATACGCAGTCCCAAACAAGCGCGGTCATGCCGGTGGCGCCGGCATTGAGGGTTTCGCCATTGACGAAGAAAACGCCCATCACCAGCAGGGCGATCGACCGGCCGATTACATGACCGACGAGTTGAAGATCGCTGTCGCCCTTTGCCCTGCGGCTGTCGATGGCGAAGGGCAGGGACATGCCGACGATAAACAGGAAGGCCGGAAAAACGACATCGGCCAGGCCCATGCCATCGACGCCACGTGGCACATGTTCGAGCCAGGCCGGAATGTCCTTCAGCGACCACAGGTCGTTGACGAAGATCATCAGCACCATGGTTAGGGCGCGCAGCAGGTCGATGGCGCCGACACGCGTGACACTGTCCGAAGGTGCGGCCGGGCGCGGCTCAATCGTTTTCATGGCGCGACTATGACAGGAGACTGGCCGCATCGACAAGCCCGGCGTCAAATCTATGACTGGCGCTGGAAGGTGATGACCAGGACATCGCGGTGACCGGGCTCTGTCTGATCCAGGCGATGGATCGGCGTGACGCCATGCAGGACGCGGTGGTCATCGAGAAAGACCGCGTCGAGCGGATCGGTCAGGGTGAATTCGCCCAGGGAGTGGCGTCCTGGGCCGCAGATAGCGGTGACGCCTTCGCTGACATTCAGGCGATCGATCAGGATAACTGCCACCCAGTCAACGCCGTCACGATGCATCCCTTCCGGCGTTGGCTGGCCGGTTTCATCCGGCGCGGGCTCGATGCGGAACTGATGGATTTCGACGCGCCAGTCCGAAGCGGCCGCATGGAAGAGGTCGCGGCAGAGATCGAGCAGGGCGCGGAAGGCCGGATTGGTAGCGGTGGCCTCGGTCACGGGATCGAACCAGCGCTGGACGCCGCCGTTCAGCATATTGTAGTCGCGGCTCTGGTAGTGCGGCTGGTGCGCCTGGCGGGTGAATATGCCGGTAGACAGGCCGAAAACGGCGTGGCGGCGTTTGCGATAGCGCCCGCCATCGGCCATGAAACGGTCAGGCCCCAGATCATCCCATGAGGCCGCGAATGCCGGCCAGTGCTCGGCAAAATCCGCCGGCAGCAGGGTTTGCGTGACCGCGTGCGGCGCGAATATATGCCCGTCATCAGTCAGTTTTTGGCGCAAGTCGGGCAGGGCAGGAGCATTATCCGTCATGTCGTCTTCTCTGGACCGCTTCAATCGGAAAAGCAATGTGATGTCCTGTCGCGGCCGGTTTGTGATAGGAGGGCGCGCATAGTCATGAGGCGCGCCATGTCCACTCGCAAAATCTCCCTGTCCTCGCTCCTGTTCGGTTTCCTGACTGTGGCGGCCATTGCCCTGTTCCTGATGCTTGGTGTCTGGCAGGTGCAGAGACTGGCCTGGAAGACCGACCTGATCGCGCGGGTCAATGCACGCGTGGCGGCGCCGGTGGTCGAGGCGCCCCGGCCTGCGGACTGGCCGCGGGTCAACAGGGCCGATGACGAATATCGCCACGTCACCCTGCGCGGCCAGTTGATGAACGCGGCCGAGGCACAGGTCTATACGTTGTCGGATTATGGCGCAGGCTACTGGGTGATGACGCCGCTGAAGCGCGATGACGGTAGCATCGTCTATATCAACCGCGGTTTCGTGCCGATGGACAAGCGGGCGCCGGCGACGCGGCCTGAAGCGCAGGCTCAGGGGGAGGTCAGCATAACCGGCCTTTTACGTATGCCGGAAAGCAAGGGCTGGTTCCTCCAGCAGGCCAATGATCCGGCGCGTGACGCCTGGTATCGCCGAGATATCGCCGCCATTGCGCAAAGCCGCCATATCGGTGCGGTCGCGCCCTATTTTATCGATGCCGACGCCACGCCCAATCCGGGCGGCTGGCCGAAAGGTGGACTGACGGTGGTGAAATTCCCCAACAGCCACCTCATGTACGCCATTACCTGGTTTTCCCTGGCAGGGATGCTGATCGCTGTATCCGTCTGGCTGGTGTGGTTCCGCAAACCGGAGCGTGACGAAGCCAAATAAAAAAAAGCCGCCGAATAGGTTCGGCGGCCGTTCGGTTTTTCTGTGGCGTGATTCAGATGCGAACCTTGACCGGCTCGGCATGGGGCAGGCCATTAACCCAGCGCTCAATCGCATCATCCATATGGCCAAGCACGGCAAGGTGCAGGCGCTTGAACGGATGGCCGGCGAGGGTCAGGAAGATCTGGAACATGCCGTATTGCGGCGCCGGCATCAGGCTGTCGATAATATCGGACTTGCGGATCACGGCATCAATTACCAGGCCATTATATTCCAGACGATCTTCGTACAGAGACAGCTTGCAGCGCCAGACCATCGGCGTGCCGAACAGGGCCGCGGCAATCGGAATCAGGCTGAGCAGGACGCCGCCGAACTGGGCGACAACGCCGTGCATGTGGGTATAGGATTGTATCGCCCCGGTCACACCCATAACGATAAGCGCCAGGGCACCAGCCAGAAGAAGGGATTTGAAAACCGGTCCAAACTGATAGACACGCGGATAGGCTTTAGTCACTTCCATACTTTAATTCCTTCACGTCAATTAAATTTAACGCCTGCGTCAATTTATCTCACGCTATCGCATAATTGGGATATTGCAACGCTTTTTTCAAATTTTAGCTTAACGAAAATTTGCTGTTTTATGGGCGCGCCGCCTTTTGATGTCACGGTTATTTGACTTTTTTTGTCAGTCCCGTCGGCGTTAAATAACTTCGTTTTTTTACGCAAACGCGAAAAAATAAATGCGGCGGTGCGACAATGTGCCCCTTTGCGACGGTTATGAAATTCCTGTTTACGCGTCGGAATCTTCGCAATCATAAGCGCGAAGAGTGTGCCAACTCCTTTGTGTGATTTAGGTTTAATCCTGTGAACCCTTTGGATCGTCAGTCGACGCGCCCTCACCAGGCCGTATTTTCCAAGCGGAGCGTTTCCTTGTCTTCTATATTGCGGCGCACAATAACGCGCGCCTTCATCGCGGGCGGCCTGATTGCGGGCGCGGCGCTATTGTCCGGCTGTAACATGGTCGTGATGGACCCCAAGGGG
The DNA here is from genome assembly GCA_024707255.1 of Asticcacaulis sp. Lineage (NCBI taxonomy): Bacteria > Pseudomonadati > Pseudomonadota > Alphaproteobacteria > Caulobacterales > Caulobacteraceae > Asticcacaulis > Asticcacaulis sp. Next base: position 1,540,515 of record JANQAC010000002.1, on the reverse strand, counting down.
CCCGTCGGGATGCAGGAAAAAGACCTGATCATCCTGGCCACGCTGCTGATGCTGATTCCCGTCGTGCCGGTCATTTTCATGACCATCTGGTTCGCCTGGCGTTACCGCGCGTCAAACAAGAAGGCCACTTACGCTCCGGATTTCGAGCATTCCAACCGCATCGAGGCGGTGGTCTGGGCGATCCCGACCCTGATCATTCTCGCCCTGGGCGCCGTGACGTGGGTTTCAACGCATGAACTCGACCCGCGTGCGCCGCTGGCGCCGCACGAGACCAAGGCGAACGTCAAGCCGATTGAGGTCGAGGTTGTGTCGCTCGACTGGAAATGGCTGTTCATCTATCCCGAATACAATATTGCCACGGTCAACGAGATGGCCATGCCCGTCGGCACGCCGGTCCATTTCAAACTGACCTCGGCCACGGTGATGAATTCCTTCTTCATTCCGCAACTCGGCTCGCAGATCTACACCATGACCGGCATGGAAACCCAGCTCTCGCTGCGCGCCGACCATCCCGGCACCTATGACGGCATCTCGGCCAATTACAGCGGCCATGGCTTCGCCGGTATGAAGTTCCAGGCCCTGGCTATGGATGACGCCGGCTTCAAGGCGTGGGTGGCGAAGGCACAAGCCTCGCAGGCCTCGCTGGACACCGCCGCCTATGCGCAGATCGCCAAGCGCGACCTGGCTTTCAAGCCGGCTTATTATGCTTCGGTCGAGCCGGACCTGTTCCACAAGATCCTGAACAACTGCGCCACCGGCGGGCTTTGCACGGACGATGCCCACAATATGGCAATGATGAAGGATCTGGCGCCGGGCGCCGCCCAATGCAAGCCGGGTGAAGCACCACAAACAAAAGCTGTGAAACCTGCGGTCGCTGAAGCGGCCCTCACTCCCCAAACCCTTCTCCAGTCATCTGGCGCGCACAAGAGCTAGTATCATATGTTAACGCAAGCAGAACCCGCCGCTCACGCGGCTTCAACGGCCGACGCTTCGCCGCTTGTCGAATTCCTGTTCGGCAAGCTGCGGCTCGATTCGGTGCCCTGGCATGAGCCGATCATCATGGTGGCCGGTGCCGGCATGGTGGGTGGCGCCATCCTCGTCCTCGGCCTGATCACCTATTTCAAGCAGTGGAAATACCTCTGGACCGAATGGCTGACGAGCGTCGATCACAAGAAGATCGGCGCCATGTACATCATCCTGGCCCTGATCATGCTGCTGCGCGGCTTCGCCGACGCCCTGATGATGCGCAGCCAGCAGGCTCTGGCCTCCAATGGCGGTGCCGGCTACCTGCCGCCCGACCACTTCGATCAGATTTTCTCGGCACACGGCGTCATCATGATCTTCTTCATGGCCATGCCCTTCGTCATCGGCCTGATGAACGTGGTCATGCCGCTGCAGATCGGTGCACGCGACGTGGCTTTCCCTTACCTCAACAGCATGAGCTTCTGGCTGACCGCCGCGGGCGCCATCCTGATCAACGTCTCGCTGGTTGTCGGTGAATTCTCGCACGCCGGCTGGCTGGCCTACCCGCCGTTCTCGGAGCTTGAGTTCTCACCGGGGGTAGGGGTGGATTACTACATCTGGGCGCTGCAGATATCCGGCCTGGGCACGTTGCTTTCGGGGGTCAACCTGATCACCACCATTTTCAAGATGCGCGCGCCGGGCATGACCCTGATGCGTATGCCGGTCTTCACCTGGACGACCCTGGTCGCCAACGTGCTGATCGTCGCGGTCTTCCCGATCCTGACTGTCACTTTGGCCCTGCTGGGCGCCGACCGTTACCTGGGGATGCACTTCTTCACCAATGACGGCGGCGGCAACCCGATGATGTACGTCAACCTCATCTGGGCCTGGGGACACCCGGAAGTCTATATCCTGATTCTGCCGGCCTTCGGCGTGTTCTCGGAAGTGGTCGCCACCTTCTCGCGCAAGCGCCTGTTCGGTTACGACGGCATGGTCTACGCCACCGCCGCCATCGGTGTCCTGTCATTCCTCGTGTGGCTGCACCACTTCTTCACCATGGGCGCGGGTGCCAATGTCAACGCCTTCTTCGGCATCTCGACCATGGTTATCTCGATCCCCACGGGCGTGAAGATCTTCAACTGGCTCTTCACCATGTATCGCGGCCGCATCCGTCTTGAACTGCCGATGATGTGGACTCTCGGCTTTATCATCACCTTCGTCATCGGCGGCATGACCGGTGTGCTTCTGGCCGTTCCAGGCGCGGACTTCGTGCTGCATAACTCGGTCTTCCTGATCGCCCATTTCCATAACGTCATCATCGGCGGTGTCGTCTTCGGCTGCCTCGCCGGCCTGAACTACTGGTTCCCGAAAGCGTTCGGCTTCAAGCTGCACGCCGGCATTGGCAAGGTCAGCTTCTGGTGCTGGCTGATCGGCTTCTGGATTGCCTTCCTGCCGATCTATGCGCTGGGCCTGATGGGCATGACCCGCCGCCTGGACTACGTCAACAATCCCGTTTGGCACATCTACCTGATCGTGGCCCTCTGCGGCGCCCTGCTGATCTTTGTCGGCATCATCGCCCAGCTAGTTCAGATCGTCTATTCCATCTGGAAGCGCGATGAACTGCGTGACCTGACCGGTGATCCCTGGGATGGCCGTACCCTGGAATGGGCCACGTCCTCGCCGCCGCCCTTCTATAACTTCGCCGTCCTGCCGAAGATCGGCAACCACGACGCCTTCTGGGACGCCAAGCAGACCGGCACCGCCTATGTGCAGCCGAAAGCTTACGAGCCCATCCATATGCCGCACAATACCCCCACGGGCTTCCTGATCGGCATTGTCAGTGCGGGCCTCGGTTTCGGCCTTGTCTGGCACATCTGGTGGATGGCGGGCGGCGCCCTACTGGTCATGATCGGCCTGGGCATCGTCCATACCTTCAACGAAAACCGCGACTATTATGTGCCGGCCGATGAGGTCAAGGCGATCGAAGACGCGCACTTCGCCAATCTCAAGAAGGCGGAACAATAAGTATGAGCAAGACCATCAATCCTGTGGCGGGTTACGAAAACCAGATCGATTCCGCCTACGATCACAATCCGAACGACGCCCACCACGCCGGTGATCATCATGATGAAGGGCCGAAAGTCACGCTTGGCTTCTGGATCTACCTGATGAGCGACTGCATCCTGTTTGCGTCGATTTTCGCCACCTATGCCGTCCTGAAAGGCAATATCGCCGGTGGCCCCAATGGCCGCGAACTGTTCGATCTGCCCTATGTGGCGGTGGAAACGGCGCTGCTGCTGATCTCCTCGCTGACCTACGGTCTGGCCATGATCGGCATGGAGGCCAACAAGCTTAAAGCCGTCATCGGCTGGCTGGCGGTTACCGCCCTGTGCGGCCTTGGCTTCATGGGCATGGAAATCCATGAATTCATCAAGCTGATCGAGGAAGGCGCCGGTCCCGACCGCTCAGCCTTCCTATCGGCCTTCTTCACCCTGGTCGGCACGCACGGCCTGCACGTCACTTCCGGCCTGATCTGGATGGGCGTTATGTTTGTCCATCTGTTCAAGCGCGGCCTGACCCCCGCCAACCGCATCCGCCTGATGTCCTTGAGCCTGTTCTGGCACTTCCTGGATATCATCTGGATCGGTGTCTTCACGATCGTTTATCTGATGGGAGCCGCCTGATGAGCACGCCCGATAACGCCAAGCCCAGGAAGGCGCGTTCCCCCCACGCAAAGCCGGTCGATACCGACCTGACCCATGCCGAGGTGGCGCATCACGACGCCCACCATGACACGGCCGGTCACGGCACGGTCAAGTCCTATGTCATCGGCTTTATCCTGTCGGTGATCCTGACGGCCATTCCGTTCGGTCTGACCATGGCGCACATGATGCCGGCCGCGACCCTGATCCCGGTCGTCGTCGCCATCGGCGTGGTGCAGATTCTGGTGCATCTGTACTTCTTCCTGCACATGAACGCGTCTTCCAGCCAGATGTGGAACAACGCCGCCTTTGTCTTCACCGTGCTGATCGTCGGCATTCTGGTGATCGGTTCGCTTTGGGTCATGTATCACCTGAACACCAACATGATGCCGGGTATGATGCCGGTCGAATAAAAACCTGCAAAACTCACGTTTGAAAGCCCATCCGTAACGCTGCGGATGGGCTTTTTATTTAGTGGCCGTTAGGAAATTGCCGGTTAAGCTGCGTTAAACATATTCGAGTCTCCAGATTTTCGCGTCTTAAGTCCCTGCCGCCTTTCACCCACGCTACAGGACGATGCCTTCGTCATGCGCAAACAGGCCCGCAAACCGACGAACAGTGACTACGTGTTCGCGCCGCACGAACGGCCGACCATGCCAGGCTCGCCCTATGCCCCGAGCCATCCCGCTCGGCGCAAGGTGGGCTATGTGATTGTGGCCCTCATCATGGCTATGGCGGCGAGCCTCTCTAATGCCATTGTCAGCGTCAATACCCAGCTGCTGGCAGGCAGCCTGGGCGTGACGACAACCGAAGTGACCTGGCTGCTGGCTGTTTATGTGGCCTTCAATGCTTCGGCAAACCTGTTGCTGATCAAGGCACGGATGCAGTTCGGCATTCCGCCGGTCATGCGGGCGCTGCTGTGGCCCTATATACTTCTGGTCTTCAGCGAACTTGTGTGGCCGAGTTTCAGCCTGGCCATAGTGGCGCGCGCCGCCGGCGGCTTTCTGGCGGCAGGGATGTCATCGCTGGTGATCTATAATCTGATGCAGGTCTTCCCGGCGAAGTACCGGCCGCTGGCCATCGTCTTCGCGGTGGGACTGCCGCAACTGGCGACGCCAATCGCCCGCCTGTTGCCGGTGGAGCAACTGCTGGTCAATGGCCAGCAGACCATCCACATGATCGAACTGGGCCTGGCGCTGGCGGCGTCGGCCGGCGCCAATCTGGTACGCCTGCCGCCGACCGACAAGGTGCCGGTCTTTGATCCGCTCGATGCCCTGACCTTCGCCCTGTTCCTGCCGGCTATGCTGCTGCTGTCGGTCTCACTCGTCATGGGGCGCAGCCTGTGGTGGACCGATACGCCGTGGCTTGGCTGGGCTCTGGCGGTATCGGTTATCCTGTTCTTCCTTGTCGGCTTCATCGAATACAAGCGCACCAATCCGCTGCTTCATCTGCGCTGGATCGGCAGCCGGGATATCCTGCGCTTCTGCATCGTGGCCATGCTGGTGCGGCTGGCGCTCAGCGAACAAACCTATGGCACGCTGGGCCTGCTGACCGTCGGCGGGCTGAATAATGACCAGCTTCACGGCCTGTTCGCGGTCATCCTGTTCGCCATGATCGGCGGCACGCTTGTCAGCGCCGGGTTGCTGAAAGCGCCGCGCATCCCCTACATGATCATCGCGGCCTCGCTGGTCATCGCGCTTGGGGCGTGGCTCGACAGCTTTTCTTCCAGCCTGACGCGGCCGCCGCAGCTTTATTTGTCACAGGCGATCCTGGCCTTCGGTTCGACCTTCTTTATCGGTCCGGCGCTGTTGTTTGGCTTCGGTAAGGTACTGGAGCAGGGCAAGGGATTCATCGTCAGTTTCAGCGTCATGTTCGGCCTGTCGCAGAATATCGGCGGTCTGGCTGGTTCGGCGCTCCTCAGCACATATCAGGTCATCCAGGCGAGGGCGCATAGCCAGTCCATGTACAGTCATCTGCTGGCCGGTGATCCGGCCGTGGCGGCGCGCGTACAAGGAGGGATTACCTCACTCGCGCAGGTCATTTCGCGCGAGGCTAATGTGGCGGCGTTCAATGATGTGGCGCGGCTGGTCATGGTCATCGCCCTCCTGACGGCCGTTTATATCGCTTACCTGATTATCCTAAAACGGCTGGCGGACCGCAAGCAGGCCCTGGCCCAATCCTCATCCACTGCAAAGGCGGCTGTATGACCGACGCTGTGAACCCCACTCAACCCCAGGCCCCGGACGAGGCGCCGCGTCACTGGCATCCGCCGCAGCGCCCGAATATCGTGCTGGCCTTCTTTGCCGTGCTGGCGGTGGTCGCCGTCCTGCTGATCCTGTGGGCCTGGAACCTGCCGCCTTTTACCGGCGGTGATCAGGTAACGCAGAACGCCTATGTGCGTGGTCGCACGACGGTTATTGCGCCGCAGGTCAGCGGCTATGTCACCGAGGTGAGGGTCAAGGACTACGAGACCGTGCAGGCCGGGCAGGTACTGGCGCATATCGATGACCGCATCTACCAGCAGCGCGTGGCGGCGGCGCGGGCGAGTCTGGCGGCAGCGGAAGCGAGCCTCGCCAATTCGGAACAGGCGCGGGCCTCGCGGGCCGCGGCGGCGCAAGGGCAGGCGGCATCGCTGACCAGTGCTCAGGCCCAGCTTCTGCGGGCACAGGCCGATATGAAGCGCGTCGACGAGCTGGTGGGGGATGGTTCGGTATCGCTGCGCGAGCGGGATTCGACGCTTGCAGCCCTGCGCGCGGCGGAAGCGCAGGTTAATCAGGCCAAGGCGGCGGGGGAAATAACGCAGCAGGATATCCGCACGGTCGAGGTCGGGCGCGGCGGGCTGATGGCGCAGGTCGAGGCGGCGCGGGCACAACTGAAACTGGCGGAGATCGACCTCAGCAATACGGTCATCCGTGCGCCGGAAGCCGGACAACTGGGCGAGATCGGTGTGCGCGTCGGGCAGTATGTCACCAATGGTACGCAACTGCTTTCCCTGGTGCCGCCCGACCGCTGGGTCATCGCCAATTACAAGGAGGCCCAGACGGCGCGTATGGCGGTAGGGCAGCCGGTCGTCATGAGGGTGGATGCGCTGGGCGGGGCGAAGATCAACGGTCATGTCGAGCGTCTGTCGCCGGCGGCAGGATCGGAATTCTCGGTTATCCGCACCGATAATGGCACGGGTAATTTCGTCAAGATCCCGCAACGGATCGGTATCCGTATCCGCATTGATCCTGGCCAGAAACTGGCGGAGCGCCTGCGGCCGGGCATGTCGGTGGAAACCCATGTCGCCAGCCATGCGAAGGGGAAGGTATGAAACCGGTTTTGCTGCTGAGCGTGGCGTGTATGCTGGGGGCTTGCGCCGGGCCGCGCCCGGACGTGCCGGTGAGCGCGCAGGTGACGCCGCCTGCGGGATGGCGCGAAGCGGCGGCCGCACCGGCCCCGGTCAATATTGACTGGTGGCGTGGCTTCAATGATCCGGTTCTGACAAACCTGGTCGAAACGGCGCTGGCCAATAATACGGATATTGCCCTGGCGGCGGGGCGGGTCGATGAGGCGCGCTTTGGCTATAAGGCGGCGGAAGGCGCGCTGTTGCCCTCGCTCAATGGCAGCGGCGCGGGCGCCTATTCACGATCGATTTCTTCGGTCACCGGACGGCCGGTTACGCAAACCGCCGGCGAAGCGGACCTGCCGTTGTCCTATGAGGTCGATCTCTCCGGACGCTTGCGCAATGCCTCAAGAGCCGCCCGCGCGAGCTTGCAGGCTTCGGAATATGCCCGTGAGCTGACGCGGCTCAGCGTGGCCGGCGCGACGGCAAGCGGTTACATCACGCTACGGGCGCTCGATGCTAGGCTGACGCTTTTACAGGCCACCCTGACCACGCGCGAACAGGCGCTGGCGGCGGCGCGTCATCGCGCTGATGTGGGGTACAGTCCGAAGCTTGAATTGCAGCAGGCGCAGGCTGAATATAGTGCGGCTCAACAGTTGATCCCGGCTGTCGAACTGGCGATCCGTCGTCAGGAAGATGCGTTGAGTATCCTGCTGGGAGATAATCCGCGCGCTATCGAACGCGGCGTGGCTCTGGGGGATTTGGCCGTGCCGGTCGTGCCTGTCTCCCTGCCATCCGACCTGTTGCGTAACCGGCCGGATATCGCCCAGGCTGAAGCGCAGATTGTCGCCGCCGATCGCTCACTCGATGTGGCCCGCGCCGCGTTCATGCCGACGATACGCCTGACGGCCTCCGGCGGTTATGCCAGCTCGGACCTGTTGCCGCATGGCTATGATGTCTTCTCGCTCGGCGGCAATATCGTCCAGCCGCTGTTCCAGGGCGGGCGCCTCAAGGCTCAGGCGGGAGCCGCGGCCTCACGGCGCGACCAGGCGGCGTTTGCCTACAAGAAGGCGGCGCTGAATGCCTTCCGCGAGGTTGAGGATTCACTGGCGGCGGTAGATCGGATCAATGCGCAACTGTTGATTCTGACGGACCAGACCGCCTCGCTGGCGGAGGCTTACCGGCTGGCTGGGAATCGCTACAGGGCCGGTTATTCGCCCTATCTCGAACAGATCGACGCGCAACGTACATTGCTGGGCGCGCAATTGAACCTGATCCAGGCGCAGGCCGATCACCTTAATGCGGTGGTCGGGCTTTATCAGGCCGTCGGCGGTGGGGTAGTGTCTAATTCCTGACACTTTTGTCTTATGAAGCAAGAGTAAGAAGTGAAGCCACAGATTGCACAGATTAACACAGATTTTTCAGCGCCCTAACATCCATCCATGGTGTATGGAAATGTGAAAACGCTGACGCTTCGCGCCATTCAATGTCCGGAACACATGCAATGCCTGATGATAATGCACTGAAAATCTGTGTTAATCTGTGCAATCTGTGGATTCCCTTACTTTCTTGAACGGTGAGGATCAACCAGCCTGCAAAAGTTCAGATCACAAAAACTGCCGGAAAATAAAGTACAGAGCCCCGGAAATGGCGATGGTGGCGGGCAGGGTCAGCACCCAGGCCAGGGCAATGCCGCGCAGGGTCGAGGTTTGCAGGCCGTAGCGGTTGGCGGTCATGGTGCCGGCCACGGCGCCGGAAAGGATATGGGTGGTCGAAACCGGCAGGCCCAGGCGTTCGGCGGCGAAGATGGTGACGGCCGAAACAATGCCGGCAGAAGCCCCTTGCGCATAGGTCATTTTCGAATTACCGATCTTTTCGCCGACCGTGACGACAATGCGCTTCCAGCCGACCATGGTGCCCAGGCCCAGCGCCAGAGCCGTGGCGATCTTGACCCAGTTGGGGACATAGCGCGTCATGTCATTCAGGGTGGATTGCAGCCCGGAAAACGCCGGAGGCGCCGTTTTGGCGCTTTTCACGATGCCGACTGCGGCATTGACCAGATACATGTCGTTGCGCAGTTGCGGCATGTCGGCGGCGGGCACATTGCGCAGGGCGCCATGGGTCTTGATCTCGTCTTCGATATGATTGGTCATCAAAGCCAGGGCGCCGTAAAGGTCTGGCGTATCGATGCGGCGGTTGCGCACGGCGGCATTGACCGCGCTGCGGGCGATATCTAGCGTCGGCACGGTAGCGCCATTGGCATGGCTGGTAAAAGCCTGCGCGCCGGCGTCGAGTTGCGCCATATAGGCCGGCTGGGCGGTGTCGGGCAGGGTGCGGTTGAGCGCATATGTGGCCGGTGCGACACCGATCAGGATGATCATGATCAGGCCCATGCCCTTCTGACCGTCATTGCCGCCATGGGCGAAGGAAACGCCGGTGCAGGCGGCGATCAGAGTGGCGCGTATCCACAAAGGCGGCGGGGTTTCGCCCTGTGGGGCCTCATAGAGCTTCGGGTTGCGGATCAGCGCCTTCATCGCCAGCAGCAGAAGCCCCGCAACAAAAAAGCCGATTAGCGGCGAGAAGATCAGCGCCTTGCCGACCTTGATGGCCTGCGCCCAGTCGATGCCGGAGGTGGCGTTCATGGCCGAGGTCATCAACTGGTTGGCAACGCCGACGCCCATGATCGAGCCGATCAGGGCATGGGAGGACGAGTTGGGAATGCCGAGCGCCCAGGTGCCGAGGTTCCAGATGATGGCCGAGATCAGCAGGGCGAAGATCATGGCATAACCGGCGCCGGTGCCGACCTGGAGGATCAGTTCGACCGGCAGCAGCATGACGATGCCGTAGGCCACGGCGCCGGTGGAGGCCAGGACGCCGAGAAAGTTGAATACGCCCGACCAGATAACGGCGGTCAGCGGCTTCATCGAATGGGTGTAGATGACGGTGGCGACCGCATTGGCGGTATCGTGGAAACCATTGACGAACTCAAAGCCGAAAGCGATCAGCAGGGCCAGGCCGAGGAACAGGAAGGCGCCCAAAGTGATCGGTTCACCGATCGACAGGGCGTCATGATGCACGCTCCAGCCGACATAGAGCAGGCCCACGATGATCGGGATAAGGAACAGCAGGCTGGCGGGAAGGCCGGCGGCTTTTGCGGTATGAGGCGTGGAGGTCACGGAGTCTGTCTCTGCCGGGTTTTCAGTGGCGCTTCTTTGGCAGGTGCGACGGCAAGAGTCGATTTGTTTTTATGACAGATTTATGACGGAGATTGACGAAAAAGCCTTTGAAACAAAGAGCTTTTCTAAATTTTGAAAGCGCCGATTGAGCTGATGGCAGGCAGTTAAAGGCTTTGCGTGGATCATTTAGGCCGAACACGGATTAAAGGCCGGAACATGTCCGGCCCTTAAAAACGCTTTACGGGGCAGGCGTAGGCGTAACCCCGTTCCGGCCGCAGTTTCAGGGCGTCGCCGATGGTGAACTGGTCGGCTTCGGTGCCGTGCGGGTGCTGGGTCTCGAACAGCGAACCATCGGTGCCGCTCAGTTCCAGACGCAGACTGTGACCCGCCTTACGCACCGTCTAAACCAGCCCTATCTCAAAAACAGGCTTTTCAGCCATTGCGAGCCACTGCGCGCCACCTGCTGCCAGTCGGCGTCTTCCACATCATCGATGTCGGGCGTGTAGCCCCAGGGATTGAACAACTTGACGCGCGCGGCTTTGAAGTGAGCAGTGTTGCGTGTGACCAGGACGAGGCTATGCGCCTGTGCCGTGGCGGCCATCAGGGCATCGCGTTCACTTTTGGATTCGACATAGCCCATGGCGGCGCGCTTTTTTACCACACCGGCATCTATGGGCAGGATACGGCCGTCAAAAGCGCTCATCACTTGCTCATCCAGCCAGGCGCGCAGGGGGGCAGCCTGTAGCTTGTCACGTCGCTCGGCTTTCCCAACACTGTTTTCCAGTTCGAGCAGGGTTAAGGCCGACATATAGAGATTCTGACGAGCGATACCGGCGGCCCAGGTTGCGACGCCGGAATCACAGCCACCGGTTCGGGCCTTGCGCAGTTCAGTGATGACGGGCGTATCGAGCAGGTACATGGATCAGTCTTCCAGCCCGGCTGTGCGGTCCCAGGCGACCGTTGAACCGGTCGGTTCCAGATCGGCTGTTTCTGCTGGCAGCATGGCCAGAAGATCGATGATGCTTTCCGTCTGGCCGCTGATCTGGCGGAAGGCCTCGAAACTCATCAGCACGTGTGAGGGGCGGCCGCGATCGGTGATAAAGACCGGTCCCTGGCGGGCGAGCCGCTTGGCCTTGCCGACATCCTGATTGAAATCGCGGCTGCTGATAGTGGTCATTATGTTTCCCCGAACACTCTTCCTGCCACGATAGGACAGGCGGCTTTCATCTGCAAAGAGAATCCACATTGCTACAAGAAAAACAGTGTAAATGTAGATATGTTGCTACAGTGTTGTGAAATAGCAACGGTAATTTTTTCAATAAAACAAATGACTTAAAAATATTCTTTTCAATTGACCAATTTCAAAATCTGCGACCCCTTAAGGCAGCCGGCGAGGCCCAAACCATAATCTCGTCATAACAAACAACCGGGGAAACCAAGTGAATATGCTCGATCTGGTGCCAGCGGACCTGCTGCAAAGCGCCATCCATGAAATAACCAATATCCTGTCGCCGCATGGCGCCGTGGGCGCGGATGGCGTCACGAGAGCCTATGCGCCAGGTGATTTTTCCACGCACTTCTTCCTCCAACTGGCTGTCATTATCGTGACCTGCCGCGTGGTTGGCTGGCTGGGCCAGAAGTTTCTCGGCCAGCCCCAGGTGGTCGGCGAAATGATCGCCGGCGTTATCCTGGGGCCATCCCTGTTCGGTCTGTTTCTGCCGGAAATCCAGGGCGCCGTCTTTCCGAAGGAAATGAAGAACGTCCTCTATACCGGCGCGCAGTTCGGTGTCGGGCTTTACATGTTCATGGTCGGCACCACCTTCCGCGCCGATCACTTCGCCCAAAAGGGCAAGAGCGCCATGTTCGTCTCTCTGGCGGGCATCACCGCGCCCTTCCTGCTGGCGATCCTGATGACACCATGGCTGATGACCGTGCCGGGTCTGTTCGCAGAGGGCATTTCGCGGTTCAATGCCACCCTGTTCATGGGCGCCTGCATCGCGCTTACGGCCTTCCCGATGTTGGCCCGCATCATCAATGAGCGTGGCCTCAGCAATTCGGCCCTGGGCACTTTATCCTTGACGGCCGGCGCCTTCGATGACGCCGTGTCGTGGTGTGTGCTGGCTATCGTGCTGGCGACCTTCGGCGCCGGGCCGGGCGTGGCGGTCGTGGCGATTGCCGGTGGTCTCGCCTTTGCCCTGTTTGTGATCTTCATTGGCCGCAGGTTACTGGCGCCGCTGGGGCGCATGGTTGAAGCCCAGGGGGAACTAAGCCATTCCGTTCTCGCCATTGTCATGATCTGCTTCTTCCTGGCAGCCTTCGTGATGGACGCTGTCGGCATCCATGCCATCTTCGGCGGCTTCATTCTGGGCACCGCCATTCCGCGCGGCAAGCTGTGCGAGGAACTGAAGAAGAAGGTCGAGCCGTTCGCGGTGATCGTGCTTCTGCCAATGTTCTTTACCTATTCGGGCCTGAATACCCGCATGGACATGGTCAGTTCTGTGCCCATGCTGCTGGTGGCTGGCGCCGTCCTGCTGGCGTCAGTGCTGGCCAAGTTCGTGGCCTGCTGGGGCGCGGCGCGTCTGAGCGGCGAGGACAACCGCACGGCGCTGGGCATCGGGGCGCTGATGAATTCGCGCGGCCTGATGGAACTGATCATCATCAATATCGGCCTGCAGAAAGGCATTATCGGCCTGCCTCTGTTCGCCATGCTGGTCATGATGGCCATCATCACAACGGTTATGGCCTCGCCGGTATTTGAATGGGTTTACGGCCGCAAGGCGCGTGAAAGCGGCGAACTGGGTGCCGTGCCGGATACGGCGAGCTAACCCGGATTCGCCTGACAAGCGTCTCAACTCCCTAAAAATTCACCTTTGCCCCTGTTTCCCTTTGGAAACAGGGGCTTTTTTGGTTAATGACGATAGTGTGACGCAAAATGGATAGTGACAAACGCGGACCGCCCTGGGCGATCCCTGGGGGATAAAATGCAGAAGGCATGGAAAATGGCCGCGCTGGCCACGACGTTAAGTCTTATGGCGGGACCGTCCTTTAGCGGCGTAACCCTGATGCCGGAAAAGCCGGGCGCGGTGGAATACGATCCGAAAACGGGTTTCCCCGATCACAATGGCGGCTTTTCTGCGATGGTAATCATCATCCCACAATCGCAACTGGCCGAATTCGACAAGGCGGATGGTGGCGCGCGCCAGATCAGCCGCGTGGCCCGCGCCGAACCGGGCGCGCAACTGGTGATCAAGCTGGTTTTTACCGGCCTCAGCGCCGACAGCAGCGGCACGGGCGAGGTGACCTACGATCTGAAGGTTCTGACCCCTGACGGTCAAATCTATGCGGCCAGTGATTACAACCACCTGGCGGCCGTGCGCGGTCCGGTAGGAGATGGTAAGCGCGTTTTCGATAACCGCACCAAGGTGGTGCTGATGTCGTTCAATCCGCAGGATAAGCCCGGCATCTACACGATCAAGGCCGTGGCGCGCGATGAGGTAGCGCATCTGGAGGTGCCGCTGGCGACGACGATCGAACTGGTGCCCTCGACTGCAAAGGTGGAAGCACCCGTTGCGGCGCCGGTTAAAGCCAAAAAAACACACAGCCGGAAGAGGCGGCGCAGATGATCCTGTTCGTTGCCCAGACCTTCCTGCCGGAAGCCGGTGTCGCGCCCGCCCTGATGACAGGGCTGGTTCATGCCCTGACCCTGCGCGGGCATCCGGCGGCGGTCTACTGCCGCGAGAGCCGGCTGGCGGCGGTGAAGGCGTTCGATGCCTCACGGCGCTATGCCATCCATCGCTTCGGCGGCCCGCGGTTCTGGCGGCGAATGCAAATGGCCGGCGCGATCCGGCGCCGGATTGCCCGTGGCGGCGTCACCACAGTGGTGGCCGATAGCTGGAAAAGCCTGGAGAGCCTGCCCCGCAAAGCCTTGAAAGGTGTCCGCGTCGTTTGTCTGGCGCATGGCAACGAATATACCGATAAGGCGCAAACCGGGCGTATCCGGTCGGTATTGGCGAGGGCCGATGTGGTTGTTGCCAATTCAGAGTTTACAGCAGGACTGGCGCGCTCCATGGCCGGGCAAACGCCGGTGGATATTGTCCTGCCGGGCGTCACCCCGCCGCAAGGCGCGCATTTGGGGCTAAGGCCGCATGTATCCGGTGACCGTTTGCTTTGTATCGCGCGTCTTGAGCCGCGAAAAGGCATCGATCAGGTAGTCGGCGCCTTGGCGGCGCTGAAACCGCAGTATCCCAGGCTGACGCTAGATGTGGTGGGCCAGGGCGAGGACAGTCAGCGTCTCACCGAGCTGGCGGCGGCGCTGGGGGTTTCCGGGCAGGTGAATTTCCATGGCTACGTATCGGATACGGCCAGGGCGGAACTGATCCGGCAGGCGCGGGTGTTCGTGCTGCCGAACCGGCCGGATGCTTCGGGCGTCGATGCGTTCGTTCCGGCCTTCCTGGAGGTGGCAGCCTGCGGTGTGCCGGTTGTGGCCGGGAAAGCGGGCGGCGTTGCCGATGTGGTCCTGGACGGAGAAACCGGCCTGATTGTCGACGGGGAGGACATTGACAGCTTGACCAATGCCCTGCGACATCTGCTAGATGATGCGGCCTTACAGCGCCGTCTGGGCAGTGCCGCGCAGAAGCGGTTCTGGGCCGAATTCGCCTGGAGCGAGGCGGTGGGCCGGTATGAGGTCATTCTGGGCCTGACAGGAGACAAGACATGAGCGAAACCCTTCCAGATACGGTCAGCCTGATCATCCCGGCGCGGGAAAAGGATCTGGGGGGCTTCAAGGTGCGGCGTGTGCTGCCCTTCGCCAAACACCGTATGGTGGGGCCGTGGATTTTCTTCGATCATATGGGACCGGCGGATTTCGCGCCGGGCATTGGCATCAATGTGCGGCCGCATCCGCATATCAACCTGGCCACGGTCACCTATCTGTTCGCCGGCAATATCCTGCACCGCGATTCGCTGGGCACGCGTTCGGTGATCAAGCCAGGCGATATCAACCTGATGGTGGCGGGGAAGGGGATTACCCATTCCGAGCGGGAGGAACAAGAGGCGCAGTCCAAGGCCCGCCACCTCGACGGACTGCAACTGTGGCTGGCCTTGCCGGAAGCCGACGAAGAAATCGACCCGGCCTTCTACCACTATGACGCCGATGAAATTCCCGGCATTACTGAAGACGGTTTGTCCGTGCGGGTTATGATGGGTGAGGCGTTCGGCCTGACCTCGCCGGTGAAGACCTATGCCAAAACCCTCTATGCCGAGTTCCGGCTTAAGGCGGGCAAGAGCGTGGAAGCGCCGCTGACCGCCGAGGAGCGCGCTGTCTATGCCTGCAATGGGGCTATCGAGATCGACGGCCAGCGGCTGGAGCCTTATGAAATGGCGGTTCTGACGCCGGGCGCGGCGGCACAGATCACGGCGCTTGATGACGCGCATTTCGTCATGATCGGCGGCGAGCCCCTGACCGAGCGTCATATCTACTGGAATTTCGTGTCGTCACGCCCGGAACGGATCGAACAGGCCAAGGTGGACTGGCAGGCACAGGACGGCATCGCCTTCCCGAAGGTGCCGGGTGACGAGGTGGAGTTTATTCCGCTGCCAGAATAACAGCAAATTGGTTTACGACCGATCAGCGAAATAATTCAACGACTTCTCCGTTCACGAATATCTTCCTGGGCGGTCCTTTCGAAAAATCCAAGGAAGCTGGATTCGAGGTGTCGCGGGATTTAATCTTTACCGATGATCCATCCACGGAAATCGAGACGTAGGATGGGACAGTTAAAGCATATTGCCCGACGTATTTCTCGCCGTGAAAAATGACTATCCTTTGTCCTCCGTGATCAACGCTTCCATTCAAAGGGTGATATCGATAACGGTAATCGTAAATCGACAACTCATTCCCCGATGTCCGTCCTGCAAGAATGAACGTGGCATCCTTTCCAGAACAGACTATTGGTCCGGAGAATTGGGCTTCCATCAGCGCCTTTTTCCTGCCGGCCATACATAGGTCCGAGGTCATCGCCAAGCTAGGGATCAATGGTAAGGCGGCAATCAGAGGCATTGCAGTCAGGAATTTCATCGGCCGTTCCTTCTTCCTCTAAATTACCTTGGCATATGACCTTAGCTTTGGGGCGTGACCTGCCACCAGACATATCAAATTGGTGTTGATCCATTGTCAAGCTGACCGTAATCTTGACTACGGTTAATGAAGGGGGGCGATGCTTGGCCTAACATTACACGTAAGTAATGTTGCGCCTGACACCTTTACAAAAGAAACAAGTTGCGCTTGGTTAGTCACCCTCCGGGGTGTTCCAGCGTCAGTCAGGGTTTCATGAAAAAATACGGTTTGAGTTTGGTCAGCGCACTGGCGCTGATGTCTGCGGTCCTGGCTCCGGCCGCGTTTTCCCAAGACACAGGAGTGAATATGGCGCCGCCCGCGGTGCCGGTCGAGCAGCCGCAGAATATCCCCTATCCCGGCACCTTGCAGGTTACGGTGGACGCCACCGACCTTGATCACCGGATTTTTCAGGTCAATGAAACCGTGCCGGTCGTCAAAAGCGGTGACATGGTGCTGATGCTGCCAAAATGGCTGCCGGGCCACCATTCGCCGGGCACCGAACTGAGCCGTGTAGCCGATATCATCGTCACCGCAAATGGTCAGCGCATCAACTGGCTGCGCGACCCGATCGATATGAACGCCTTCCACATCACCGTGCCGGAAGGCGTCAAGACGGTAGAGGTGGCGTTCAAATACCTGGCGCCCGTGACCTCCAGCGCCGGCCGCATCACCATGACAGCCGACATGGTCGATCTGCAATGGAACTTCGCTTCCATGTATCCGGCGGGCTACTATGCCAAACAGATCCCGGTGCAGGCCACGCTCAAAGTGCCGGCCGGCTTCGGCTACGCCACCGGGCTGGAAACCGACAGCAAGTCCGGCGACACCATCGTCTTCAAGACGACCGACTATTACACCCTGATCGATTCGCCGGTCTATGCCGGGCGTTATTTCAAGACCTGGGATCTGACGCCGAAGGGCAGTGATACGCCGGTGCGCCTGAACATCATGGCCGATGCGCCGGATATGCTCAATGCGCCGGATGATGTCATCGCCATCCACAGGAAGCTGATTGAACAAGCCTATAAGCTTTATGGCGCACATCATTATAATCATTACGATTTCCTGGTGGCGGCTACGGATACGCTGGGCGGCATCGGGCTGGAACATCACCGCTCCTCCGAGAACAGTGTGTCGGAAAAATATCTGACCGACTGGAAGACGGCCTTCGTGGGCCGCGACCTGCTGGCGCATGAATATACCCATTCGTGGAACGGCAAGTTCCGCCGCGGCGCCGATCTCTGGACGCCGAATTTCCAGGTGCCGATGCGCGACTCGCTGCTCTGGGTCTATGAAGGCCAGACGCAGTACTGGGGCTATATGCTCGCCGGGCGTTCGGGCCTGCTCAGCAAGGATCAGGATCTGGGCGCCCTGGCGATGATCTTCGCCTCCTATGACAACCTGCCGGGCCGTAAGTGGCGTCCGCTGATCGACACCACCAATGATCCGATCATCTCGTCGCGCAGCCCGCAGAACTGGACCTCGATGCAGCGCTCGGAAGACTATTACAATGAAGGTCTGATGATCTGGCTCGATGCCGATACCCTGATCCGCGAGAAGACCGGAGGCAAAAAATCGCTCGACGATTTCGCCAAGGCTTTCTTCGGCATCAAGAATGGCGACTGGGGTGAGACGACCTATACCTTCGATGACGTGGTAAAAACCTTGAATGGCGTCTACGCTTACGACTGGGACAGCTTCCTGAAAGCGCGCGTCTATGGCTACGGCCAGAACAATGACGGCGCGGCGCCGACCGATGGTATCACCCGCGGCGGCTACAAGCTGGTCTATCAGGAAACCCCGACCGATTATTTCAAGTCTCTGGAATCCTTGCGTAAATATTCCAACCTGAACTATTCGATCGGCTTTTCGGTCAGCAGCAAGGACAACTCCATCATGTCCGAACTGTGGGACAGTCCCGCCTTCAAGGCCGGCCTGACGCCAGGCATGACCCTGGTGGCGGTCAATGGCAAGACGTTTGACATGGACCTGCTCAAGAAGGCCATCACCGATGCCAAGACCGGCACCGGCCCGATCGAACTGATCGTGAAGTCGGACGACAACTACAAGACCGTGAAGATCGATTATCACGGCGGCCTGCGTTACCCGGTCCTGCAACGGATCGAGGGCAAACCGGCTCTGCTGGATGATATTCTGGCTGAGAAGAAGTAAGGAAGCGCATCCCGTAAAGTGTGCTGCACTTTTCGGATTAAGATGCGCGTCAAGCAAAGTGAAAGGCGGGCCGTACAGCCCGCCTTTTTAATGCAAAGCCAGCAGGGCGGGGCCCTTCACCAGCCAGGCCATATAGCCGGCGTAGGCCAGAAGGAACAACAGGCCGGCCAGGCGTCCGATCGGCTGGCGCCGCAAGATGATCACCGCCAGGCAGATGGCCGCGGCCAGCATCAGTGGCAGGTCGACATGGAGAAAATGCGGCGCAATCGAAAGCGGATGGACGGCGGCGGTGATGCCGAGAATGCCCAGTATATTGAAGATATTGCTGCCCAGCACATTGCCCAGCGCCATTTCATTCTGGCGACGGATCGAGCTGAGGATGGTGACGGTCAGTTCGGGCAGGGAGGTGCCGACCGCCACCAGCGACAACCCGATAACAGCATCGGAAACGCCGAAATCACGGGCTATGGCGGTGGCGCCGCGCACCAGGCCATCGGCGCCGGCGATCAGGGCCGCCAATCCGGCGATCATCCAGATAAGCGCCACCAGAGGTGACAGGCTGACTTTCGGCGCGATGTCTTCCTCACCCTTGCGGCCTTCCAGCAGATAGACCAGCAGCAAATAGGCCACCAGCGCGCCTGCCATGATCAGGCCGTCGCGTTGTGACAGGACGCCGACCCGGCCAGCCAGGTCAGGGCGCCGCTGACCACGAGCATGATCAGGGCTTCGCGCCGGACATTGCGGGCGGTGGTGGCGATCGGCCGCAGCAGGGCGCCGACGCCTAAGATCAGCAGGATATTGGCGATGTTCGAGCCGACGACATTGCCCACGGCCACATCCGGCGCGCCTTGCTGTACCGATTGCAGGGCGACCAGCAGTTCGGGCATGGAGGTGCCGAAGCCGATAATGGTCAGGCCGATAATGAGCTTAGGAATCTTAAGCGCTTCCGCCAGGGCGACGGCGCCCCGGATCAGGGCTTCACCGCCGAGGAACAGGCCCAGTAGGCCGCCGGCAACCAAAACATAGTTTATGTGAGCTGTAATGAACTCCATTCGCCCCTCCCGTCCATGGGGACATGTTTACCATGTCTGAAAGGCCGGGATAAGCAAAACCGGATACCGGACATACGATTTCGCTGCCAGAGCCATTCTGTTCATCGTGCAGTCATGTGGCAGGATTTAGCCTCCGGCAGATCATACCGGAGGGGTATCATGGCCCGAATGCAACTGCTGGCCCTTCTGGGCTGTGTCTCAGTCTTCTCTGCTTTAGCGCTTCCCGCAGAAGCGCAATTTCTTCGTCAGCGCCTGATCGAACGCATCAAGACAAAATCCGATGCCACGCCGCCGCCGGATGCCGGAAAGCTGGTGCCGGGCGCCACGCAGCGCAGCGCCAGCTATGGCGCCAGTCCCGAACAGACAATGGAAATTTACCTGCCGCCGCATCCGGATCACGCGCCGGTCATCGTCATGGTGCATGGTGGCGGCTGGCGCATCGGCGACAAGAACATGGCCGGGGTGGTGGAGAACAAGGTCAAACACTGGCTGCCGAAGGGATATATCTTCGTCAGTATCGATTACCGCATGTTGCCGGAAGCCAGGGTCGATGTGCAGGCGCAGGATGTGGCCTCAGGGGTCGCCTATGTGCAGAGGCACGCCAGCGAATGGGACGGCGATGGTAACAAGCTGATCCTGATGGGCCATTCCGCCGGCGCGCATCTGGTGGCGCTGCTTTCGGCGGATCCGTCGCGCGTGCGCAGCGCCGGCGGTCACAACTGGTCAGGCACGGTGGTGCTGGACAGCGCCGCCTATGACGTGGCCTCGGTGATGAACCGTAAGCACACGCAGCTTTATGACGACGCTTTCGGCACTGACCCGGCCTATTGGGCCAGCCTGTCGCCGGCACAGCATATCGCGCCGGATGCGGTGCCGATGATGCTGGTTTGCGCGCTGAAACGCCCGGATGATTCCTGTGGGCAAAGCCGCGACTTCGCCGCCCGTCTGAAGGACGCCGGTCATTCTGCGCCGGTTTTGCCGGAAGATTTGAAACATGGCGAGGTCAATAGCGAGCTTGGCCTGCCGGGTGAATATACGGATAAGGTCGATGGCTTTACGAGCGCGCATCTTGGCAGGTGAAGAGTTAGGCGCTAAACCCGTCCTATGATCCGCCTCCACATTTCTGAACCGACGCCCACATTCAGCATAGGGTTGACCCTGCCGCTCAATATTGACCAGGGGCGGTATCTCACCTCCGTGATGCGCAAGGGCGCGGGTGATCAAGTGTCGCTGTTCAATGGCCGTGACGGCGAATGGACCGCGCAGATCGCCGAGACGGGAAAGAAGCAGATTATGCTGAGGCTGACCGAACAGACCAAGCCGCAGCCGCCCGGGCGGGGACCGGTATTGGCCGTGGCGCTGATTAAACGTTCCCCGCTGGAATATATCATCGAGAAGGCGGCGGAACTGGGCACGTCGCGGATTCAACTGTTGACGACCCGCCGCACGCAGTCGGACCATGTCAAGCTGGAGCGCCTGAAGATCATCGCCCAGGAGGCGGCCGAGCAGACCGAGCGGCTGGATGTGCCGGAGATTCTGGCGCCGGTAAAGCTCGATGCCTTTCTGGCGGCGCCCGACGTGGAGGCGATTATTTTCGGTGACGAGGACAGCACGCATGAAGGCGATGCGCGCCGCACCAGTCCGTTGCTGGACGTTCTGTCAACATTGACAAACAAGAGCGCGGCAATCCTGATAGGACCAGAAGGCGGCTTTGATGACCATGAGCGCCAGACCTTGCGCGGTATGGCAAACGTCCATCCCGTCAATCTCGGTCCGCGCATCCTGCGTGCCGATACCGCGGCCATTTCCGCCCTGACCCTCTATCAGGCAGCGCTTGGCGACTGGAAGTAAATCGCCAAAAACATAATTGTCACCTTGCCAGTGACGGAAGGGCAGCCCATATAAGCCCCGCTTGCAATATTGAGAGGGCAGGGCGCGTGGCTGAGACTTCTAAGGCGGAACCTGTCCGCACCATGGCCGATCTGGTCAGTTATTTTGAAGCCGGTAACAAGCCGCGCGAAAATTGGCGCATCGGCGCCGAGCACGAGAAGTTTGCCTTTCATCTCGATACCCTGCGCCGCCCAACCTATGAGGGTCCGTCTGGTATCGAGGCCATGCTGGTGGGGCTGGAGCGCTTTGGCTGGAAGCCCTATTATGAGAACGGCAAGATCATCGCCCTGCTGAAGAACGGCGCCTCGGTGACTCTGGAACCGGGCGGCCAGTTCGAGCTTTCGGGCGCGCCGCTGGAAACCCTCCACGATATCTGCAACGAGACCGGCCAGCACCTGGAAGAGGTCAAGACGGTCGCTTC
The DNA here is from genome assembly GCA_024707255.1 of Asticcacaulis sp. NCBI lineage: Bacteria > Pseudomonadati > Pseudomonadota > Alphaproteobacteria > Caulobacterales > Caulobacteraceae > Asticcacaulis > Asticcacaulis sp. The sequence goes on along the minus strand of JANQAC010000002.1, from coordinate 1,518,699 downwards.
CGAGCTGAAGCTTGGCTTTATCGGCCTCGGTTTCTCGCCGCTGTGGACGCGCGTGGAAACGCCGGTCATGCCCAAGGGGCGCTATAACATCATGCGCGCCTATATGCCGAAGGTTGGTAAGCTGGGGCTTGATATGATGCTGCGTACCTGCACCGTGCAGGCCAATCTCGACTATGCCGACGAGGCCGATATGGTGCTGAAATTCCGCACCTCCCTGGCCCTGCAACCGATCGCTACGGCGCTCTTCGCCAATTCGCCCTTTATCGAGGGTAAGCCGAGCGGTTTCCTGTCTGCGCGCGCTAATGTCTGGACCGACACTGATCCGGACCGCACCGGTATGCTGGATTTCGTGTTCGAGGACGGCTTCGGTTTCGAGCGCTACGCCAGATACGCGCTCGACGTGCCGATGTATTTCGTCAAGCGCGAGGGCGCGGCGAACGGCGGCTATATCGATGCCTCCGGCCAGGATTTCAAGGCTTTCCTCAAGGGCGAACTGCCGGCCCTGCCGGGCGAGTTGCCGACTATGGACGATTGGGCCGACCATCTGACCACCCTGTTCCCCGAAGTGCGTCTCAAGAAGTATCTCGAAATGCGCGGCGCCGATGCCGGACCGTGGGGACGCCTGTGCGCCCTGCCGGCGCTGTGGGCGGGCCTGCTCTATGACCAGCCGTCACTGGAAGCGGCGTGGGAACTGGTCAGGGGCTGGACGAATGACGATCACAACACCCTGCGCGGCATGGCGGCTAAAACCGGCCTCAAGGGCGAGATCGCAGGCCGTCCGGTCAAGGACTGGGCGATGGACGTGCTGGAGATCGCCAAACATGGCCTGAAGAACCGCAACCGTCTGTCCGGCGGGATGGTCGATGAAACCGGATACTTAAGCGAACTGTTCGAGATCGCCGACAGTGGGCTTACGCCGGCCGACCGTCTGCTGGAAAAGTTCAACGGCGTCTGGCAGGGCGATTTCCGCAAGCTGTACGAAGCGGAAGCTTATTAGCGCGCATCCCCAAAGCGTGACGTACTTTTTAGAGTGACATTTCCGATCGAATTTCGATCGGCAAGGGCGACTGCCCGCCGTGCCTGATGGCGCGAGCCTCACGGCGCTTGAGTGTGAAGAATCGTATACAGTTTCGCATGTGCAGTGACTCTTATGCTTGCCAAGGGCTTAAATTGCTGGTCTTGTCGTTAAAAAGGCAACGACCTCGCTGAGCGAAGGATCTGAGCCGCCTTCCTTTGCGAGTGATAACAGAATGATCAATATCGTCATCGCGGCCGGGATTCTGGTAACAATCCTGACCGCCATCCCCGTCCTTTTGCAGATGCGCAACCACCCGAAAGGGCTGTTCGTCTGCTTCTTCGCCGAGATGTGGGAACGCTTTTCCTACTATGGTATGCGCGCCCTGTTGATCTATTATCTGGTCCGCCACTTCCTGTTCACTGATGAACACGCCAATGCACAATATGGCTCCTACACCACGCTTATCTATCTGCTGCCACTGCTGGGCGGCCTGATCGCCGACCGCTGGCTGGGCACGCGCAAGGCCATTGTTTTTGGCGCTATCCTGCTGGTGGCCGGTCACTTCGGCATGGCCTTCGAGGGCAAGGCCAATGTCGATACCCTGACCTACCAGGGACATACATATGAATTCGTTGTCGAAGGCAAGGGGCAGGACCGCGCCGTCAGGCTCCAGATTGGTGATCATCGCTATGACTGGTCGGGCCGTCCGGATGGCGGTTATCATGTCGAAGGGCTGCCGGCCGGTGCGCCGATCCCGGCCGACCTGCCCGCCGGTTCGTTCACCAAAGGCATGAAGGTGGCCACGCCGTGGGCGGAACAAGCCTTCTATCTGTCGGTGTCGCTGATCATCATGGGCGTCGGTTTCATGAAGCCGAATATTTCCTCGATTGTCGGCCAGCTTTATCCGGACAAGGATCCGCGCCGCGACGCCGGTTTCCAGTTCTATTATTACGGCATTAATCTCGGTTCGTTCTGGGCAGCGGCCTTGTGTGGCTATCTCGGTGAAAATGTCGGCTGGTGGGCGGGCTTCGGCCTGGCCGGGGTCGGGATGCTGGCCGGCCTGATCATGTTCACGCTTGGCAAATCGGCTGCAAGGCAAGGGCGAGCCGCCGAAGCCGGAAGTCCTAAAGGAAAAGGTGGCCGGGATTTCCAAGGAAAACCTGATCTATCTGTTCGGCTTCGCCATGGTGCCGGTGATCTTTTTCCTGGTGCAGAAGAACAAGATCGTCGGCACGGCCCTGACGGTGGGCATGGTGGCGATCATCATCTATGTCTTCATTCAGATGTTCACGAAGTACAATGTCCAGGAACGCTTCCGGCTGGGCCTTGCCATGATCCTGTCCGGCGCCTCGGCCATCTTCTTCGCCCTGTTTGAGCAGGCGGGATCGTCGCTATCCCTGTTCGCTGAGCGCAATACCGACCTCAACATCATGAAGGCGCCTATGGTGATCGGCAAGTTCGTGCTGGCCTCGCAGGAACAACTGGCAGCCATGACGGTGCCGGCCGGTTCGATCTGGATCGACATGGGTATGACCGCTTCGCAGACCCAGACCTTCAATGCCGGCTTTATCCTCATCCTGGCGCCGGTCTTCGCGGCGATCTTCACCTTCCTCGGCAATCGCAATATGGACCCCGATCCGGTCAAGAAATTCGCTTTCGGCCTGCTGAATGTCGGCCTGGGCTTTCTGGTGCTGGTCTGGGCCGCGCCTCTGGCCGATGCCAACTGGCGCCTGCCGGCCTTCTTCCTGCTGCTGACCTATTTCTTCCACACCATTGGTGAATTGAGCCTGTCGCCGGTTGGGCTGTCGCAGCAGACTAAGCTGTCGCCGCCGACCATTGTCGCCACCATGATGGCCATCTGGTTCCTGGGGGCGTCGCTTGGCCAGTATGTCGCCGCCATTATCTCGACCTTCGCCTCGACTGAGACGGTTGGTGGCAAGGTGCTGGATAACAAGTCGGCCCTGATGTCGTCGCTGGATACCTTCCAGTTCATCGGCTGGCTGGGTGTTGGTATCGGCGTGGTTTTCTTCCTGCTGAGCTTCGTGCTGAAGAAGTGGTCCTACGGCGCTAACGACACCACCAAGGCGGTGGACGAGGGGACAACGGAGGTTGTCTGACTTGTGGGGGTTGGGGCCTGCGGCCCCAAGTCTTCTCTCTTTCCAAAAAAAAAACCGGCTCTAAGGGCCGGGTTTTTCTTTGGAATAAAGGCAAGGTTTGCGGGGGTTAGCGATACAGGAGTATAGCTCTTGTGAGCTATGGGACCCCAGGCCCGGTAAGTCAGAAATCCTTCTTCAGCCTCAGTTCCAGAATTGGCGGGATCTTGGTTGTCGTGTGCTGGGTGAAAGCGATCGGCGACAGGCCGCGCAGACCCTCATAAACTGTGCGATCAAGGGTAAAGCGCAGGTTCAGCGGGTTCTTCAGCATGGCCTTGAAGGTCAGCTTGCCAGGTGTCTTGTACTGGAACCACACCTGCGTCCACGGATCGAAATGAGCGTCGGTCAGCTCGTTGGCCAGATAATTACGGTTCTTCCCGGCACTTTCCAGATCGACGCCCCAGCTTGTGCCGGAGTTCGGAAATTCCTGGCTGAAGCTGGCCGAATAGATATGCGGCTCCATGCCCGAAATCCGTCGATCCTTGCCCGTGATTGGGTCTTTTACCTTTGACTGGCGATAGAGCCAGTCGAGGCTGAGTGTGCCGTGCGGAATATGGAAGCGATCGAGGGGCGTATCGAGCTTCAGGTAGACAAAGTCGCCCTGCGCGGTGCCGATGTTGCCGCTGGCCGTATAGATGTCACCATTATCGACCACGGCGATGAAGTCGGCGGTGTCCTGATAATCATAATGCTCCAGCGCAATGCTGACGGCGCCCTTGTCCCAGAAGGACTGCTCCAGAATAAGGGTGTTCATCCAGTCCTTCTGCGGCACCAGATTACTGTTGCCCAGGGTGACATGGTTGGTCTCAAGCTGAACTGACGACGCGAAACCATTGAAGCTTAATTGGTCGACCTGGCGGATCGTTTTCCAGCTTAGCTTTGTCTTGTCGCTGAAGGCATAAACCGCCTGGAAGCGCGGCTTGTAATAGGTGAAGGAATCGGAGCGGTCGGCCGCCGGCACGGCAATGGTTGAGGCTTCTACCTTCAACTCGCCCTCAAAGCTCAGTTTTTTGGTCGCCTTCCAGTTGGCCGAGACGAAGGATTCCGTCCGGTCTTCCTGCACGCGGACATGATCGGTGGGCACATTGGGGCTGGTGGCGTTCATAACGAAGGACGAGTCGCGGTCCAGGCTGTTGAATACGCTCTCCGTACCGACGGCCAGGGTGAGGCGGTCGTTCTTTTCCCAGCTCAGGCGGCCGTTGAGAATGCGCTCATTGGTCAGGCTGAGGGCACGGTAATCGGCAGTGCCGGTCTGGTCGGTATAGATATCTATGTCATGGATGCGTTCATGGCGGCTGAGAACATTGAGGTTCAGATTGAGACCGTGGCCGAACGCACGTTCATACTGGCTGCCCAGTTCGCTGGGGATGTCCTTTTCCATGAAGGTTTCATAACCCATGGCCCCATCCTGATCGTAGGTCACGGTCTGGCGATAGATGGAGGGGTTATAGGTGCCGTTGAAGGTGATCTTGCCGCCGAATAGCGGACGTGAGTGCGATGCCTGTGATTCGATACCGGTGCCGCCGGCGTGTTGGTACATATTGAGGATTTTCTGGCCCGTGTTGTCGGTCGTTACCCGCCGGCCATTCTGCGCGCCGTTATCGAAGAAATTGAAAATATCTGCTGTGATATCCGTGCTTTTGCCGTTGCGGTTATCATTATAGGTGAAGAGCAGGACGCCGGCATTGGCGCGGCCGTCGAGGTTTCGATAGATGCCTAGCACCGAGAAATTCGGCTTGGCGTCGGTCTTGCGCACCACGTTGACGATCTGGCGGTGGCCGTGCATGTCGATGCCCGGCGCGCCGCCGGTGATCAGTTCGAGGTGATCGACCTGGGCGGAATTAATGTTGGACAGGGTATTGCCAAGATCGGCCTTGGTGGTCGGGCGCTGGCCGTCGATCAGCACATTGCCGGCCGTGCCGGAAAATCCGCGCGCGCTTTCACCGCCATCGAACACAAAGCCCGGCACATGCAGCACCATGTCGAACGCGGTGGAGACCTGGAATTCGAGAAAGTATGCGGGCTGGAAGGTCTGAACCGGCCCGGCGGCACTGACCGTTATGGGCGCAGACGGCGCCTCGGCGGCTTGAACGGCGGTGCCGGTGGCGAGCGCCAGCCAAATGGCGGCAAGGGCAGTGGAGGTACGCAGGCGCATGAATTGTTTTCCCCGGTGGGACGCCGAATGGGCGCGGCGTCCGTTGGGGCATGGCATACCTGCGGTCAGGTTTGTGACAAGTTAAATGGCCGTAACAATTTCAAGCGAAACGAATTGCGGGCGCGAAGCTTAGTTGATATAAAATGAAGCTTAGTTGATATAAAATATAGTAATATCAGCGCATTGTTGTGAATTCCGATTACGATTTCTTCGCCTTTTTGCCGCCGTATTGTGACAGAGATTTAATGTAAAACCGGGTTAGCTGGTGCCGCCGACCGTCAGGCCGCGAATGCGCAGGGACGGCTGGCCGATTCCCACAGGCAGGCTCTGGCCGGCCTTACCGCAGGTGCCGACGCCGGGATCGAACTTGAAGTCGTCGCCGATCATGTCGACCTGTTGCATGGCTGCCGGACCATCGCCAATCAGGGTAGCGCCCTTGACCGGTGCGCCGATCTTACCGTCCTCGATCAGATAGGCTTCGGTACACTGGAAAACGAACTTGCCATTGGTGATATCGACCTGGCCGCCACCGAAATTGACGGCGTAGAGCCCCTTCTTCGTGTTGGCGATCATGTCGTCCAGCTTGTCCTGGCTCGGGCGCATGAAGGTATTGGTCATGCGGGGCAGGGGTTGGTGGGCATAGGACTGGCGCCGGCCGTTACCGGTGGCTTTGGCGCCCATCTGGCGGGCGGAGAGGCGGTCGTGCATGTAGCCGACCAGGGTGCCGTCCTCGATGAGCGTAGTGCAGGAAGTGGCGGTGCCTTCATCGTCAATATTGAGCGAGCCACGGGCGTCGGGCACGGTGCCATCATCGACGATGGTGACACCTTTAGCTGCGACCTGCTTGCCCATCTTGCCGGAAAAAGCCGAAGTGCCCTTGCGGTTGAAGTCGCCTTCCAGGCCGTGACCGACCGCTTCATGCAGCAAAACGCCCGGCCAGCCTGGCCCAAGCACAATATCCATTTCACCGGCGGGGGCGGCGACGGCGTCAATATTGACGAGGGCCTGGCGGATGGCCTCGTCGACCTGCGCCTGCCACTTTTCCGGCGCGGTGATATCAAACCACGAGATACGTCCGCCGCCACCTGACGAGGCGGTCTCGCGCCGGCCATTGCGCTCGACTGACACGCTGACATTCAGGCGGACGAGGGGGCGGTAATCGTGATAAAGTTCACCACCCGACCGCAGGATGGTGATGGCGCGCTTGTCACAGGCCAGCGAGGCCGACACCTGCACCACGCCGGAATGCTTTTGGCGGGCATAGGCATCCATGGCCTGGAGCAGGGCGATCTTGTCGGCAAAGGCCATTTCGCTTAAGGGGTCATGGGCCTGGTAATAGGACTGGTTGGAGCGCACCGGATTGCTGGTCAGGCTGACATTGACCGGCTTGCCGGTCTTGGCCAGGACAGCGGCTTCGGCGGCGCGATGAATGGCCTCCAGCGACAACTCGGCGCTGTTGGCGAAGCCGATGGTCTCTCCGGCCACGACGCGCAAGCCAAAGCCCTGGTCGGCGCCATAGGCCGACGCCTTCAGGCGGCCGTCATCGAACATCAGGGATTCGGATTCGCGCTTCTCTATGAAGATTTCGCCATCATCGGCGCCCTTGAGCGCCTCTTCAAGGACGCCATGAGCGCCGGCGAGATCGAAATCGCCCCAATCCTGTCCATAAGTAGCGTTGGAAGCGTCAAGGGAGTCGGCCATGGGAAATCTTCGTTAAAGTAACTACAGCCTCCTATTTAGGCGTGACGGACGCCCTTGGCCATGACAAACTCAGATTTTGTTGGCGAAAACTGTCCTAATAGCCTTCCGGCGCTTGAGGCAAGGCCGACCGGCCGCCCGAGCTTATGCGAGGTTCTTCGCGCGCATCCGCGCGCCAGCAAAGATGCGACAAAAGACCGCACCGGCGCCGCGGTTACGGCTCTTTCGGGCCGAAAAAAGGCAAATCCCTTTTTTGCCCTTTGCAATTCGCCGTGAAGGCATTATGGAACCCAGTTGGATAGACCGGTTTACAGGTCTGAAAGTGCGCCAGATTCGTTCAGAATAGGGTCGCGTATAAGTTTCAGGGATAGGCAGCTACGGATGCGTTCGCATCGGGCCGCCGTGAAAATGAGGGTTTTGCGAATGGGCAGTAAAAGGCTTTTCGGCAAAGGGCTTTCCGGATCGGGGCTGTTTAAGGCCGCTTCCGGTGCGGTCGCCACGCTGGCTTTATCGGCATCCATGTCGGTCTCGGCCTTTGCCGAGGACGTGATGGGACAGCCGACGGACAAGGCCATGGGCTGGCAGCCGGCGGGTTCGGCGCTGAAGCGCCAGACGGAATGGTTTTATAATGACCTTTTGTTCCCTATCATTGTCGCTATTTGTCTGCTGGTCGCTGGCCTGCTGCTGTGGATCATGGTCCGCTACAACAAGAAAGCCAATCCGGTCCCGGCCAAGTTCTCGCACAACACCCTGATCGAGATCATCTGGACGGTCATCCCCGTGCTGATTCTCGTCGTCATCGCCATTTTCTCGCTCAGCCTGCTGCGCGACTACAATGACATGCCGAAGCCCGATGTCGTGGTGAAGGCGACCGGAAACCAATGGTTCTGGACCTATGACTACCCCGAACTGGGCGTGACCGATATCGAATCGCGTCTGCGTGAAGACGCCAAGGACATCAAAACCGCCAAGGCCGCTGGTGTCCCATATCTGCTGGAAGTCGATAATGCTTTGGTCGTGCCGGTCAACAAGGTCATCCACGTCCAGACGACCGGCGCCGATGTCATCCACTCCTTCACCGTTCCGGCCTTCGGCTTCAAGATCGACGCCATTCCCGGCCGCCTGAACAACACCTGGTTCAAGGCCGAGAAGATCGGCACCTATTACGGCCAGTGCTCCGAGCTTTGCGGCAAGGACCACGCCTACATGCCGATCGAGGTCAAGGTGGTCAGTGATGCCGACTTCGACGCCTTCATCATCAAGAACGGCGGCAAGACCCGTGCCATGATCGCTTCGGAAGCCGCGGCCTCTGCCGCCGCCGCTGAGGAAGCCGCCGCCTCCGCCGCTACGGCTGCCAGCGCTTCTGCCGAGGCCGCAGCCTCCGCCGCGCCGGCTTCCGCTGCCGCTACGCCCGCTAACGCCTCAGCCTCTGCCGCGCCCGCTTCCGGTGCGGCCGCCGCGCACTAAGTTCAGTTCAGAGAGATATCCATCATGTCTTCAACTGCCATCACTCATGAACGCGATACCCACGCGGACAGCCATGCGCATGACGCGCACGAACACAAGCCGGGCTTCTTCGCCCGCTGGGTGTTCACCACCAACCACAAGGACATCGGCACCCTTTACCTGATCTTCGCCATCATGGCCGGTCTGGTCGGCGGCGCCTTTTCGGGCCTGATCCGCTGGGAACTGGCCGAGCCCGGCCTCCAGGTCTTCATGAAGGGCTCGATGCTCGATTCCATGGGCCTGTTCAACCTGTCGAACCCCGACCACGCCAAACACGCCTTTAACTCTGTGGTCACGGCCCACGCCGTCATCATGATCTTCTTCATGGTCATGCCGGCCACGATGGGCGGCTTCGCCAACTGGTTCGTACCGATCATGATCGGTTCGCCCGACATGGCCTTCCCGCGTTTGAACAATATCTCGTTCTGGCTGCTGGTCGCTTCGTGGATACTGCTCTGCACCTCGATCTTCACGCCTTCGGGGCACTGGGGCGAGCATGGCTTCGCCGGCGGCTGGACCATGTACCCGCCAATGTCGAGCCATACGGGCTCGCCCGGACCGGCCATGGACCTCGTCATCCTGTCGTTCCACCTGGCCGGTGCCTCGTCGATTCTCGGTTCGATCAATTTCATCACCACCATCTTCAATATGCGCGCGCCGGGCATGACCCTGCACCGTATGCCGCTGTTCGCCTGGGCTATCCTGGTCACCGCCTTCCTGCTGCTGCTGTCCCTGCCTGTTCTGGCCGGCGCCATCACCATGCTGCTGACCGACCGTAACTTCGGCACTTCGTTCTTCGATCCGACCGGCGGCGGCGATCCGATCATGTTCCAGCACCTGTTCTGGTTCTTCGGTCACCCGGAAGTTTACATCCTCATCCTGCCGGGCTTCGGCATCATCTCGCACATCGTTTCGACCTTCTCGCGCAAGCCCGTCTTCGGCTATCTCGCCATGGCCTACGCCATGATGGCCATCGGCTTCGTCGGCTTCATCGTGTGGGCGCACCACATGTACACGGTCGGTATGTCGTTCGATCTGCGCGCCTATTTCGTTCTGGCCACCATGGTCATCGCCGTGCCCACCGGCGTGAAGGTGTTCTCGTGGATCGCCACCATGTGGGGTGGGTCTCTGTGGTTCACCGTACCGATGCAGTGGGCGATCGGCTTCATCTTCCTGTTCACGGTCGGTGGCGTCACCGGCGTCGTCCTCTCGAATGCCGCGGTCGATTACAGCCTGCAGGATACCTATTACGTTGTCGCGCACTTCCACTATGTGCTGTCGCTCGGCGCCGTCTTCTCGATCTTCGCCGGCTTCTACTACTGGTTCGAGAAGATGTTCGGCGTGAAGTACAATAAGTGGCTCGGCGGGGCGCACTTCTGGATCATGTTCGTCGGCGTCAACCTGATCTTCTTCCCGCAGCACTTCCTGGGTCTGCAAGGTATGCCGCGCCGCTATGTCGATTATCCGGAAGGTTTTGCCTACTGGAACAAGATTTCCTCGATCGGTTATGCCATTACGGCGGTCGGCGTCGTGGTCTTCCTGATTATGTGCCTGGAAGCCGCTATCGTCCGCCGCAAGGGTGAGGCTAATCCATGGGGCGAGGGCGCCACTACCCTGGAATGGACCCTGTCGTCGCCGCCGCCTTATCACCAGTTCTCGGAACTGCCGGTAATAAAAGAAGACGAAGACGCACATCACTAAATCCGCTAAACTGGATTGCTAAAATCGGGGGGTGAAGTCCGAACGGTCTTCGCCCCCTTTGTTCTTGAAGGCCCGTAGCTTGAGTTCCGAACCGAAAACCAAGGCGAAAAAATCGCAAACCGCCCTGACCCGTGAGGAGATGGAAGCGAATCTGCGCGACGCCTATGCCTCAAAGGCCATGCGCGGATCGCCGCGTGACTATTTCCAGCTTTTGAAGCCGCGCGTCATGTCGCTGGTCGTCTTCACCGGCTTTACCGGCCTGATCATTTCCCAGTCCTGGGCCAACATCCATATGAATCCACTGCTGGCGGCGGTAGCGGTTTTCTGCATCGCCATCGGTGCAGGGGCGGCCGGCGCGCTCAATATGGCGATCGAAGGCGAGACCGACGCCCTGATGCGCCGCACCCGGATGCGCCCCGTCGCGGCCGGTCGGGTGACCAAAAGCGATGCCTATGCCTTTGGCGGCGTGCTGGCCTTCCTGTCTGTGGCCCTGATGTGGCTCGCCTTTCCGGATGGTCTTGCGGCCGGCCTGCTGGCCCTGACCATTGCCTATTATGTCGTCTTCTACACTCTGATCCTGAAGCGCCGTACGCCGCAGAATATTGTTATTGGCGGGGCAGCGGGTGCCTTTCCGCCGGTGATCGGCTGGGCGGCGGCTACCGGCCATGCGCCGATCGAGGCATGGATATTGTTCGCCATCATCTTCCTGTGGACCCCGCCGCATAGCTGGGCGCTGGCTCTCTATACCACCGAAGACTACGCCAATGCCGGCATTCCCATGATGCCGGTGGCTAAAGGGGCCAAATCGACCCGCTTGCAAATCCTGCTTTATTCGCTGGTGATGGCGCCGGTAGCCTGCCTGCCGATTGCCTTCCATATGGGCGGACTGGTCTATGCGGCGGTCTCCATCCTCGGCGGCGCCTTCTTCATCTATCTGGCCGTGCGCGTCTTTTTGTCGCGTGCCGGCGATCACCCGGAAGGTGGTGAGGCCAGCCTATACGATGTTAAGAAGGAAGCCCTGGCCGCGCGTAACCTGTTTGCCTTTTCCATCCTTTATCTGACGGCACTGTTCGCCACCCTGCTGGTCGAACACGTCATTACCGGACTGATGTCATGACCGAGCATCCTGAAAACCCGCCAGAAAACGTATTGGTGGAAGGCAAGGCCGCCTATGTGAAAGCCCAGAAAAAGCGCAACCTCTATATCGGGCTGGCGCTTGCCGCGTTCGTCGTGCTGGTCTTCTTCATTTCGATGGCGCGCATGTCGCAGGGCATCAGGCACGATGCTGAAAATGCAGCAGAGGCGCGCGCCTCTGTATCGGGAAGCCACTAAGCATGGCGCTCAACCGGAACAGCAAGGTGGTTTTGTCGCTGGTAGGGGCACTTGTCGTTATGTGCGCCCTCACGGCCGCCGCCGTGCCGGCTTATCGCGCCTTCTGTAACGCCACCGGTTTTGCCGGAACGGCCCGCAAGGCCAATGCCACCCTGGCGGCGATCCAGACGCCCGGCAAAAGAATCGTCCGTGTGCGCTTCGACACCAACACCAATGGCGTGCCGTGGAGTTTCAAGGCGGAGAAGCCTTATTTTGATACCCGCGTTGGCAAGTCGGCCATGGTATGGTTCGATGTGAAGAACAATGCCGACCATCCGGTCACGGCACGGGCCACCTATAATGTGCTGCCCGATACCATGGGCGCCTACTTCATGAAGACGCAGTGTTTCTGCTTCAATGATGTCACGCTCCAGCCCGGTGAATCGCAGCGCTTTCCGGTGGTCTATTTCCTCGATCCGAAGCTAATGGAAAACAGCGACACCAATACCGTGCCGGACGTGACCTTGTCCTATACGTTTTTTGAATCGAAAGTACCCGCAAGCGTCTCAAAAACCGCATCCTGAATGCGGTCTTTGCATTGTGTTTAAAGATAATTTGGCATAATCAGAATCTCAGGTTATGCCTGACATATAAAATCAGCCGCCCTCCAGGAAGCGGTACTAAAAGGTGAGTTGAACGAAAATGGCCCATCACGGCGTTAAACACGACTACCATATCATTGACCCCAGCCCGTGGCCCCTGATGGGGTCGGCATCGGCGGTCGTCTGGGCATTCGGCATGGTGGCCGGTATGCGCGGCCTGTTCGGCATTGCCAAGGGCGAATGGTGGCTGATGCTGGTCGGCCTGGCGCTGATTCTGCTGACCATGGTCTTCTGGTGGCGTGACGTCATCAAGGAATCGAAGGCGGGCGATCACACCCCGGTCGTGCAGCTTGGCCTGCGCTATGGCATGATCATGTTCATAGCCTCCGAAGTCATGTTCTTCGTCTCCTTTTTCTGGATCTTCTTTGAAATGGCCCTTTTCCATGGCCATCGCGCCGGCGACATGTCGGCCATCGAGGAAGTGAAGACCGCCTGGTCGACCTGGCCGCCGGCCGGCGTCGAAACGCTCGATCCCCGGCACCTGCCGCTGGTCAATACCCTCCTGCTGCTGACCTCCGGCACCACGGTCACCTGGGCGCACCACGCGCTCCAGCAAAATGACCGCAAGGGCGCCATCCAGGGCCTGTTGCTGACCGTCATCCTCGGTGCGCTGTTTACCTGTGTTCAGGGCTTTGAATATATGGAAGTCGCCAAGGAGCACAACTTCCACTTCTTCCTGTTCAAGGATGCGGCCGATGCCACCGGCGCCGCCAATCTCTATGGCTCGGCCTTCTTCATGGCCACGGGCTTCCACGGCTTCCACGTCCTGATCGGCACCATCTTCCTGATCGTCTGTCTGCTCCGCGCCATTGCCGGTGACTTCACGCCGAAGAAGCACTTCGGTTTCGAAGCCGCCGCCTGGTACTGGCATTTCGTTGACGTGGTCTGGCTCTTCCTCTTTGCCTTCGTCTACGTTATCTTTGGCGGCCCACATTAGGCGGGCGACTGAATTTGAGTTTGCTTTCCGGGCGTCGGCTACAGAGCCGGCGCCCTCACTATTTGACCGGCCCCTCATGACCCTGCGTGAATATCTGAAAGCCGTGCCGCCCGGACTGGCCATTGCCGCCGCGATCGCCTTTGTCATCCTAAATGGCCTGGGCATCTGGCAGCTTGAACGCCTTAAATGGAAGGAAGGGCTGATTGCCGACATGGCGCGCACGGAAGCCGCCGAGCCCATGCCTGCGGAAACGCTGCTGGCTCAGGCGAAGCCCGACTGGCGGTCGGCAGCTCTGGCAGCTTGCCAGATCGACCTGGGCAGCGCGATTTACATGCACTCGGAAGTCGATGGTGTGCCGGGGTATCGGGTTCTGACGGCCTGTCCGCTCGTGAATCAGGCGATGCTGGTCGATATCGGATTCGCCAGGGAAAAATTACCTCCCGTGGCACTGGTGATTACACCGGTTGGTCGCCTGAGAGCTTTTGAAAAATCCGGGCCGTTTACCCTGGTCAATCGCGTGGCCGAGAACGACTGGTACTGGCGCTCGGCCTCGGAAATGGGACCGCGGTTGAACGCCCGCCTGCGAGATGATTATTTCCTGGTCCTTGACCTGAAGGCCAGTCACGCCGATATAGCGGGCCTGTCGCAGGGACCGCTGACCGCGCCCCTGCCTAACCGCCATATGGAGTACGCCCTGACCTGGTTCGGCCTTGGCTGGGCTTTACTGGGTGTTTTCGGCAGTGTTGTTTACCAGCGCGCCAGAAAGAACAAAAACGCTTGACTATTCTCGCCTCGCAAAAGCTCTACACCTTCGATAACGGCCTGCGCCTGCTGATCGATCCTATGCCGGGGCTTAAGACGTTTGCTCTAAGCGCCTTGATCTATGGCGGGGCGCGGTTTGAGACCGAAGCGCAGTCGGGTTGGGCGCATCTTTTGGAACACATGGTTTTCAAGGGCGCCGGCGGCCGCAATGCCCGCGACCTGGCCGAAGCCATCGAGCACAAGGGCGGCACGATTAATGCCTCCACCGGCTATGAGCATACGCGTTTTGAAGTGCGTGGCCTGAACAGCCTGATGCCTCTGGCACTGGAAATCGTTACCGACCTGATGTTCCGCCCGGCTATCGACTCGGAAGAATTGGCGCGTGAAAAGAAGGTGGTCGAGCAGGAGATTCTCGAAGCCTACGATACGCCGGACGACCATGTGTTCGACCTGCTGCAATCGGCCATGTTCGCCGGGCAATCGCTCGGCCGTCCGATCCTGGGCACAAAACAGAGCCTGAAACCGGTAACGCCGGAGGCTTTGCGCGCCTTCGCCGATACCCTCTATGCGCCGCATCAGATCGTCATCTGTGTGTCAGGTGGTGTGGTGCCGGAAGAGGTTTATGCGGCGCTGAAACCATGCGTCGAGTCCGTTCCGGCCCATGCGGGTTTCGACAAGCCGGCGATTATGCGCTTCACCACGGAACGCCACGTTCAGAAACGCAGAATTGAACAGGCCAATTTGACGATCGGCTTTGAAGGCGTCAGCCGGCTGAGCCAGGATATCATCCCATTGCGCCTGTTCAGCGAAATCCTGGGCGGCGGCATGGCTTCGCGCCTGTTCCAGGAGGCGCGCGAGGCGAGGGGGCTGGCCTACAGCATCGATGCCTTCACCACGCCTTATCGGGATGGCGGGATATTCGGCGTCTATGCCGGTTGCGCGGCCGCGGATGTAGCGCCGCTTGTCGAACTGATTCAAAAGGTTCTTGGCGAGCTTTCATCCAACCCTGTGGAAGCGGAACTTGAACGGGCGAAGGCGCAATTTATGACATCGCTGTTCCTCAATCACGAAGGGGCGGCCTCGCGCTGCGGCACCTTCGCCAGCCAGTTGTCGACCTTCGGCAAGGTCTTTACGCTTGATGAGGTGGCGTCTGATATCGAAGGAGTCAACCGCGATGATCTGGTGCGTGTCGGTTCGGCCATAAGCGCGCAAAAGGCGTGTGCCAGCGCGATTTTGGGGCCAAAATCCATGAGCGATGTGTCAGCCATTTTGGCGGCATAATTTTTATGCCCTTGCCGGTGCATTCCGGCGCAAATCACGTCATTCCTGATAATGCCAGACTGTGTGGAAAGCAAAGGCATTATGGATCGCGTAAACGCATCACCCCTATGGTTTGAGGATGACACTATCCGTGCGCTGGCGCTGGCGGGCGCCGACAGCCTGTTATGGGCCTATGACCTGTCATGTGGCCGTTTTGAATTCAGGGGGGATGCGCAAGCGCTTGATTTGTTGCCTTTGAATGGCGTCTTTACGCTTGAAGACCTGATGCCGCTGTTTGCCTCCGGTGAAACCGACCGGCTGGACATGATCCTGAAAACGCTCGAAGTGCGTACTGTTGCCGGTCTGCCGGGCGAGGCGCATGTTCAGTGCCTGATGCGGCTGAAAGACCGACGCCTGCTGTATTTCAAGGGACGTAAGGTCCGGCCGGCCCTTGTGCTTGGCACAGTGACCGAGATGAGCCGGGACATCCGCCAGATGCCGGATGCAGACAGTCTGGTTCAGGATATCCATATCGATCCGCTCACCGGCCTCTACAATCGCCGGGGATTTCTGAGCGCCAGCCGGGCCCTTTTTGTCGCATGAGGGCGATTACGATCTGGTGGTGGGCGATCTCAATCGTTTTCGCCGCCTTAATGAGGCGCTCGGTCATGAGCGCGCCGACCTGGTGCTGGGCGTTCTGGCGCAACGCCTGCGAGAGGCTTTTGGCGGCGCTTCCGTATTGGCGCGGCTGGGCGAGGATGAATTCGCGGTCCTGACCCTGCGTGGCTTTCCGCGCGTGTCCGAACGGATGCGAAATGCCATGGAGCGCACGATTATCATCGCCGGCTTCGATATTCACCCGACCTTTTCGATGGGCGCGGTCTCGGTCGAGGGGGGCGCCGGTGCGCTCGAAAGTGCCGAACTGCTGCGCCGTGCCGAAATGGCGGTTGAGGCGGCCCGGTTAAAAGGGGCGGGCGGTGTGGCGGCCTATAAGCGTGACCTGGAAAGCGATGGCCTGACCCGTTTGGCGCTGGAGGCCGAGTTGCGCAAGGCGTTTATCAGTGGCGAGATTCACGCCTGGTATCAGCCGATCGTCGATCTCAAGACAGGCGTGATCGCGGGCTTCGAGGCCCTGGCTCGCTGGGTGCATCCGAAACGCGGCATTATCCCGCCGGATCATTTCCTGACGGCGGCGCGCGATCTCGGCCTGATGACCGATCTCGGCGCGATCATCCTCAATTCGACGGTGAACTGCCTGGCGAAGTGGCGTGCGGCCTATGATCTGCCCGCCGGCTTCTTCGTCAGCGTCAATCTGTCGGCGCCGGAGATCGAGCGTCTGCATCTGGTGGAAGATGTCTCGCGCCTGATTCGCGAGGCGGATTTGCCGCTCAGATGTCTCAAGCTGGAGGTGACTGAAAGCGATGTCATGCGCGATCCGGACGCCACGGCGCGTATACTGGAAGCCCTGCGTGACGCGGGCGCCGGTATCGCGCTCGATGACTTCGGCACCGGCTTTTCTTCCCTGTCGTATCTGGCCAAATTGCCTTTCGACACCCTGAAGATCGACCGCTCATTTATCATTACGCTGCAAACGGATGCGGCGTCGGAAAAGATCGTTCACGCTATCCTGACCCTGGGGCGTGATTTCGGACTGGAGGTCGTGGCCGAAGGTGTCGAGGACATGGTGCTTGCCAAGCGGCTCAATGACCTTGGGTGTCACCTGGGGCAAGGCTACGGGTTTGCAAAGGCTTTGAAACCTGCCGACGCGGAGGCTTTCCTGGCGGCATCCCTGAGCAGCGAACTGAGGCCGGCTTAAGCTGTTCCCGCCGTCCCTGACAGATGTCCCGGCTGAATGCCCATGCTGGCCAGGGCCCGGCTCCACAGATGCTCCGGATCGCCGCCGAAAATCAGTTCCTGGCTCGCGGGCACGACCAGCCAGGCGTTCTGGCTGATCTCGCTTTCCAGTTGGCCTGGCCCCCAGCCGGCGTAACCGAGCGCGATCAGGCTGCGGGCCGGACCGGCGCCGGCGGACAGATCGACCAGGATGTCGCGTGAGGCGGTCAGTCCCACGCCCTGTTCCTCACCATCGGGACGGCTGATGAAGGGGCCGCCGAGATCGAGTGTGATGTCGTCTATCTGGTAATCGAGGCTGTGCAGCACGAAGCCCCGGTCATTCTGGACCGGGCCGCCACGGTATATCTTTTGCATGGCCAGCCTTTGGGCGAAGTGTGGGGTGTCGCTCTCTATGCCCAGTTCCTTCATCATCTTGCTGAAATTCAGACCACTGATCGGCTGGTTGAGGATCAGGCCCATGGCGTGATCCTCGTCATGCTGGCAGACATAGATGACGCTGTGATTGAAAGGCTGGTCATTCAGTACCGGCATGGCGATCAGCAACTGCCCCTGATAGGAGATATGAGCGGGCGGATGACCATCTTCGGTAAACGTGTCTGATGAGCTGATCATGGCAGTGCCTCTGGAAGCGTGCGAGCGGGAGGAGGTTATAGTACCTTATATGGATACGACTGTCTTGATTGCAAAATGCCACAAATGCGGATAGCCATCCGTATCGCATTTTGATGGCGAATTCCCTTAGGACTTCGCCGCGATCCATTCAGAAAGACATATCATGACCCTGCAATCCGGCGACTCCATCCCCGAACTCACCCTGACCCTGGTTGACGAAGCTGGCCCCAAGCCCGTTGCCTCAAAAGACTTCTTCGCCGGCAAGACTGTGGTCCTGTTCGCTGTGCCAGGCGCCTTCACCCCGACCTGTTCAGCGCGCCACCTGCCGGGCTTCAAGGACCATGCCGCCGATTTCAAAGCCAAGGGCGTCGATGTTGTGGCCTGCACTTCGGTCAACGATTATTTCGTCATGAAGGCGTGGGCGAAGGATCAGGGCATCAATGACGAAGTGGTCATGCTGGCCGATGGCAATGGCGAGTTCGCCAAGGCCATGGGCCTGACGCTTGATGCTTCGGGTTTCGGCATGGGACCGCGTTCGCAGCGCTATGCCGCCGTGATCCGAGATGGCAAGATCGACAAGCTGTTCGTCGAGGCCGGTGGTGAATTCAAGGTTTCCAGCGCCGAATACGTTCTGGAAAATCTCTAGTTTTCTGGTTTAGCCACACTTCCGGCGGTCCAGCATGGCCTGCCACCGGGTGTATCTCGGTGGCGAGGCCCCCTGGCGCAGGTCGGCATAGTCTTCAAGCCGGATACCGGAAAGCCCGGCGCGTGGGGTGAGATAAAGCACGTCATAGGACGGATCGCAGGCTTGCAGTCCCAGGAAGCCCTGCGGACGCATAATAGCGGTCTCCTCTATGCCGCTGTCCTGCAACGGGCGATGACACAGGAGTTCATCCGCGCCGCGTGGCGCGCAGGTAAAGTCTGCCGGTAATTCGGCCCTGGTCAGGGAATCGGTCCTGGCTTCAAAGCGGACCGTCGGCTCCTGGTCGTCACTGTTTTTGTAAAGCGAGATATATTCCGATTGCGGTTGCCCATCCGAAGCCACACCGTGATAATCGGTGATGACGTGGGTAAATTCGGCCGGTGTATTGATACAGGCTGTCGAAAGTACCGCGCAGGATTGCCTGGCGGACGTTTCCGGCGCAATCGCCCATAATCCAAAAGCCGTGACGCAAGCTAACAGGATCACAGCTATAATCGTTTTCATACCAGGCCCCTTATCCCCAAACGAACAGGGTAGACCGGATATGGTTAACGGGCAAGGCGGCTATCTTGTCGCGTGTATTTTACGAGGACCAGCCTGGCCGGTCCCCGAGAGCCGGTCAGAACTGATCGTCAGCCAGCGCCATCAGGCCCTCTGATCCGGCCTTCATCTTGATCAGATGCGCTTCGGCGTCGGGCAGGATGCGTTCCAGGAACACGCGGGCGACCTTGAGCTTTGTGTCGAAGAAGGGATCGGTGGCGCCGGCGTCGATCTGAGCTTGGGCTTCTTTGGCCATGCGCGCCCACATATAGGCGGTGCAGGTCAGGCCGAAGAGGTGGAGGTAATCGAGCGAACCGGCGGCGGCGGCATCCGGATTGCCCATGCCGTTCTGCATCAGCCACATCGTGCCATCGAGGAGTTTCGCCTTGGTGTCTTTCAGCGCCTTGATATAGGCCGGTACTTTCGTGTCGCTTTCCTCGGCGGCGATATAGGTGTCGATTTCGCCCAGGAAGGTTTGCAGGGCACGGCCGCCCTTGGAGGGCAGCTTGCGGCCGACGAGATCGAGCGCCTGCACACCGTTGGTGCCTTCATAGATCAGGGTAATGCGGACATCGCGCATATATTGCGAAGCCGGGAAATGCTCGGTGAAGCCTGAACCGCCATGGACCTGCATGGCGTCCTGCGTGACCTTCAGGCCCTTATCGGTCAGGTAAGCTTTAATAACAGGGGTGAGAAGCCCCATATAGTCGTTTGCTTTTTCGCGCTCTTTTTCGTCTTCGGAAACGTGCGCCAGGTCGGCCTGGAGCGACACCCAGGCCAGGAAGGCGCGGCCGCCTTCGATCAGGGCGCGGCTTTCCAGCAGCATCCGGCGGACATCGGGGTGAACAAGGATGCTGTCGGCGGGCAGTTCCGGTGATTTCGGGCCGGTGAGGGCGCGGCCCTGCAGGCGGTCCCTGGCGAATTGATTGGCGGCGACAAGCGCGGCATGGCCGATCGCCAGACCCTGGAGGCCGACGCCGAAACGGGCATTGTTCATCATGTAGAACATGATCTTCAGCCCTTCGTTTTCCTGACCGAGCAGGAAGCCTTTGGCCTCGTCATACATCATGACGCAGGTCGAATTGCCATGAATGCCCATCTTGTGCTCAAGGCCGGCGCATTGCAGCGAATTACGTTCACCGGGATTACCGTCGGCATCGGGCAGGAACTTCGGCACCAGGAAGAGCGAAATACCTTTTACGCCTGCGGGCGCACCTTCGAGTCGGGCCAACACCAGATGGCAGATATTCGAGGTGAAGTCGTGCTCGCCCGCCGAGATCCAGATCTTCTGGCCGGTGATCTTGTAGCTGCCGTCACCGGTTGGCACCGCCTTGGTGCGCAGCAGGCCCAGGTCAGTGCCGCAATGCGGTTCGGTCAGGTTCATGGTGCCCGACCATTCGCCGCTGATCAGCTTGGGCAGGTAGAGGTCTTTTTGTGCCTGCGTCCCGCCGGCGGTGAGCGCGGAAATGGCGCCCTCGGTCAGGCCGGGATACATGCCGAAGGCGGAGGAGGCGCCGGACAGCATTTCCGAAAAGGCGGTATTGACGAAGTGCGGCAGTCCCCGGCCACCATATTGCGGATCACCGGAAAGGGCGGTCCAGCCCGCTTCGGTCAGGGCCTTGTAGGCTTCCTTGTAGCCCTTGGGCGCGGTGACTTCATGGGTGACCGGATCGAGCGTGCAGCCTTCCTTATCGCCGGTGATGTTGATGGGGTGGGCGACCTCTTCGGCAAATTTCGCGGCTTCTTCCAGAATGGCGGCCACAGTCGCCGAGTCGGCATCGGCAAAGCCCTTCAGGTTACTGTACTGGTCCGTCTTGAAGACATTTTCGAAGAGGAACTGATAGTCGCGGACCGGGGCTACGTAGGCCATTTCTTATTATCCCTGTTTAGGAAAGTAGAATTAAATGTTGATCAGTTTGAGGTTTCGGCTTCCAGCTCATTGATCTGACCTTCCAGCCAGGCACAGCCTTCGATCATATCCTTGATCGCCGCGTCGATATCCTCGCGCTGGCGTTTTAGGGTCTCGATCTGGCCGCGATATTTGTGCAGGGTCGCGCGCATCTGGGCGGCGCCATGATCCTTCGGCGTATAAAGATCGAGGATTTCATGAATCTCGACCAGCGAGAATCCCAGGCGTTTGCCGCGCAGAATCAGTTGCAGGCGGGCGCGGTCCCGCGGCGAATAGAGGCGTGTCTGGCCTTTACGTTGCGGCGAGATAAGCCCTTTGTCCTCGTAAAAGCGCAGGGCGCGGGCCGTGACGTCGAACTCCTTGGAGAGTTGACGGATCGAATAGGTGCGATTGGAGTCTTTAGGGTGCGTTTCCATGGGCATTTTCTGGATTTGAATAGACAGTGGCAGAATCTTACATTTACGTCAACGTAAAGTTATGTGCTTTCAACAGATGGGTCAAGCGAAAATGTTTCCGTAAGGGGAGGTTAAGTTATTGGCTGCCGAAGAGGGTTTCCCGAATGCTTTTCATTGACGCATAGAGGCGCGCGGCTTAAAGCCATGGCCTCTTTAAATTATGGAGTTTCCGGTTCCTCATGTCGTCTCTTGCTCCCCTTGCTTACGCCGGCCGTGCATGGCCGTTTGAACAGGCCCGCAACCTGATTGCGCGTCTGGTCAAATCGCGCATTCAGGGGCACGAGGCGCAAAAACAGGCGCTCTCCTGATCGAGGCCGGCAAGACGGATGAGGCGCTGAAGGCTTTTGAGGGCTTGAACCGCGCGGTGATCTTCGAGACCGGCTATGGGCCGTCAGGTCTGCCGCATATCGGCACCTTCGGCGAGGTGGCGCGTACCACCATGGTGCGCCAGGCTTTCGAAGCCATGACCGGTAATGCCTGGGCCACGCGCCTGATCTGCTTTTCGGACGACATGGACGGCCTGCGCAAGGTGCCGGATGGTATCCCCAACGCGGATATCCTGCGCGAAGACCTTTATAAGCCTCTCACAGTGGTGCGCGATCCGTTCGGCGAATATCCGAGCTTCGGCCAGCATAATAATGCGCGTTTGAAGGCGTTTCTCGACAGCTTCGGCTTCACCTATGAGTTCCTGTCTTCGACCGAATGCTACAAGAGCGGCCTGTTCGACCAGACGCTTCTGACCGCTCTGGATCGTTTCGACGATATCCAGAAGGTCATGCTGCCGACCCTGGGGCCGGATCGTCGCGCCACCTATTCGCCCTTCCTGCCCATCTCGCCGAAGACCGGTTTCGTGCTCCAGGTGCCGACCTTGGAGCGCAATGTGGCGGCCGGCACGATCGTCTTTGAGGAAAATGGCGAGCGCTTTGAGGTGCCGGTGACCGGCGGTCACGTCAAGATGCAGTGGAAGCCCGACTGGGCCATGCGCTGGGCCGCGCTGGGCGTTGATTATGAAATGGCGGGCAAGGATTTGATCGATTCCGTTAAAGTGTCATCTCAGGTCTGCAAGGTGCTGGGCGGGACGCCGCCAGAAGGCTTCAATTACGAACTGTTTCTCGACGAAGCCGGCCAGAAGATCTCCAAGTCGAAGGGCAACGGCCTGACTATGGAGGACTGGCTGCGCTACGGTGCGCCGGAAAGCCTGGCCTATTATATGTTCCAGTCGCCGAAATCGGCCAAGAAGCTTTATTTTGATGTCATCCCCCGCGCGACCGACGAATTCTTCCAGCAGCTTGACGCCTTCCCGAAACAGGAAGAGGCCAAGCAGATCGAAAATCCGGTCTGGTTCGTGCTGCGCGGCGAAACCGGGATCAAGTCGCCACCGGTGACTTTCGGACTGATGCTGAATCTGGTTTCGGTGGCCAATGCCCAAGATAAGGAAACGCTGTGGGGCTTCCTGCGTGCCTATATTCCGGGCGCCACGCCGGAAAGCGAGCCTGTGCTCGACCGCCTGGCCGGCTATGCGATCAACTATTTCGAGGACTTCGTGAAGCCATCGAAAACCTTCCGCCTGCCGGATGAAAAGGAAAAGGCGGCAATGTCCGATCTGGTGGCGAAGTTTAAGGAACTACCGGCCGATACGCGCGATTCAGACCTCTTGCAAAATCTCGTCTTTGAAGTCGGAAAAGCGCATGAATTCGAGCCCTTGCGCGCCTGGTTTCAGGCTTTGTATGAAGTGCTTCTGGGGCAAAGTCAGGGGCCGCGCTTTGGCTCATTCGTGGCCATCTTTGGTTTGGAGCGCACGATTTCTTTGCTGGAGCAGGGAATTTCAGGTAAACTGACTGAGTAAAAGCTGGAACAAGGGGGAGAGCAGTGACTGAAAATTTCAAAATAAATTTAAACCAGAACCTATGGGGTCTGGTTGTCGCTTTCGCTTCCCTTGGAGCTTCCGAGTACTTTCATTTTTGTGTGTTGTTTTGGTTTGCAGCCATCTTGTCCGCAGTAATGCTTCTATCGGTAGTATTTACGACGTTCGCATATACTCGAAATTATATGGATAATAAATCAAAGGGTTAAAAATAGGAGAGTAGGCTTGATTCGGTTAGCGTCTCTTCTCGTGCTTCTCATGGCCACACCGCTGTTGGCCGCCGAACCCCGACCATTGCCCGCCCCAATGGCGATCGACGCGAAGGTTTCCGATGCCCTGAAAACGACGGGCGGCAAGGGGCTGGCCGTTGCGGTCATCGATGACGGCAAGGTCGCCTATGTCCATGCTTATGGCGTCCGCAATGCCAAGGGAGACCCGCTCCAGACCGACACGGTTATGTATGGCGCCTCGCTGACCAAGACGGTCTTTGCCTATACGGTCATGAAACTGGTCGATCAGGGGCGGATCGGGCTCGATACACCGATTGCCGATGATCTCGACAGGCCGCTGATCGAGTACGACACCAATGCCATCTATCCGGACAAGTACGGACCCTACAAAGATCTGGCCAGTGATCCGCGCTGGAAGCTGATCACCCCGCGCATGGCATTGACCCATTCCACCGGGTTCGCCAATTTCTGGTGGCTGGAGCCGGATGAAAAACTGCATATCCATTTCGATCCGGGCACCCGCTTTGCCTATTCCGGGGAAGGACTGATACTGCTGCAATTCGCCATCGAGCAGGGACGGAAAGATAAGGGACTGGGTGTCGATGTCGGTGATCTGACGAATGGCATATTCAAGAACCTCGGCATGACGCGCACTTCGCTGATGTGGCGCGATGACTTCCGCCCGAATCTGGCGGATGGCTTCAACGACAAAGGGGAGGCTGTTGAGCACGACGAACGCAGCAAGGTGCGGGCCGCCGGTTCGATGGATACGACCATTGATGACCTGTCGAAATTTGCCGCGGCCCTGGTGCGGGGAGAGGGGCTTTCAGCGGCTTCGCGGGCGGAGATGGTGAAACCGCAACTGCATATCGTTACGAAGACGCAGTTTCCGCCTTTTGCCGATGAATTGCCGGCGGATCAGCAGCGCAAGGATCTGTATGCGGGTTTGGGTGTGGTGGTATTTGACGGGCCGCAGGGGCATGGCTTCTTCAAGGGCGGCCATGACGGCCAGACAGCCAACACCCTGGTTTGCCTTGAGACGTCCAAGCGTTGCGTGTTGATCCTGTCGAATGATGTCCGCACGGAAGCCGCCTTTGCTGATCTGGTTCGGTTTATTTTGGGGGATACAGGCGTGCCATATGAGTGGGAATATGGCGACTATGCGGGGAAGTCGTAGAGCAAATTGTTACGGGGCGTGGGGTCCGTGACCCCACATCTTTCTTCTCTTGTTTACTTCCCGCCCTCAGGGGGCGGAGAGAAAACAAGACAGGGAAGGCTTGGGGCCGCAGGCCCCAAACCCCGTACATTCACTCTACTGACTGGCCCATACAATCCTTGCTATCCACGCCACCTGCAAGCGATCAAATGTCCGGTCGGGAAAGTCAGGATTCAATGACCGCAGTTCGATCTGACGCGCCGAATATCGCACCAGTTCCTTGGCCATGACTTCGCCATCGATAGTTTTGACCACCACACGGTCGCCCTTGCGCAGATTCTGATTATGGGGATCGACCAGGATGCGGTCGCCATCCCGGTAAAGCGGCAGCATCGAATCACCGGAAATTTCGAGCGCATAGAGGCCCGAATTAACCGACGGGAAGGTGATTTCATCCCAGCCCTGACCTAGTGGAAAGCCGGAATCGTCGAAGAATCCCTCATTACCAGCCTGGGCGAAGCCGATCAGCGGAATACCCTGTCCGCCAGACCGGCCTTCCGCCAGCAGGGCAAATTCGGAAAACTTGATGCCCGTGGCTTCCAGCAACTTGGCCAGGCTTTCCGTTGACGGCCAGCGCGGCCGAGATGGCGTTTCCGGCGAGGCGCGTTTTGATTTATTGAAACTCGTCGGGTCGAGACCCGCCAGGCGCGCCAATCCCGACGGCGTGGTATTGAGCCGGTTCGCCAGGGCATCGATTGCGGCCCAGATGTGGTTATGCGAAAGGGTCATACCAAGTGTCGTATCAAAAGATAAGGCCGAGAGGGCCACCGGAATAGGAATTACAATTAATTCAGAGGAAAATAAATCCAATAATAGGAAAATCAACCTATTTTCTGGATTTTATTCGCTTCTGCCTATGCGTTGCTGCCATTTTCTGCGAGCGGCGGCAAAAGTCCCGACGAGCAGGGCCAAGAGTACGCCATACGCCGAAACGATAAGGAGCGTCATATAGGCCCATTTGGAGACATTGATGTTTAGCAAGTCACAAATGCCGGTCATGGTGGAGGCGAGTTGAAAGCCAGCCGCCCATAATGGCCAAGGGTGCGGCGATTTCCAGGAGAGGATGATAAATCCGATCAGGCACAGGATATCCGTTATTGTATGGCTCAGGCCCTGCATATGGCTAAGCCAGTTCAGCCCGTTGGCGATCAGGTAAGCTGCCAGATAAACCGCCGCGCCGGCTCTTTCCCGCCATGTCCCGAAGATAAAAGCCGTGAGGCTGGCGAAGATCAGAAAAACAGCGCCGAAAATGGCCAGGGGAGAATGCAGCATATAAACGTCCTCGCGTGACGCCCGTCACGAATGGACTTAAGCCGCGATTCCGCCTGGACAGGAAGAGGCTATTCGGCGGCGATGACCACTTCCTCAACAGGCGTCACGTAATGACCGGTCGGCGGCGGGGCAGGCTTGTCATCGGCTGGCAGGATGGCGACATTGCCGAGGCCGATCTGTGCCTGAACCAAGGTCAGGTTTGCGTGCGCGGCCGTCATGTGTTGTTGCGCCGTGCTGAGCGCCATCATTGCCTTGAGCGTATTTTGATGGACGTCGTTGCCTATAATTGTCGACATGCGAATCGCGCGCCGGGAAGAAACATAGGTTTCGATCAAATGGGCGGCTTCGGACAGAGCGGTGTCAATGGCCTCTTCCGTTGCGCGAAGTTGTGCTGATAAGGCTTTGGCAACGTTTATTTTTTTCTCTTTTGACATTATGTGTGATCCCTCAGAATCATATATAGGCAAGCGCAGCCCTATTGCTGCACCCCATTAGGGGTATCAGCAATCCAGGATTGTTCAATTGCAAAATACGATGTTAAGGGGAATTGCCAGGTTCAATCCATCAGGAAGTGAGCCTGAAGGGTGGCGATAGGACTTTGGCGCGTTTCCTGCCAGGCGGAAACCTCGACGCTCGAAATGGTTCGCCCGATGCGCTTCACAACGGCCTGGGCATGGGTATCGAGTGGCTTACCTGAGCGCAGATACTGGACATTGACATCTATCGGTTTGGGGACATGGTCGAAATTGCCGTGGTGTTTCAGTTGCGCCATGGCGGTGATTTCCATGAAGGCGCCAATAACGCCGCCATGCAGGGCCGGGATCATCGGATTACCGATCAGGTGCGGGGCGAAAGGGAGGTGGGCGGTCAGTTCGTCGCCGGCCAGTTCCAGGCGCACACCCAAAAAGCTGGCGAACGGAATATCCTTCAATACGGCGTCCGGTTTAGTCATGATTTCACGTCTCCGGCATCGGATTTCAAAGCCGTCACAATGAAGGCGCCCTGCGCTGCGGCTACCGGATCCTCAACGCTGGTTTCATAGGCGAAGGCGCGAACAAAACCGATACTGCGCGTCAGCTTGTAGCATTTGGCGGTCACCTTCAATTCGTGGCCGGGAAGGGCTGGGCGCATATAGTCGATGCGCAGGTCGAGGGTGGCGACCGGCTTGAATGCGTTGATCCTGTCCCATACCGCCATGCCGCAACAGTTATCGAGCAGAGCCGTAACCACGCCTGAGGCGATGACTCTGGTTTCAGGATCACCGACCAGATCTTCACGCCATGGCATAGCCATGGTGATGCCGTCTTCCGAAGCGCCGGCATAATAGGCGCCGATTGCCTTCATGTAGGGCGTATTGTCGATAATCGTGCCGAACATGTCGGAAAAAAAGCTGGGTCATGGATTGCACCTCTCGCCCGCCTATAATTGGCCAGCTTGACGTAAACGTCAAAGGAAACCGTTTTTGCGTCGCGTCAAAAGGCTTGCAAAACGTCGTAAAGGCGCGTTTTAGATGAGGACTTCACAGCATCGAAAGTTTTCGTTCCATGTCCGCGTCCCTGGATCGTGTTCCCGCCGCCAAATCCGCGCTTGTCCTCTTTTCCGGGGGGCAGGATTCCAGCGTCTGCCTCGCCTGGGCCCTGACCCATTTCGAGCGTGTGGAGACGATCGGGTTCGATTACGGCCAGCGCCATGCCATCGAGATGACGACCCGAACCACGGTGCTGGAAAAGTTCCGCGAGGTTTTTCCGGGGTGGGCGACACGTCTCGGCGAAGACCATGTCTGCGACCTGCGCGGTTTCGGCGCCGTGGCGGAATCCTCGCTGACGCGCGAGACCGAGATCGTCATGACCGGGCGCGGCCTGCCGTCCTCCTTCGTGCCGGGGCGCAATCTCGTGTTCTTCGTCTATGCGGCGGCTGTGGCCGATCGGCGCGGCCTGGATCACCTGGTCGGCGGCATGTGCGAAACCGATTTTTCCGGCTATCCCGATTGCCGCAACGGGACCCTCCAGGCCATGCAGACAGTCCTGCAACTGGGTATCGAGCGACCCTATGAAATTCACACGCCGCTGATGTGGATCGACAAGGCGCAGACCTGGGCGCTTTCCGAGGAACTGGGCGGGGAGGCCCTGGTTGATCTGATCCTGGAAGAAACCACGACCTGCTACAAGGGCGTGCGGGGCGAGCGTTATGCCTGGGGCTATGGCTGCGGCGAATGCCCGGCCTGCCAGTTGCGTAAAACCGGCTTTGAGCACTTTCTTGAGGCCCGGACGCCGGCGGAGCGCTGATGTATAGTTTCAAGGAAATCTTTCTGACCCTGCAAGGCGAGGGGGGGGCAAGCTGGTCGCGTCAATGTCTTCGCGCGTTTTGCCGGCTGCAATCTGTGGAGCGGCCGAGAACAGGACCGGACGACCGCCGCCTGCACCTTCTGCGATACGGATTTTGTCGGCACCGACGGTGAAAATGGCGGCAAATTCGCAACACCTGCCGATGTCGTGACAGCGCTGGATGCTGTCTGGGGGAGGGGCGTTCCGCCGATAAGGCTGTGGTATTCACTGGCGGTGAGCCTCTGCTGCAACTGGATGAAGACCTGATCCGGGCAGTCAAGGCGGCGGGCTATTTTATCGCCGTCGAGACCAATGGCACCCTGAAAGTGCCGGAGGGAATTGACTGGATCTGTGTCAGCCCCAAGGCGGACAACCGCCTGCATCAAACCCAAGGTCAGGAGCTGAAACTGGTCTGGCCGCAAGAAGGTGTCAACCCGGCCGAATTTCTGACCCTGGATTTCGAGCGCTATTATCTCCAGCCGAAGGACGATCCGCAGCAGGCCGCTAATACCCAGGCGGTGATCGATTACTGCCTGACGCACCCGCAATGGCGCATGAGCATCCAGACGCACAAACTGGTCGGATTGAAGTAACTCAGGGACGGTTCTGGGGCAGGCGCGATGTGTTGTTGGCGCAGCCTTTCAGGACGGTTTCGCCGATATGCACAACGGCTTTCAGCGGATAGCTGCGGTCGCTCATACCATCCGAGCAGCGTACCGGTGTCAGATAAATATCCATATCCTGGTCATGCCATTCGGCGCCGTCCTTATTCAGGATGAATGGTGCCGACACCGTGCGGCCAAGATGCGAATCCGGGCTGGAAAAGACCAGGCGGCCATCACCGAACAGGATGTTCCAGAAAGGCTCAGTGCCCACCAAGGTGATGGATTTGTTGAGATCGACACCGCCCAGTATATGAGCCTGGCTGCCGGGAGGCGGTGTAATAGCCGACATGACGGCGGAGCCGGCGGCTGATTCGGCGCTGGCGACTTCCGCCTTATGCGCCGGAGAGCAGGCAGCTAAAGCCAGAAATGAAACAGCAACAAAAGGGGGAGTATGCATGAAATACCTCCGGAAGGTGCAGGTTAGCACCTTCCGGAGGCTGATCAAGGTTGATTATGCGGCGTCGAGCAGCACGACCTCGGCGTCTTCCAGCGCCCGGATGTCGAGCGTGGCTTCATCCTTTATGGCGGCACCGTCGCGTTCATCAAGTTCGACGCCGTTGACGCTGACCTTGCCGCGCGCCACCACCAGATAAAGATGGCGCGTCTGGCCTTCGGGGGCTTCCACCGGCGTATAGGATTCGGATTGGTCCTTCAGCAGGGTGGCGCCCAGCAGGCGGGCCGGCGTGCGGATCAGCAGAGCGTCTTCATCACCTTTGAAACCGGAGGCCAGGGTAACGAATTTGCCGGCGCGGTCTCCCTTGGGGAAGGGCTTGGCGCCCCAGGCAGGCGGCTCGCCACGCACGCTGGGCTCGACCCAGATCTGGAAGATCTTGGTGGTTTCGTTTTCCAGATTATATTCCGAGTGGCGGATGCCTGTGCCGGCCGACATGACCTGGACATCACCTGCTTCCGTGCGTCCCTTGTTACCAAGGGAATCCTGGTGGGTAATGGCGCCTTCGCGGACATAGGTGATGATTTCCATGTCATTGTGCGGATGCGGGGGGAAACCGGTCTGTGACTTGATCTCGTCGTCGTTCCAGACGCGCAAGCTGCCCCAGCCCATCTTGGCCGGATCATAATAGGAGGCGAACGAGAAATGGTGCTTGGCATTCAGCCAGCCGTGGTTGGCGCCGCCGAGTTGATTGTAAGGTCTTTTGTCGATCATGAGAAACGCTCCCTCTTGAACTGTGACCCGATATATAAATGTAACTTTTACAATTACAATAGGCTCAGGCGCCCACCCGATGCGGGCCATCGCCCGTCTGGCCGCGATGCCTGAGGTAAGCATCGAGCAGCACGCAGGACATCATGGCTTCGGCCACTGGCACGGCGCGGATGCCCACGCAGGGGTCATGACGTCCCTTGGTGATCAGTTCGACTTCGTTGCCTTTGACATCGATGCTTTCGCGCCTGGTCAGAATGGATGAGGTCGGCTTCAGCGCCATGCGCGCCACAACCGTCTGGCCGGTGGAAATGCCGCCTAGGATACCGCCGGCATGGTTGGACTTGAACTCAGGGCCGTCTGGCCCCATGCGCATTTCATCGGCGTTTTCCTCGCCCGAAAGTTCGGCCGCGCCGAAGCCTTCGCCGATCTCGACGCCCTTGCAGGCATTGATGCTCATCAGGGCCGAAGCCAGTTCGGAATCGAGCTTGCCGTAGATCGGGGCACCCCAGCCGGCGGGGATGCCTTCGGCCTCGACCTCGACCACGGCGCCGATGGAGGAGCCGGCCTTGCGGATGCCGTCGAGATAGTCTTCCCACAGCGTCACCGAGGCGGGGTCAGGGCAGAAGAAGGGATTGTTGCCGACCTCTTCCCAATCCCAGTTGCCGCGCGCCGCCTTGTGGATGCCGAGTTGTGATAAGGCCCCGCGCACCTTGACCTGTTCACCGACCAATACCTGTAATACTTTCAGCGCCACGGCGCCGGCGGCCACGCGTGCGGCCGTTTCACGGGCGGAGGACCGGCCGCCGCCGCGATAGTCGCGCACGCCGTACTTGGCGAAATAGGTGTAGTCGGCATGACCGGGGCGGAACTGTTTGGCGATGTCGCCATAATCCTTCGAGCGCTGGTCCGTGTTCTCGATCAGGATCGAGATCGGTGTGCCTGTGGTGACGCCTTCGAAAACGCCGGAGAGGATTTTTGCCTCATCGGCTTCGCGGCGCTGGGTGACGAAACGCGAACCGCCCGGCTTGCGGCGATCCATGGCCCACTGGATATCGTCCTCCGACAGGGCGATTCCCGGCGGGCAACCATCGATGACGCAGCCAAGCGCCGGACCATGGCTTTCGCCCCAGGTGGTGACACGGAAGAGATGACCGAAGGTATTGTGAGACATGGAATTGCAGCCTGTAGATTTCCCACTGGCTTTAGCCGCGTTTAACTGACCGTGCAATTTTTTTAGTGTGTAAAGGTTTGAATGTACGCCCATATATCAGTCAATTGGTTACGACTGAAAGTATTGTTATGGCTTGGCTTGGTAAAATTCCGTTCTGGCTGAAAACTCTGGTCGCCTTCGTGGTGGGTATCGGTGTGGCGCTGTACTGGGGCAAGGACGCCTTGCCCTTTCTCAATCCGATCGGCGATACCTTTATCCGCGCCATCAAGATGCTGGTGGCGCCGCTGGTCTTTTTCACTATCGCCGCTTCCATCGCACGCCTGGGGCATGGCGATGAGGGGACTGGCGGCCGCGCGGTCAAGTTGGGCGCCCAGACCATCATCTGGTTCATGGTCACCTCGGCCATCGCCGTTTCAGTCGGGCTGGTCATCGGCATCTATTTTCAGCCGGGTGCGGGCCTGGCCGGTCTGCCGCTGGTCGTCGAGGCGCACGATCCGATCCCTGGCCCGGTCGAGGTCATCACCGGTATCGTGCCATCGAACATCTTCAAGAGCTTTGCTGACGGCAAGATACTCAGCATCGTCTTCTTCGCCATACTGGTAGGCGCGGCTCTCGGCGCTTTAGGTCAAAAAACCAAGGGCTTGTCGGATTTAATTGAGCAGGGCTCTCAGGTCATGTTCAAGCTGACGCGCTGGATCATCCAGCTAACGCCAATCGGGGTGTTCGGCCTGATCGGCTCCGTGGTGGCGAGCTACGGCCTGGAGGCACTCAAGCCGCTGATTCCCTATATCGGCCTGATCTATCTTGGTTGTCTGACCGAAATCTTTGTCGTTTACCCGATCCTGCTCAAACTGCATGGCCTGCGAGTGACGGGTTTTTACAAGGGTATTTTCACCGCCCAGCAGACGGCTTTCTTCACCTGTTCCTCGATCGGCACCTTGCCGGTTTCCCTGGCTGTGGCGACAGAAAATCTGAAACTGCCGAAGTCCTATGCCGGTTTTGCCCTGCCGCTCGGCGCCAATATGAAGATGGACGGTTGCGGCGCCATCTATCCGGCGATTTCCTCGATCTTCATCGCCAACTATTTCCATATTGTACTGACGCCGGAGCACTATTTGCTGATCGCCCTGGCCTCGATTCTAGGGTCTCTGGCCACAGCCGGCGTGCCCGGTGTGGCGACGGTCATGCTGACGGTGACGCTTTCCACGGCCGGCCTGCCGCTGGAAGGTCTGGCGATTCTGGCGGCGATCGACCGCATCCTCGATATGATGCGCACGGCGACAAACGTCACCAGCCAGATTCTGGTGCCGACTCTGGTGGCGCGCGAAAACGGCATGATCGAAAAGGACTCGCCTCTGTTGACAAAGCCGCCGGCTGCGGTTTCGGCGGCTGAGATTTAAAGCGGAATAGCGCTCAGGGCTTGACGCTGTATGCCATCCGCATCGAAATTGGCCGGATCAAGCCAGGCTTCGAGGCGCGCGCGGACCTGAGGCCATTCCTCTGCAATGACGGAGTACCATGCCGTATCGCGCCGACCTTCACGTGCCACCTGATGATTGCGGAAGACGCCCTCGAAGCTGAAGCCCAGTCGCAAAGCTGCGAGGCTCGATGGTATGTTGAGTTGGTTGCATTTCCACTCGTAGCGGCGATAGCCCTGATCGAAAGCGTGCTTCATCATCAGATACATGGCTTCGGTCGCTGCGGTCGAGTGTTGCAGGGCCGGTGAAAAGGTGACGCCGCCAACCTCAACGCTGCCGTGCGTCAAATCATAACGCATAAAGCTGGCATGGCCGACCGGCTGCTCATTCTTCATAATAACAAAAGTATGTAAGCCTCTGTTTTTCTGCCAGTCCTGGATACTTTCGTTGACGGCCTGGGCGCTGTCAAACGGGCCATAGGGCAGGTAGCTCCACATGCGGCCGTCATCCTCGACATAGGCGCTGTAAAGTCCTTCGGCATGAGCAATATCATAAGGCTCCAGCCGGCAGGTCCGTCCGAGGAGTTCCGTATCTGGCAATCGGGTGCAGCCCTGCCAACCCTCCACAGCCTTGCCAATGGGGTTGCCAAAGGCATCCTGGCGGATGCCAAGCGATGGACTGAAAGTGTCGTAACTGAGTGCCATGTGCGGATCCCCGTTTATTTGCCGTCGTCATGGCACAGGTGAGGGGCGCGGGAAAATCGCATTTTGTTTTAGATTATGACGCCCAACGCTGGCGGAAATCGGTGAGGACGTGACCCGCCGGGCGCATAGTATCGGCGCAGGACTCCAGCCGGATATGCAGGTCGCCGGCAGGCGCCGTGTCGGTGGCCGGCAGCCCCTGGCCCTTCAGGCAAAGGCTGGCACCTGATGGTGTGCGGGCGGCAATATTGATATGTCGCGGCCCATGCGGTGTATCGATGATTGTCTGGCCGCCGCTGCGTAAAAAGCGGCTTTCGATCGTGGCTGTCATCCAGATATCGTTGCCCCAGACGCGGCACTCATCACCTGCTTCGATATGGATGCAGAAAAGCCTTTGTCCGGGTGAGGCGTTACAGGTCAGGCTGACTACAGTGTCGTCCCTCAAGCCCGGCGGCAGGACAATGTACATACGTCTGGTTTCGATCAAAGAGGCCAGGGGGGCGTCCGCCTCGGCAAATTCCAACGCCGGAACATCCGTCGAAACGCTGCCGCCGAAAAGGGCTTGATGCAGGCTGATATGCAGAGGTCTGGCGCCATGAGACCGATGCTCGTTCCTGTCGAATTGTTGAGGAAAATCTGTCTGTTTTAAAGGTGCATTAGTGTCGGATGTCAGCATATCCCGCGCCAGGATCAGCCGCCTGAGCTGGGCGTCCGTGCCGCCGTTCAGATCCGGATGAACTTGCTTCAGGCGCTGGCGGAAGGCGTAGCGGATGGCATCGTCCGGCGCCATATCCTTCAGGCCTAGGGCTTCAAGCGCTTCGGCTCTTGTTTTTACCCCCGCCATCTTGAAGTTCATGCCTCCGAAGTCCATTCTGACACCTATGGAGCGGCGCTGATTTTCAACGCCGCATCCTGAAATTAATGCCTGATTATCCTTTTCAAAGTCTTAAGGCCGCTATGACCGATCTCGCTGATCCCGCCAAGCCCTTCCGCCGATGAATATGCCGAGGCCCATGCGGCGCATGAGGCCGAGATCGATGCCGGTGAACCGTTTGCCCTGTTCGGTCAATGGTTGAAAGACGCCGGCGTGAAGGAACCGAATGACCCGAACGCCATGGCGGTCGCCACAGTCGATGCCGATGGCCTGCCCGATGTGCGCATGGTGCTGTTGAAGGATTTCGATGAAGCTGGTTTTGTCTTCTACACCAATACCTTGAGCGCAAAAGGTCAGCAACTGATGCAAGATCCGAAAGCAGCTCTGCTGTTTCACTGGAAGTCCCTGCGTCGCCAGGTGCGTATCCGTGGAGCCGTCGGCCGGGTGAGTGATACCGAGGCCGATGCCTATTTCCACAGCCGTGCGCGGCAAAGTCAGATCGGCGCCTGGGCCTCGGATCAGTCACGGCCGCTGGAGAACCGGTTCGCACTGGAAAAGAAGGTGGCGGAATACGGCCTGAAGTTCGGTCTGGGCAAGATCGATCGCCCGCCCCACTGGACCGGCTTTCGCGTCGCGCCGCTCAGCATCGAGTTCTGGCGCGACAAGCCCTTTCGTCTGCATGACCGCCTTCAGTTCCGCCGCGAGACAACCAGCGGCAACTGGTCGCGCACCAGGCTCTATCCCTGATTACCACCTGGCTGGATCGGTCCTGTAAAATGGTCGGATATCGATAACACGCATCCCGGCGCGTTCCGCGGCTTCCATGCCTTCGTCACTGTCTTCGTAAGCCAGAACGAAACGGGGGGCGACGTTCAATCGTTCCGCTGCCAACAGGTAAAGATCGGGGGCTGGCTTGCCCATACCAGTATCCTCGATGGTCACGATGGTGTCGAGCATATCGACCACGCCGATGGCTTTAAGTGTGGCTTCGACAATGGGCCGCTGCCCTCCGGAGGCGACACCCAGCTTGAGCCGTCCATATTGGCTGCGGAGAACGTCGCGCGTGTAGGGTATTGGCCGAATGGCTGGCAGATGCGTCAGAAATGCCGCAGTGTTACGCTTGGCGACGACCTGTTCATCAAAGGGCTTGCCCTGCGCCTGCTTCAGTTCCTCCAGCAACTCATAGCGCGACAGACCCAGGCGGGCGTGATAAAATTCCGTCTCGAAAGTGACCTGATAGTCCGCCAGAATGTCACGAAAAGCACGGAAATGGGCGCCGAAGGTATCGGCCAGGGTGCCGTCGCAATCGAAGATGATGGCCTTAACATCGGCGGGCAGGGAGGCGGGCGTCGTCATGACTGACATCTGGTAGGCAAGGCTATGGAGGTCAAGGCTAATCTGCTTGCCAGAACGACAAAAGCGGCTTAGCCGGTTTGGCGATTATAGATCAGAGGGAAGTGGTTTGTGTCGTTAAGTCAGGCTCTCGATTATCTCCGTGAAGGCGCCGACGAAGTCATTGAAACCTCGTGTGCGACTGTCGTATTAAAGGGTGAACGGGCCTACAAGCTCAAGAAAAGTGTCGATTACGGTTTTCTTGATTTCACCACGCCGGAAAAACGCCGGACAGCCTTGCTGCGGGAACTGCGCTTCAATCAGCGCCTGGCGGCGGACATCTATCTTGGTATCGAGGAAATCGCCGAAGAGAGCGTTCTGGTGATGCGTCGTTTCGATACGGCCGGTGTGCTGGCGGCGCAAAGTGCCAGCCGACCAGACTGGACGCCGGATCCGGGGCAGATGCGGGATCTGGGACGACTGATCGCCCGCTTTCATGCCGGCTCCGAGATATGCGGCGATAAGCAGCACGTCAGCAATACAAAATATGTAATTGATTCAAATCGTGAAAACATAGCCTTGTTTCGTGAACAACTGGGCGCTGATCTGGTTGATGTCTATGATCGGACCATACAGGCCGTCTATGCCGAACTGGCGCCAGCTTTAGAGGCGCGGTTTGCAGGGGGCTTTGTCCGCCATTGCCATGGAGATCTGCATCTTGGCAATATCCTGATGGAGCATGGTAAACCCGTCCTGTTCGACTGCATCGAATTCAATGACCGCCTGAGCCAGATTGACGTGCTGTATGACCTGGCCTTCCTGCTGATGGATCTGTGGGTGAGGGGGCATGAGGCGGCGGCCAATCTGGTGCTGAATATCTGGCTGGAGCAGGCGGCACGCCTTGAAGGGGATGCCTCAGCCGTCTATGCTGGGCTGAAATGCCTGCCGCTTTATATGTCGATGCGCGCGGCCGTGCGCTGTCACGTCAGCGCCAATTCGGCACACGATCTGAATGGCGGCATGGATAAGGCCCGGATGTATCTCAAGGCGGCGAAGGACTTTCTGGAGATGCAGCCGGCACAACTGATGGCGATAGGCGGCCTGTCAGGTTCGGGTAAAAGCACGCGCGCTCGTCAGGAAGCACCTCAAATCGGCCGGGCGCCCGGCGCCGTCATCCTGCGCAGCGATGAAATCCGCAAACGTCTGTGGGCCTGGCCAGAATATGACACCTTGCCGAAGGAAGCCTATTCGCCCGCTGAAAATGTGCGGGTCTATGATCATATGTTTGCCCTGGCGCAAACCTCTCTGGACACCGGGCAATCGGTTGTTCTGGATGCCACATTCCGTGAAGCCGCCTGGCGGGATCGTTGCGCAGCCCTCGCACGTCAGCAAAACGCGGCCTTTAAGGGGCTATGGCTCAATCTGCCGGCGGCGGTGCGCGGGCGTCGTGTCGCTGACCGCCTGAATGATGTATCAGATGCGACGGCGGACATTGCAGTTGGTCAGCAAGATATTGATCTGTCAACGATTTTGTGGCATGTTGAAAGCGCCTGAAAGTCCTGAAAATCATGTGTTTCAGGCCGGCCAACGCGGTTTTCGGAGCCGTGTAATAATGTTGAATATTTAACTTTCTTGCGCTGTTTTTCGTGTTTTGAAGGTAAGGGCGTGACGCAGGCTTTCCTTGGGCTAATTTGCGTTGACCAAAACCCGCCATAGCCTGGGAGGTGCCGAGTGTCCGATCCGCATTCCGATAATGCCTATAATGGCACGCCGCATAAGGCGCGGAAGAAGGGATTTGCCTTTGCGCACCTGGCGTTCATGGTTTCGGTCATCACGGCCCTGTTCCTGCTGGGCACCATGATGATCACGCATCTGGGCTATATCAGCCTCGATCTCGGCTTCAAGACTCTGACCCTGGGCATTGGCCCGCGTATGGCGATGGTGGCCTTGGCCGTGGCAGCGCTGTCCCTGCTGATTTCACTTTTCAAGTGTCCAAAGTACCGTGCGCCCTGGGCCCTGGCGGCAGTTGTGATCGCTGGCGGTCTGCTTGGCGGTTATGCCTGGTATCACAAATTGCTCAAGGATTATCCGCCGATTGCCGACGTTGCCACCAACTGGGATCGGCCGCTGAGCTTCTCGGATAAGATGGTGACGTTAAGAGGCCGGGATGCCTTGCCGATCGAGGATTTGCCGCGGGTGCCGCGCAACGAATCGCTCGATTGGGGGGGAAAACCATTGCCGCCATCAACGAAGCGACCTGCCCAGCCGCGAAGACAATCGATAATCTGGTTGTAACAGAAGATCAAATTCCAGCGATTGTCACCATGCTTAAGCAGAACCACTATACGGTTTTCGGCACCTCTCCCTGGCGCGTGGAAGCCACCTACCAGGACAATTTCTACGGTTTCAAATCGGATATCGTCATCCGGATTGACCCGCGCAGCATCGATGTTCGGTCGGTAAGTCGTTACAATATTCCCGATCTCGGCGCGAACTGTCGCCGCGTCACCGAAATTGTCCAGAAAATCAGAGCCATGCCGTTTCCCGCTGCAGCGGTTGGCTGATCTTACGGCTGGCTCACGGTTTGCTTCCTTCCTGAGAAGATCAGGACGGGATAGACATGGGTTTGGCCTTTTTTATATATTTATCAAAACGTTCGCAGCGGATTGCGGCCGCGGTGCTCAGTCTTCTTTTGATACATGTTCTGGCCGCCAGTTACCCGCCGGAAGCGGTTACATCGGCGACATATGTCCATGTCAGGCGTTAGAAATTATGCGTCGGATCTGCATCTGTTCTGATATTTTGCCATTTTGGCAATGCGGGCAACGCAAAATCGTCTGAAATAATTTTCGGGATAACGTAGCTATTCAGGGGAATTTATTTGCTTCCTCCCCGATGACGCGGCGCTTCATATTTTTGTTTCAATTAATTGATTTTACATAAATTTTCAGTTCGCTGAATTACATGCATTCGTGTCGGTTAAATTAACCAGAAAGCGCTAATAATAGTTTCCCTAAGGTAATGTTTCGCCTGTGACTTTATTGAAACAGGTTGCAATTGATATCGACAAAAATATGTCGCGCGATTGACGGATTTGCGACAGGGGGCTTTAACTTCATTAACAGCGTGTAATGCTGGAAACTGCGGTGGGTGCGCCTACACCCTCATGTAACCCGGAGAAACAAGTGAAAAAATTATCTTTGCGATCTGGCCTTCTGGCCACGACGACGATCTGCGGTGCGGCGTTGTCTGTAATTGCGGGGTCGGCATTAATGTTGACGCCGACCCAAGCTTTGGCACAAAGCGCTGTTGGTAATGCTACCGGTAAGACGGATCCAGGCGCTACCGTCACGATGTTGGATACCGAAACCGGCGTTTCCCGCAGTATTACAGCATCGGCGAGTGGCGAATATTCATTTTCGGCTGTTCCTCCGGGGCTCTACACCCTGACATCGTCAAACGGTGTTTCCAAGGATGTCGAAGTTAAGGCTGGCTTGGGTGTATCTGCCGATCTGACTAATGATACTGTGACGGTCGTTGTCCGTGGTTCCCGGACGGTGAATCCGATCGACGTCAAGTCGGTGGAATCGACATCCATTTTCACAGCTTCACAGATGGCGTCTCTGCCGATCAATCGTGAAATCTCGTCCGTAGCACTTTTGGCGCCCGGCACTGTTAAGAACGGCAGTCCAGCCGATTTCGGGAATACGGTTTCCATTGGCGGTTCGTCAGTTGCTGAAAACGGCTACTATATTAATGGGTTTGATGTTACGAACCTTCGGACGCTTTTGACTTATGCTGATATTCCGTTTGATGCTATAGGACAGGAACAGATTAAAACGGGTGGATATGGCGCGGAATACGGTCGTTCGCTCGGTGGGGTCATTTCTTTGGTGACCAAGCGCGGTACTAACAAATGGAAATTTGGCGGTAGTATGGTGTATGCGCCGGCCGAACTTAAGACCCGCGGCCGCGATGTTCTCTCTAAAGATCCGGATGAAGCTTACACCCCCGGCTTTATTGATGGGAACGGTGATTATAATCCGGCCTCTGACAACCATCTTTTCGGTTATCGCAGCGCCAATACCAGCAGCAGCTTCACCTATACAGAATATGCCAGCGGTCCTATCATTAAAGACAAGTTGTTCATGTTCGCGGCTATTCAGGGCCAAAACAATGAAAGCGACGTCTATCGTCAGATCGACAGCTATCATACTGCCGATAATTCGCCGCAGGCTTTACTGAAGTTGGATTGGTATATTACACCGAACCACCACCTGGAATATACGGGTATCCGCAATAAGGATACGGTCAAATACACCAATTATACAAACAGCACTGCAGAAGGCGCGGAGTCCTTCTATAGTGGCAAGCATGAGAATTTCGATTCTCAATATAATCTGACCAATGGCGGTGATATTGATATCCTGAAATATACCGGGCACCTGACAGAGAACTTTACGGTTTCGGTTCAAGGCGGGCATTTGAAGAGCGCCTATGATAACAAGGATCCGCGGGTGACTGATCCTGAAGCCGCAAAATGCGTACGTGCTTTTGATAGCCGCGCAAGCGCGAGCACGACGACCTATATCGGTTGCTATAGCCTGTCCCAAGTTTTCATCCCCGATCTGACTGCTTCGCCAGAATCTGACGAACGTACGTCAATTCGTATTGATGCGGATTGGCAATTGGGTAATCATGAGATCCGCTTTGGCTACGATGGTGAAAAGTTCACGTCTTCGAAAGTGGGCGAAGTTTACACCGGTGGTGAGTATTGGCGTCACTATCTGGTTACCGAGGCCGCAGGACGTACTGTAAACGGTGAGTTGTTGCCTGTGGGCACGAACTATGCTCGCCGCTGGGTTTATACGACGGGTTCAAGTTCGTATGATGTAGAAAACTCGGCCTGGTATGTCGAGGACAGCTGGCAGATCAATCCAAACCTCTTGCTGTATGCGGGGCTGCGTTCTGAGTCGTTCACTAACAAGAACGGCGATGGCGAGGCTTTCGTCCACGCTGATAATTCTATCGCACCTCGCCTCGGCTTCTCTTGGGATGTCAATGGTGACGGGGACTTCAAAGTATTTGGTAACGCTGGGCGGTTCTATATACCAGTGGCCTCGAATACGAATATCCGGGCTTCGGGCATCGAGGCTACGGTTGAAGACTTTTACGTTACCACTGGTGTCGATACGGCGACAGGTCTTCCAATCGGTCAGGGACGTCAAATTGGCGGTACGAATGTAAATGGTTCGCTGACAGCACCAGCGGCTGATTCTGTTGCTGATAACAACCTAAGCCCCATGTATCAGGATGAATTTATCCTTGGTTCGCAAAAGCGCTTTTCGGACGATCTGACTCTGGGTGTTCGCGGCATTTATCGTCAGGTCAAGAGTGGCATGGACGATCACTGCAGCTATCAGCCTTACATCAGCTGGGCTGCCGATCAGGGCTACGACATGAGCACTGAAGACGCTCAGGATGCCCTGGCTTCAACGGTGGCGCCCTGCCAGATCATCAATCCAGGTGAAGACGTGACCCTTTCGTTTGATGCGAATGGTGATGGCACTTCTGAAATCAATACGGTCGACGCCAGCTACTTTAAACTGCCTAAATTCAAGCGCAGCTATATGGCGGTTGAATTGTTCGGCGAGTGGAGAGGAAGCAACTGGAATGTGAATGGCTCCTATACCCTCTCAGCAAGCCGCGGCAATGTTGAAGGTTATGTGAATACATCTCTCGGCCAGGTCGATGCCGGCGCCACTCAGGACTTTGATAACTTCAAATTCGAAGAAGGCTCCAGCGGCTTCCTGCCGAATGATCGCCGTCACTCAATCAAACTCTTTGGCAACTATAAGCTTAATGATGAAGTTTCGTTCTCGGGTAACTTCATCGCCACTTCAGGCCGTCCGCTTAACTGCTTCGGTTTTGTGGACACTTCCGATCCGTCTATCGGCTACGACTCCGGCCAGTTGGCTCTGTACAGCGCCTCGAGCTTCTACTGCATGTCCTCGGACGGTACTGTAGCACTCAAGGAACGCGGGACTTCGGGCCGTACGGATTGGACGTTTACGTTTGATGCCGGCGCATCCTACACGCCGAACTGGGCTCAGGGGCGCGTGACCTTCCGTGCCGACATCTTTAACCTGTTCAACGCTCAAACACCTACGGCTCTGAACGAAGTGTCGGAAAAGGGGTCGGCAAGCAACTTCCAATATAGCCCGAACTATTTGTTGCCTTCTCAGTATCAAACTCCGCGTTCTGCGCGCGTGGCTATATACTACAACTTCTAAACCTCGCTCGAGGACACAACTTATGGCGAGCCTAGCAGGCTCGCCATTTTTTTGCGAAATATCTGGACCTCGGGAGACAGATTAGCGCTTGAACAATTGTAACTTCATGTTTGCGTCAATATCTGAGCTTTGATCTGAGCCACTAAGATCGAACCTTCGTAGTAACTTAAAGGAGACGGCGGAAGGGAAATCTTCCGCCGCTTTTTTTTTATTGGTGTTTATGAATGTTTATTGCACGGCGAGGATTAGTTTCGCTGGATGCACGGATGTTAAATGCTCACGGTCAGGACATTTGGCTGGAATGGTTGTCTGGCAGATCCTTGCCTAGAGGAGATTGGTCAGGTTCTGCCTGTCCAGAATAGGGCGTTACGCGAGTCAGGTGTTTGATCAGGAGGGCTGTTGATTTCCACTTAGAACTGACCCACTTGGCCTCGTAATTTTCACTGAGAATTGACCCATGTGAAACTCCCCTCGTTGTCAGACAGCGAGGGCCTTGGAGTGATAGACATGGCACTATTGAGCGTCATCAGACGCTGGGCTTTCCGTGATCGGATATCGATCCGGGAGATATCGCGGCGGACAGGATTGTCCCGCAACACTATCCGCAGATACCTACGATCTGACGCTGTTGAGCCGAAGTATCGGGTGCCGGACCGGCCCAGTAAGCTGGACCCGTACGCTGAGAAACTGGCGCATTGGCTGAAGATTGAAACTGGCAAGTCTCGCAAGCAAAAGCGCACCATCAAACAGCTCCACGGCGATCTGATTGCCTTGGGTTACGAGGGATCCTATGGTCGTGTGGCGGCTTTTGCGCGGGATTGGAAAGCCAGTCGTTTGCGTGACCAGCAAACAACTGGCCGCGGGACCTTCGTACCCCTGGCCTTCGAGGCCGGCGAAGCCTTCCAGTTCGACTGGAGCGAGGACTGGGCCGTTCTGGGTGGCGAGCGCACCAAGCTTCAGGTAGCCCACTTCAAGCTGGCATACAGCCGGGCCTTCTTCCTCAGGGCCTATCCGCTTCAGACGCATGAGATGCTGTTCGATGCTCATGTCGAAGCCTTCCGCGTGCTGGGCGGGGTGCCGCGGCGGGGTATTTATGACAATATGAGAACGGCGGTCGATAAGATCGGAGTCGGCAAGGCGCGGCAGGTGAACCTGCGCTTCCAGGCGATGGCCAGTCATTATCTGTTCGATGCCGAGTTCTGCAATCCGGCGTCAGGCTGGGAGAAGGGACAGGTCGAGAAGAACGTCCAGGATGCCCGTCACCGGCTATGGATACCGATACCCAGCTTCCCGAACCTGGCGGCTCTGAATGTCTGGCTGGAAGAGCGGTGTATCGCTTACTGGCGGGAAATCCCGCATGGTGAACTGCCGGGGACGATTGCGGATGTCTGGGCGGAAGAGCAGGACTACTTAATGGCGCCCACGCGGCCGTTCGACGGCTTCGTCGAACATACCAAACGGGTGACCCCGACGTGCCTGATCCATTTGGAGCGCAATCGCTACAGCGTGCCGGCCTCGTTCGCCAACCGCCCGGTCAGCGTGCGCGTCTATCCAGATCGCATCGTCGTGGCGGCGGAAGGTCAGATCCTGTGCGAGCATCAACGGATTATAGATCGCAGCCATCATACGCCTGGTC
Source organism: Asticcacaulis sp. (assembly GCA_024707255.1). Lineage (NCBI taxonomy): Bacteria > Pseudomonadati > Pseudomonadota > Alphaproteobacteria > Caulobacterales > Caulobacteraceae > Asticcacaulis > Asticcacaulis sp. Next base: position 1,475,302 of record JANQAC010000002.1, on the reverse strand, counting down.
GCACCGTCTACGATTGGCGTCACTATCTGGCGGTGATCCAGCGCAAGCCAGGCGCCCTGCGTAACGGCGCGCCATTCACTGATCTGCCGGAATCCTTCCGGCGGCTTCAGGGGCACCTCCTCAAACGCCCTGGTGGCGATCGGGAAATGGTCGAAATCCTGGCCCTTGTTCTTCAACATGACGAACAGGTCGTCTTGCAAGCCGTTGAGCTGGCACTGGCTGGTGGCGTGCCAACCAAGACACACATCCTGAACCTGCTGCATCGCCTGATCGACGGGACAACGCCGCCCGATACAATCGATGCGCCACAGGCGCTGCGGCTGAGGCAGGAACCCCTGGCTAATGTTGAGCGCTATGATGCCTTGCGCACGGAGGGCCGTCATGCGTCATGATCCCGCCAGTGCGGCCATTATCATCATGCTACGAGCTCTGAAAATGTACGGCATGGCCCAGGCCGCAGGCGAACTGACCGAGCAGGGCTCGCCTGCGTTTGAAAGCGCGATGCCAATCCTGTCCCAGCTTCTGAAGGCCGAAACGGCTGAGCGGGAGGTCAGGTCTATTGCCTATCAGATCAAATCGGCCCGCTTCCCGGCCTACAAAGACCTGTCGGGCTATGACTTTGCTTCCGGTGAGGTCAATGAAGCGCTTGTGCGGCAGTTACATCGATGTGAGTTTATCGACGGTGCGCACAACGTTGTCCTGATCGGGGGACCTGGCACTGGCAAAACCCATGTCGCCACAGCGCTGGGCGTGCAGGCTGTCGAGCATCATCGAAAGAAGGTGCGTTTCTTCTCGACCATCGAACTGGTCAACCTGCTTGAACAGGAAAAGGCCCAGGGCAAGGTCGGCCAAATGGCGGACCGGTTACTCAAGCTCGATATGGTCATCCTCGATGAGCTGGGCTACCTGCCGTTCAGCGCGTCCGGCGGCGCCTTGTTGTTCCACATGCTAAGCCGGCTCTACGAACAGACCAGCGTCGTCATAACCACCAATCTCAGCTTCAGCGAATGGGCGGGTGTGTTCGGCGATGCCAAGATGACCACCGCGCTGCTCGACCGGCTCACGCATCACTGCCATAATCCTTGAAACCGGAAACGACAGCTTCCGCTTCAAGGCAAGCACCGCAACAGTGAAATCGAGAAGGGAGAAAACTGTGACTTGACCCCAACATGACCCATAGGATTATACCTTTTAGGCGGGTCAGTTCTAGGTGAAAATACTGGGTCAGTTCTCGGTGAAAATTAACACAGGAGGGCCTTCTTGAGGCGGAGGTGCATGGATATGGGCAGAATAATGCAGGAAGGCAGATGCAAAAAAACCCCCCCCCGCATTGTCAAATGCGGGGGCTTTTTTAGTTTTGAAAAATAGTTATCTCATCGTTGCCTGATAGGCTTCCGGGGCCAGGACGCTGGCACCCTGTTCGCGCAGGCGTTCGTCACGGACCTGGGTCATGACCGCTTCCGTCTTCGGATCGCTCATTGCCCAGCCAAGGAAGGACAGGGCCTTGATGCCGCTCATGCCCATATGGATGCTCTGTTTGGCGCCACCGAACAGGCCAGGTTCGGTGTCGTAATCGACCAGCCGTACCTCGGCCTTGCTGTCGATCTTGGCCGGGCCCTTGGCGACATCGACGGCGTCATAAAAGCCGCCCAGCTTATCCACCAGCTTCAGGCCCAGCGCCTGTTCGCCGGTCCAGACACGGCCCTTGGCGATATCGCGCACGGTCGATTCCGGCAATTTGCGGCCGGTGGCGACATGAGTGACGAAGCCATTATAGATCTCGTCGATCCAGCCGGAGAGGGCGGCGCGCTGCGTCGGCGAAAAGCCCTGCGTCTGGCTGAATGCCTGGCTGTAATCGCCGCCCACCGAGATGTCGCGGTTATCGACACCAAAACGCGCCAGGGCGTCACCAATGGCAAACTTGCCGCCAAAGACACCGATCGAGCCGGTGAGGGTGCTTGGATTGGCGACGATCGACGAGGCGCCGGACGACACCCAGTAGCCACCGGAAGCGGCATATTCGCCCATCGAGACGACGACAGGCTTGCCGGCGGCCTTGGCGGCCTGCATGGCCTCCGCGATCTGTTCAGAGGCGGTATCCGAACCGCCCGGCGAGGAGACGCGGAAGACGATGGCCTTCACATTCTTGTCCTTGGCGGCCTTGTAGAAGGCGCCAGCGATTTCATCCGAAATCATGCCGGGCTCGCTGTTGAAACCGCCGCCGCTACCAGCGCGGCCTGTCATGATGGCGCCTTCACCGTCAATCACGGCAATGGTTTCGCCAGAGAAGGCGGGCGTCAGGGTGCGTTCGTAGTCGCCGATATCCATAATTTCGGCGTCCTTGCCGGCGCGCTTGAGCGCAGCGTCTTCGGCATCCTGCACCTGGCCGAGTTGATCGACCAGGCCAAGCTTGAGGGCCTGTTCGGCGCCGTAAGGGCCGGCCTCCAGTGTGGCTTGCAATTTGCCAGCATTGGCGCGCCGATCGGCGGCGACATTGTTGATCATCGAATGATAGATGCTGTTCATCCAGCCAAGCGTCGCCTCGCGGTGCGCTGGTGTGTAATCGCTGTAAAGATAAGGGTTGACCGCGTTCTTAAACTCGTAGCGTTGCTCATACTCGGCCTTGACGCCGTACTTGTCGAAGGCGCGCTTGAGGAACATGGTCGAGGTGGCGATGCCGGTGACCTGGAAGGAGGAATGCGGTTGCATCCACAGATTGCCGGAGGAGGCACCCAGCATGTAGGAGGCGACGACCATGGTATCCGGGTATAGGCCCTGGCTGTGGGCGATGACCGGCTTGTTGGCGCGGCGAACATAGACGATGGCATTGCGGATTTCCTCGGCCGCGGAGGGCGACATGCCGCCTTCGGGCAGGCGGATAAAGACGCCCTTGACGCGTGCATCATCGGCCGCATGGTGCAGTGTGGTGACCACATCCATGGTCGACAGGCTCTTGCCCATCAAAAAGGCGAGGGGGGTATTGCGGCTCTGGTCGGTCATCTTCTGGCGCAGATCGAGCGACAGGACGACCGCCTCCGGCACCTTGGGCTTGGCGGCCGAGGCGATCATGACCACCGCGCCGATTGGCAGGGCGACAAAGACGATCAGCAGGGCCACGACGACGGCTGCCAGCGTTATAAAGAACTGTTTCATGCGTAACCCAAAGCCCCCCATAGATATTCGGTAGACAGCATAGCCGTTAATGCGGTCAGGTCAAATGAAGAGGTTGTCATGCGGCGTGTTCAGGTCGCAATGTGGCCGTGCCGCACCGAAGATCAGAACTTAACGCGGCCGGGGCGTTTCTGCGTCGGCGGGCGGTCGTGGGCGTGACGGACATCGCCTTCGCAGTGCGGGCAGGAAATGCCCTTTATATAGCTCGGCTGCTGCTGGTCTTCCGCAGTGAGGGCATGATCGCAATGCAGGCAGAGGATGGCGGTCTGCGACGGCTGGAGGCTATGGTCAACCGCAATGCGTTCGTCGAAGACAAAGCATTCGCCCTGCCAAAGCGATTGCTCTGCGGGAACGTCCTCGAAATATTGCAGGATACCGCCCTTGAGGTGATAGACGTCCTCGATCCCCTGGTCGATCAGCCAGGAGGTATATTTCTCGCAGCGGATGCCGCCAGTGCAGAAGGTAGCAACCTTTTTGCCTTTCAATAGTTCGGCATTGTCGCGCGTCCACTGAGGGAGATGTTTGAAGTTTGGAATATTGGGATCGATCGCTTTCTCGAACGTACCGAGATTGACCTCGTAGTCATTGCGCGTGTCGATGATCACCACATCATTGCGAGTGATCAGGGCATTCCAGTCCCTGGGCTCAACATATTGCCCAAAGCGCTTCATCGAGACCGGTTCGCCAATACCGATGGTTTCCTTCTTCAGCCGGACGCGCAGTTTCCCGAACGGCTGGTAATCGGCGAAGGATTCCTTCCAGGTGACGGGCGCGCCAATCAGGTCGTTTTGCAGATAATCGAGAAATGCGTCTATGGCCTCCCGCGTACCGGCCATGGTCGAATTGACCCCTTCAGCGGTGATCAGCAGGGAACCCTTGATGCCCAGGGTGTTCAGGCGGTCATACAGCGGCATCCGCATGGCTTCGAAATCGGGGAAATCGAAGAAGTGATAAAAGGCGGCGATGACGACGGGGAGCTGGGGTTGAGCGGTCTCGAACATGGCGCGGACCTATCATATTTCAGAGAAAGCGCCAATCCCGGATAAACGCCGCCTGGCCATGATGGATGCCCCGGCTATCAACCACATTCCACAAGATCGTATTCCGGATCTGAAACCGCCGGCCAGTGCTGGAAATACGCACACCTGCATAATCATCAACCCAGCCTCTGGCGAGCGCCTCTTTCAGCAAGGCATTACGGTCGGACTGAATATCGCTGGCCACTTCGGCGCTCAGACGCGAGGGCAGGCGGATGAAAGCCTCCCAGTCCATTTCCCACAGTCTGAGTGCCTGGGCATTGGCATAGCGGAAGATGGGATCGGCCTCGGTCCCGTGTGAGACAATGGCTTGTGGCGCATCAAACATCGCCTGGGCCAGTTCTGCGTCTGTCAGTATGGCTGCGTTGGTCGCCCCCAGAATCGACTCGCCGGTAAAGCGTTGAAAGCTGTTCGCCATCAGTCGGTTATAGGCAATAACTGTGGGCAAAAGATAAGTTTGCATGGCCTTATCAATGACTGAGGGCCATAAAACACAACAATTTTGGCCAATGATCCACAAATAAAGCTTTGGCAGCGGCACCTTGCCGCGAAAAAGTTGTTGCAGGGGATTGCGTTGAGCAAAACCTTGCGCTATCTCCACGCCTCTCGCGGCGACACGCTTCGCTGGCGGGACCAGCTATATGCTGGGGAATGGTGTAATGGTAACACTCCGGTTTTTGGTACCGTCATTCTAGGTTCGAGTCCTAGTTCCCCAGCCACGCTTCCCGATTTCCTGCTTATGATGTTCTTATGATGAAGGCGATGAGTCTTCGTGATTTTTTACGATTTATTTCGTCATGATGATCAGGCGGCATTCGCTTCTGTATGGAGGAAAGAATGGGCTATTATGATCGTGACAGATATCGCGCTTCAGACTCACCGGCGATTTCCTGGCCGGGGATTGTCCTGATAATTGTTTTGGCAATTATCGCCTTCTACCTGATGGATGACAGCATAGGCATATATCGCGGTGATGCGGATGCGATATACCCTGCCAGTCACGCGGAAGAGTATCAGCCTTCGCCTGGCCCGGACGCCTACGCAACCAAATAGTTGGTGTGGCCGATAATCACCGCCAAGCCATAAGGTCCGTCTTCAGGCGCAGGCCGACGACCACGGCGTCGTCGGTATCCGTTCGGCCGTAAGGGTTTTGCACATATTGAAGGTCGGGCTGGATGGACAGGCCGTCGCGGATATCCCAGCGGTAGGTCAGTTCGTAGGTGATCTCGCGCCTGAGGGTTTCACCCGTAGATGCCTGATATGGCGCACCAAAATGTGCGGCAGCGATGGCGAAGCCCAGTTGATCGCTGTCGTGCCCCCTGATCGGGCCCGTATAGACCAGACCGCCGCCGACATAATCGGCAATCGCCATCAGTTGGTCATTGGCCAGCCCGGCGCGGACCCAGCCCTTGAGGCCGTGGTCGTCATTGCCGGTCAGGGTAAAGCCAGCCTGCGCATAGGTGCCGCCATTATTGCCGGATGTACCCGTGCCGTCGAGGCGGTCCAGGGTGGCGGTGTTCTTCCAGGCGCCCAGTTTCACGAAGCCGCCGGTGAAGTCGTACTGATATTCACCAACCAGGTGCGAGCCTTCTTCCTCGGAGAGCTTGATATAGACGAATTTCGTGTTGTCATAAGGATCACCCGGCACACCGTCAAAGACGCCGGCGCGGAAGGTTTGGCGTGATGTGAAATGCCACTGCCCGACCAGGCCGAGGCCGGTCGTGGGGAAGATAGAGGGACCGGTCTGCGAATAATCGACACCGATGCCGTGCGAGGCATTCAGAAAGACCGTGGCATTATCCTGCACGTCGAATATGCCGTTGAGATTGATCAGGCCGGCCATGACATAGCCCCGATCCTCACCAAAGGTCTTTTTCCCATAGGCTTCAAACAACCTCCAACCATCCGGGCAGTCGATATTGGAGGTCACCTGCACATCGCCGACCCGGTTGGCGGAAAAATCGTCGCCAAAGTCGCCCAGCACATAGCCGAAGGCTTCCCAGCCGCTGTCATTCTGCCAGTGCGCCGTCAGGTCGAGATTGCTCAATCCGCTGGAGCCGACATCGAGTCCGCCGCTGACAAGGGAGTCGACTTCTGTGGTCAGGACCGCACCGGTCTCGATTTCACCGGCGCGGGCTTTCTGGGAAATGACGGCCGCCGCGATCAGCAGGGCGATAAAGCCGTAAAAGCCGATCGCCGAGGATTGGCGGTGAGGGCGCAGGGAGGACATGAGGTCACATGGGTAAGCAGTTACTATGCCTGCATTATTTCACAAAATCGCTACTTTTGAGTGAACGTCGTTATCGAAATCGGGCCAATTAATCGTCCCAGCCGGCCCCTTGCGGATCGGGTGTGTAGGGCAGCAGGTCGCACGTCATGAAGACGACATCGAGCCAGCGATCAAACTTGAAACCGGCGCGCGGCAGGCTGCCGGTATAGTCAAAACCGCACGCCTTATGTACGCCGATCGAAGCCAGGTTTTCGCTGTCGCCGATCACGGCGATCATGCTGTAAAGGCCGCGCTCGGTGCAGAGTTCCATCAATTTCAGCAGCAGCGCCTTGCCGATGCCGCGGCCGGTGGCTTCCGGCGCCAGGTAGATGCTGTCCTCCACGACATATTTGTAGGCCGGGCGGGTGCGGAAGGGCGCGGCATAGGCATAGCCCAGAATCTTCCCGTCCTCCTCCGCCACCAGATAAGGCAGGCGCAGTTTCTGTACGGCGTGAAAACCGGCGAGCATCTCATTTTCGGGAGGGGCTTCCAGGGCGAAGGTGCCGGTGCCATGCGCGACATTCCAGGCATAGATGGCGGTAATGGCGGTGAAGTCGTCTTCCCTCGCCGGGCGGATATCGATCATGCCTTGCGCTCGCTCTTGTTCTCTTGGGCCCAGATGGCGAAGGCATAGTCAAAGGCAATTTCCTTCAGGAATTCGAAGCGGCCCGACGCGCCGCCATGACCGGCCTCCATATTGATCTTGAGCAGCATGGGGGACGCCGACGTCGATTTTTTCTCGCAGCCGGGCGATCCACTTCATGGGTTCCCAGTAGGTGACGCGGGTATCGCTTAGGCCGCCGGTGGCTAAAACAGGCGGGTAGGGCTTCGCCTCGATATTGTCATAAGGGCTGTAAGAAGCGATGTAGGTGTAGGCTTCCTCGTCCTCCAGCGGATTGCCCCATTCCGGCCATTCCGGCGGGGTCAGGGGCAGGGAGATGTCGCTCATGGTATTGAGCACATCCACGAACGGCACCGCGCCGATAACGCCCGCCCACAGGTCCGGGCGCAAATTGGTGACCGCGCCCATAAGCATCCCGCCGGCCGAACCGCCATAGGCGACAATGCGCCCGCGCGTGCCGTATCCGGCGTCGCAAAGGCTTTCGGCGCAGGCGATGAAGTCGGTGAAGGTGTTCATTTTCTTGTATTTGCGGCCGTCTAGAAACCAGCCATAGCCCTTTTCCGATCCGCCACGAATATGGGCGATGGCATAGACCCAGCCGCGATTGACGAGGCTTAATGAGCGGATCGAAAAGCCGGGGTCCATCGGCATACCATAGGAGCCGTAGGCATAGAGCATCAGCGGAGCGGAGCCGTCGAGCTTTGTGTCGGCCTTCATCAGCGCGGTGATGGGGACGCTCTGGCCATCCCGGGCTGTGGCGTAAAGCCTCCGGGCGACATAGTCTTTCGGATTGTGGCCCGAGGGAATGACCTGGACCTTGCGCAAAACCTGCTCACGCGTTTCCATATTGTAGTCAAAGGTCTGGGCCGGAGTAGTGGGGGAGGTATAGCTGTAGCGCAGGATGTCGGTATCGTATTCATAACCGCCGGCGGCGCCCAGGGCGTAGGCTTCCTCGGCCACCGAGATTTCATGCTCGGTCATATCGGCCTTGCGCGTGATGACAATGCGGGTATTGGCGTTCTCGCGCTCGACGCGAATCATGTGGCGCTTATAGACGCCGGAACCGGTGATGTAGATGCCGGGGCGATGTGGCACCAGATCGGTCCAGGTTTCGCGCGTGGGCCTTCCGGCGAACGAGACCATCAGCTTGAAATCGATGGCGTCGTCGGCATTGGTGCGGATGACGAAGCGGTCGTCCCAGTGATCGATGTCGTACTGGATGCCGTCTTCGCGCGGCTGCACGCAGAAGGGCGCGGCTTCGGGCGTTTTGGCCGGGATCAGCCAGGTTTCGTTGGTCTCGTGGTTGCCGCCGCCGATGCTGATGAAGGCGTCGGAACTGAGCGTGCCGATATGCAGGAAGAACCCTTCGTCCGGCTCGTCATAGACCAGCACGTCTTCGCCGCCTCTGGCCGGCCGGCGATAGACCTTGGCCGGGCGGGAGTTTTCATCGCGCCAGGTCCAGAAGATATATCGGGAATCCGGCGAGAAGGTGAAGCCGCCATCGCAGCTTTCGATCGGGTCGGGCAGGATCTCGCCGGTCGCCAGGTCTTTCACATAGACGGTGTAATATTCCGAGCCTTGTATATCCTCGCCCCAGGCAAAAAGGCTGTGGTCCGGGCTGTGCTGGGCATCCGAAGTCTCGTAGAAATCCTTGCCTTTCGCGCGTTCATCTTCGTTGAGCAGGATTTGTTCGGCCGTGCGGGTATCATCGATGGCAGGGAGTGGGGCTGGAAACGCTGCCTTTGTGCGCGGACGGCGGGCAATAATCGGATGCTGGCCGCCTGTCTCGAAGCGCGAATAGTATTCGAAAGTGCCATCGGGTGAGGGGACGCTGGCATCGTCTTCCTTGATGCGCCCCTTCATCTCGGCGAAAATCTCGTCCTGCAAGGCTTTCGTGCTCTCCAGAACGGCGGCGGAATAGGCATTCTCCTCGACCAAAGCCGCCTTGATATCGGCGCGGATCAGGCTGGGGTCGCGCAGCACGGCCTGCCAGTTGTCGTCCTTCATCCAGTGATAGTCATCGACGCGCGTATGGCCGAGTTGCGTGATCTCGAACGGCTGACGGGCCGGCGAGGGCGCGACGGGCAGGAGGGTGGCTGTCTTCGGGGAAGCGGACACTTGAATATTCCTTGATCGGGAGTGTGGCGGCAAAACCAGCCTGCGTCATAAAAGGGTTACCAGGTCTGGTCAAAATCACCGGAAGGGTTTTTGTAATGACGTGGCGCACGATTGGGGTAGAGGATTGACCCAATCCGGAAATGTCGTCAAATGGCTTTGGCTGTTGTTTTAGGTTTTTTGGGGGAAAAGCGTGATGATGGATGTTGACCTGACAGTAGCCCTGATCAAGGCGACCGTGCAGATCGATCAGCCGATCAGCGAGGCCAAGCGTATGGTCGGCACCGGGTTTCTGGTATCCGTTCCGAAGGCCGACGGCACGAGCGAAGTCGTCTTGGTCACCGCCGCCCACGTTTTCGAAAAGATGCCGGCCGCTGATGTGCGGATCGGCTGGCGCGTCCAGGGCGTCAAGGGCAACTGGAGCTATGTGCCCTCCAACATGACCATCCGCACGGTCAATGGGCCGGCCTGGTATCAGCATCCAGCGCAGGATATCGCCATCATCCCGGTCAATGTGCCGGAGGGCTTGCGCGATTCCGCCATTCCGGCCGAATGGCTGGCCGATGACGCCACCTTCGTCAATGAGCGCGTGGCGGCGGGCGACGAGATGATGACGCTTGGCTATCCGCATGGCCTTTCCGCCAATGTTGCCGGTTTCCCGATCCTGCGCGCTGGCCGCCTGGCTTCATGGCCGGTAGCGCCTTCAGCCACTTATCCTACTTTCCTGATTGACCTGACCGCTGTACCGGGCAATTCCGGCGGGCCGGTCTTCATGACGTCCCAGGGCGATAAGGGACACGCCTTTGTCGCCGGTGTTCTGATCAAGCAGGTCGAAGACGACAATCAGCGGCTGGAACTCGGCGTGGTGACGGACGCGGTATTTGTGCGCGAAACCATTAACCTGATGCTGAAGGCGCAAGGAACGGGTCTTAATCCGTCGGCCAGCCTCAAGCCCGCCGCGCCGGCGCCGATGCGGACACCGGGCGGCGCCACAACCGATACGCAGGATATGACGCGACGCGTGACCGATACGGTTGGTCAGGCGGCCAAACCGTCACAAGGCGAGGGCGGAGAGCAGGTAACGCCAAACTAATTGGTTTGTACGTCGCTAGGCTCAGGACTCATTGATTGATCCAGAAGGCTACGGTAGCGGCGATGAGTATGGCTGAGAAGAATGTGTGTGCGCATCGTTCGTATCGTGTGTGTATGCGTCGCCAGTCCTTCAGTTTTGCAAACATGTTCTCGACCTTGTGGCGCTGTTTGTAGAGCCGTTTGTCGTAGTCGACCTGGATTTTTCGGTTTTGCCTTGGCGGAATGCAGGGCGTAATACCTTTTTCAATCAAGGCTTTGCGGAACCAGTCAGCGTCATAGCCACGGTCAGCCAGCAGGTCTTTAGCCTTGGGCAAAGAGTCAGGCAGCAGGGCCGCACCTTTATAGTCGCTCATCTGGCCTTCGGACAGAAGCAGCACCAAAGGCCGCCCCTGGCCGTCTGTCACAGCGTGGAGCTTTGAGTTGAGGCCGCCTTTCGTGCGACCGATGCAGCGGGAAAGAGCCCCTTTTTAAGGAGGCTTGCCGCCGTCCGATGTGCCTTCAGATGGGTTGCATCGATCATCAGCCGGTCGGGTTCACGGGCATGTCCGGCCAGAGCCGCGAAAAATGCGGTTGAACACACCCAGCCGGCTCCAGCGGATAAACCGGTTGTATAGCGTCTTGTGTGGGCCGTAACCTGACGGCGCATCTTTCCACTGAAGTCCATGTTTTATAACGTAAATAATCCCGCTCACAACCCGAAGGTCATCCACACGCGGTACCCCGTGCGACAGCGGAAAATAGGGACGGATGCGGTGGAACTGGCGCTCAGACAGCAAAAACAAATCACTCATGGCAAGTCACTCCTGCAAAGAGTGAAACATAACAAACCTGATTTGGGAATCCTGTTAATCAACAGGTCCTGAGCCTAGTCACCGACCGCACTTGACGGCAGAAAGGTCTTGTCGAACTGACCGACCTTTTCTACCAGCGTACTGCACGCCTCGCTCATGCCGATAACCTGCACATCGGCGCCGCTCTTGCGATAGCGGAAGACGGCCTTGTCGATCGCCTCAACCGCCGTGATATCCCACACCCGCGCCTGGCTGAGATCGATGGTCACCTTTTCCGGATGACCGTGGAATTCAAACCCGCTGGTGAACAGATCGGCCGATACGAAGAACAACTGGCCATGCACGGTATAGGTCCGGCACTTGCCGTCATCCGTCTCCGTGCAATCGACCGAAACGAGCCGGCTGACTTTCAGGGCGAAGAAGATGACGCTCATCAGTACACCCAGTAATACGCCGATGGACAGATTGCCCGTGGCGACCACCGCCACGGTCGTCACCAGCATGACGGCGCTCGATTGCTTTGGGGCCGTGCGCAGACGCAGGATGGACTGCCAGTCGAATGTGCCGATACTGACCATGATCATCACCGCCACCAGCGCCGCCATGGGAATCTGACCCACCCAATATTGCAGCACCAGCATCAGGAACAGCAGGAACAGCCCCGCCCAAAGCGTACTCAACCGTCCACGTCCACCGGAGCTGACATTGATCACGCTCTGGCCGATCATGGCGCAGCCGGCCATGCCACCGAACAGCGAAGCGACGATATTGGCAATGCCCTGGCCGCGTGTCTCGGTGTTCTTGTCTGATGGCGTATCAGTCATGTCATCGACGATATTGGCGGTCATCAAAGATTCCAGCAGGCCGACAAAGGCCAGTGTGGCCGAAAGCGGTGCGATGGTGACGAAGGTCTCCCAGGTCAGCGGCACTCGCGGAATGTGGAAGGGCGGCAGGGCGGTCGGCATATGGCCCATGTCGCCCACCGTATTGACATCGAGATGCAGCCAGAGCGTCAGCCCGGTAATGACCAGTATGGCGATAAGCGGCGAGGGGACCGCCTTGGTGACGTAGGGAAAACCGTAGATGATGGCCAGTCCGCCGGCCACCAGCGCATAGGTTGGCCAGGTGACGTGAATCAGCTGCGGCATCTGGGCCAGGAAGATCAATATCGCCAGTGAGTTGACGAAACCGGTCATCACCGAGCGCGATACGAAACGGATCAGGCTGCCGAGTTTCAGCAGGCCAATGATGATCTGGAAAACGCCGGTTAGCAGGCTGGCGGCCAGCAGGTAATCGAGCCCGTGGGATTTGACCAGCCCGGCCATGACCAGGGTCATGGAGCCGGTAGCGGCCGAAATCATGGCCGGGCGTCCGCCGACAATGGCAATGGTGATGGCGATGATGAAGGAGGCGTAGAGCCCGACGGCCGGATCGACACCGGCGATAATGGAAAAGGCAATGGCTTCGGGAATCAGCGCCAGGGCGACGACCGTACCGGACAGCAGGTCGTTACGCGGATTCGCCAACCATTCGCGTTTAAGCGTGGTGAGGGAAAGCATGATATCTTTAAATTGGGGAGGTTCTGGGGATAGGCGCCAGAAATAGCCACTCAAAGTGCTTTGAGTCCGGAGTTCCTGCCGTTATTGCCACATGCCTGCCGATTTCGCAACTGCGAACCAGGGGAAAAACCTTGCCTCACGCTGGCTATAAGCGTAAACGCTCCCCATATCCCCCTTATCCTTCCTCCAGCACAGGAATCGCTCCCTTGAACGCACCCGCGAACGCCGGCTCATTCATCCCGCAAGGCTTCTTCAACAACGATCTCGCCACCCAAGATTCCGAAGTCATGGCGGCCATCAAGGGCGAGCTGCATCGTCAGCAGGACCAGATCGAACTGATCGCCTCGGAAAACATCGTCTCGAAAGCTGTTCTCGAAGCGCAAGGCTCCGTCCTGACCAACAAGTACGCCGAAGGTTATCCCGGCCGTCGTTATTACGGTGGCTGCGAATACGCCGATGATGTCGAGCGCCTGGCCATTGAACGTGCCAAGACCCTGTTCAACTGCGCCTTCGCCAACGTCCAGCCGCATTCCGGCGCCCAGGCCAACCAGGCCGTCTTCTTCTCGCTGCTCCAGCCGGGCGACACCTATATGGGCATGGACCTGGCCTGCGGCGGTCACCTGACGCATGGTTCCCCGGCCAACCAGTCGGGCAAGTGGTTCAATGTCGTGCCCTATGGCGTGACGCGCGACACCAACCTGATCGACATGGAACAGGTCAATGACCTGGCCCAGCAGCACAAGCCGAAGCTGATCATCGCCGGCGCCTCCAACTATCCGCGTCATATCGACTTCAAACGCTTCCGCGAGATCGCCGATTCGGTCGGCGCCTACCTGTTCGTCGATATGGCCCACTATGCCGGCCTGGTCGCCGGCGGCGTCTATCCTGATCCGCTGCCGCACGCCCACGTCGTCACCACCACCACCCACAAGACCCTGCGCGGTCCGCGCGGCGGCCTGATCCTGTCGAACGACGAAGCGATCGGCAAGAAGATCAACTCGTCGGTCTTCCCCGGCCTGCAGGGCGGCCCGCTGATGCACGTCATCGCCGGCAAGGCCGTGGCCTTCGGCGAAGCGCTCCAGCCGGAATTCAAGACCTACGCCAAGCAGGTCGTCGCCAACGCCCGGGCGCTTGCCGATACGCTCGTTTCGCGCGGTCTGGCCATTGTCACCGGCGGCACCGATAGCCACGTCATGTCGGTTGACCTGCGCCCGAAGGGGCAGAACGGCAAGGATACCGAAGCAGCGCTGGAAGCGGCCTTCATCACCTGTAACAAGAACGGCATTCCATTCGATGACAAGCCTTTCACCATCACGTCTGGTGTCCGTCTTGGCACGCCGGCCGGCACCACCCGCGGCTTCCGTGAGGCGGAGTTCATCACCATCGGCAACCTGATCGCTGACGTGGTGGATGGCATGGCGGCCAATGAGGGCAAGCCCGATCTGGCCGTGCAGGAAAAGGTCCGTGCCCAGGTGCTGATGCTGACCAAGAACTTCCCAATCTACGGGTAAGCAAACATGCGCTGTCCCTTTTGCGGAAACCTTGAAACCCAGGTGAAGGACAGCCGCCCGTCGGAAGACGGCGCGGCGATCCGTCGCCGCCGGTCGTGCTCGGAATGCGGCGGACGTTTTACCACGTTCGAACGCGTACAGTTGCGCGACCTGATGGTGGTCAAGCGCTCGGGACGACGCACACCTTTCGACCGTGAAAAGCTGGAACGCTCCATATCGATTGCGCTTCGCAAGCGACCGGTCGATCAGGACCGAGTCGACCGCATGGTGTCGGGCATTGTCCGCCAACTGGAAAGCATGGGCGAGACCGATATTCCGTCCGATACGGTCGGCGGCCTGGTCATGGATGCGCTCAAGTCACTCGATGTGGTGGCCTATGTCCGTTACGCTTCGGTTTATCGGGATTTCCGTGAGACCTCGGACTTCGCCAAGTTTCTGGGCGATGAGGGGCTGGACAATGATGCGCCGGAAGATCCGAAGGATATCAGGCAGGGGCTGGGCGAGCAGGACATCTCCCCATCCGACGACGCTTAATTGCAAATGGCAAGCCATTTGCAATTAAGCTTTTTTCTAGTGCGCTCAGATGCCGCGCGGGCTTACGCGCAAAAGTGCGCGGCGGGCAGTCGCCCTTGCCGAACCTCTAAACGAGGTTCGGAGTAATGCGCCCACAAATCACATTAAAGCTGGCCACAACGCTGGACGGTCGCATTGCCACGGCCTCCGGCCAGAGCAAGTGGATCACTGGCGAGGAAGCGCGCCGTGTCGTCCACGAATTGCGCGGTGGCCATGATGCGGTCCTGGTCGGTATCGAAACCGTTCTGAAGGATGATCCCGAACTGACCGTCCGCCTGCCGAATTACGAAGGCTACCAACCCGCGCGGATCGTGCTGGACTCCCGTTCGCGCCTGCCTTTGACGTCGAAGCTGGCCCAGACGGCGCGCGTCATCCCGACCTATGTTGTCACGACAACTGAAGTCACTGGTGAAATGCAATCCTTGGGCGTTCGGGCGCTGAAAGTGCCGTCGAAACACCAGCGTGTCGATCTCGAAGCGGCGCTCGAAGCCATCAGTGTGGCCGGGATCGAGCGGCTGTTTGTCGAAGGCGGCGGCGTCATAGCCACGGCCTTCCTGCGCGCTGGCCTGATCGATCGCCTTGAATGGTTTCGCTCGGCCACCATCTTGGGCGGAGACGCCCGGCCGGTGATCGGGCACCTGAATATTGAGGATATCAACCACATGGTGCGGTTCACGCGCCTGGGCGTCCAGTCGGTCGGCGACGACCTCTGGGAAACCTATGAACTGATCTGAGGACTAAACGTGTTTACGGGCATTATTTCCAGCATGGGGACCGTCGAGACCCTGATCAAGTCGGACGCCGGCGTGCGTCTGACCATGCATGTCGATTTCGACCTCGATGATGTCGAGATCGGCGCCTCGATCAGCCATGCCGGCTGCTGCCTGACCGTGGTTTCCAAACAGGGTCGCAGCTATGATCTTGATGTCTCCAACGAGACGCTCAGCCTGACCAATCTGGGCCAGTGGCAGGAAGGCTCAAAGGTCAATATCGAGCGCGCCCTGAAGATCGGCGATGAACTGGGTGGCCATATCGTTTCCGGCCATGTCGATGGCTTGGCAAAGCTCATCAGCGTCAAGCAGGACGGCGACAGCTACCGCCTGACCTTCGAAGCGCCGGCGCCGCTGCACCGCTTTATCGCGCCCAAGGGATCGGTAGCGCTCGACGGCATTTCGCTGACTGTCAACGAAGTCGAGGGCCAGACCTTCGGCGTCAACATTATCCCACACACCTGGCTGCACACAACCTTGTCGAAAATGACAGTCGGTGACAGCGTAAACCTTGAGGTTGATCGCTTAGCGCGCTATGCCGCCCGTTGGTTTGAGACAGAGTAACCATCATGACGCTGAACAAGATCACCACCGATTTGGGCACCAATCCGGATAATGGCTATGACAGCCCGATCTCCTCCATCGAGGATATCCTGGAAGACGCCCGCAATGGCCGCCCCTATATCCTGGTCGATGCCGAGGATCGCGAGAACGAAGGTGATGTCGTTATCCCCGCGCAGATGGCGACGCCCGACATCATCAACTTCATGGCGCGTTTTGCCCGCGGCCTGATCTGTCTGTCGATCACCGGTGAGCGCGCCAAGACCCTGCGCCTGCCGCCGATGGTGCATGACAACGGCGCGCGCAACGGCACTGCTTTTACGGTTTCCATCGAGGCCAAGGACGGCATCTCGACCGGCATCTCGCCGAAGGACCGGGCTCACACCATCGCTGTCGCCATCGATACCACCAAGGATTCCCGCGATATCGTGTCTCCCGGCCACGTTTTTCCGCTGGTGGCTCGTGAAGGCGGGGTGCTGGTCCGCGCCGGCCATACCGAAGCCGCTGTCGATATTTCGCGTATGGCCGGGCTTTATCCGGCTGGCGTGATCTGCGAGATCATCAATGACGACGGCACCATGGCACGCCTGCCGGACCTGGTGCCTTTCGCGCAACTCCACGGCTTGAAGATCGGCACCATCGCCGACCTGATCGCCTATCGCCGCCGCACCGAGCGCTTTGTCGAGCGTGTGCTGGAGCGTCCGTTCGAGAGCGAGTGGGGCGGTCAGTTCCGTTTACTTGTCTATCGCAATCAACTGGATGGCGCCGAGCACCTGGCCCTGGTCAAGGCGCAGCCGGTGCCAAACAAGCCGACACTCGTACGTATGCACCAGCTCGATATCGCCTCGGATGTGCTGGGCGGGCAGGGCGGCGCCTTCCGCAGCAACTATGTGCAGAAGGCCATGGAAGCCCTGGCGGCGCACAATGGTCCGGCCGTCATGGTGCTGCTGCGCGACCCTGATCCGAAGGTGCTGTCGAACCGCTTCGGCTCGGATGATGGCGCGGCCCACAGTTCGCGCGGCCTGCGCGATTATGGCGTCGGTGCGCAGATCCTGCTCGATCTAGGGGTGCGCGACATGATCGCCCTGTCCGGCACGCGCCCCAAGCCGGCGGCGCTTGAAGGGTACGGTCTCAGCATCATCGACTGGCAAACTCTGTAGATTTTGCTTTTTCAGAAAGGCATAAGGGCGTATTGACCTGCCTTTCAAGCCTTTTAAGGACGACTCGCTTTGACCATTGAAAATCCGCTTCGCATCCTGATCGTCGAAAGCCGTTTCTACGACGATATCGCCGACGAACTCCTGGCCGGCGCCAAGGACGCGCTGGAAGCGCTGGGCGCGGAATATGATGTGGTCACGGTGCCAGGTGCGTTTGAAATCCCGGCCGCCATCGCCATGGCCGAAGATGCCGCCCACCGGCCGGCCGGCCGCGCCTATGACGGTTATGTGGCCCTGGGTTGTGTCATCCGCGGCGACACTACCCATTATGACTATGTCTGCAACGAATCCGCTCGCGGCCTGATGGACCTCAGCTACAAGCAGCGCCTGGCCATCGGTTATGGCATCCTGACCGTTGAAGACGAAGATCAGGCCTGGGTACGCGCCCGCCGTTCGGAGGGCGACAAGGGCGGCACGGTCGCCAAGGTCTGCCTGACCATGATCGGTCTGCGCAAAAGCCTGATGGATGGCACCCAATGAGCGATGCCGCCACGCCAAAACCGACCAGCCTGAAAGCGGTCATCGATCAGCTCAACGCCAACGAAGCTGAAGCAAAGACTTTGTCCAACAAGGAAAAGCGCGCCCGTACCGTAGCGCGTCTCGTCCTGGTTCAGGCGCTTTACCAGCTTGATCTGACCGGTGCCGGTGTCGAAACCGTCATCCGCGAATTTTCCGACTATCGCTTCGATGGCGATCTTGACGGCGAGCCCCTGGCGGCCGCTGACGAAGCCTTCTTTGCCGAAGGCGCGCGCACTATCGTGAAAGAGCAGTCGGCGATCGATCCGCTGATCATCAACCGCCTGGCTTCCGGCTGGCGCATCGAGCGCCTCGATCCGACGGTCCGCGCCATCCTGCGCGCCGGCACCTGGGAACTGAAGTTCCGCCCGGATATCGGCCTCCAGGTGATCATCAACGAATATGTCGAAATCGCCCGCGCCTTCTATGGTGAAACCGAGGCGCGCTTCGTCAATGCGGCGCTCGATGGCATAGCCGCCGATGTACGCAGATAACACCTGCCGGGCGAAAGTCACGGAAAGTTTTATCGTATTTTCATCCGTGACGTGCAAAATGACGGCCTTCTGATCGCGGTGAGAGCGGTATGAGCGAACCCGACGAGTTTTCCATCATTGATCAATTGTTCAAACCGCTGGCCGGCCTGAGCCGCGAGGCGAGGGGACTGATCGATGATGTCGCCGTCATTGGCGGTGATCCGTCTTGCGATCTGGTTGTCAATACCGATGCCCTGGTGGGCGGTGTTCATTTTTTCGAGCACGATCCGCTCGATCTGGTGGCGCGCAAGCTGATGCGCGTCAACCTGTCGGATATCGTTGCCAAGGGTGCCAAGCCTTATGGCTACCAGCTCGTGACCGCCTGGCCGCGCGGCACAACATATGCCGAAAAAGCCGATTTCGCGCGCGGTCTGAAAATCGATCAGGACCGCTATGGCCTGAGCCTGTTCGGCGGCGATACGGTTTCCACCGAAGGGCCGCTGGTGGTTTCCATGACGATGTTTGGCAAGGCGCCGGCCGGAAAAACCCTCTCCCGTCTCGGCGCCAAGCCGGGCGACCGGGTACTCGTGAGCGGCTATATCGGCCAAGGATATCTTGGCCTGAAGGCCCTGCAGGGGCAACTGCTCGGTCTGTCGCACGCGGATGTCAACGAGGTCATTAGTGCCTATCACCTGCCGGAGATCCGCACCGACCTGATCCCGGCTCTCCGTGATCATGCGCGCTGCGCCATGGATATATCCGATGGCCTGCTGGCCGATGCTGACCATCTGGCGCGCGCCAACAACCTGATGATACGGTTGGACCTCAATCGGGTGCCGACCTCGCTGTCCGCCCGTGCTGCTATCGCCTCGGGTATCAGTCCAGTTGAGTTAGTGACCGGCGGTGATGATTACCAGATTCTGTGTACGGCTGATGATCACGGTGCTAAGGCGCTGGTCATGGCGGGTTTTTATGATATCGGCGCCTGTATCGGTCTGTCAGAGGACACACCGGCCGGCGCGGAACTGTGGGCGGACGGCCGACGTCTGGACGTGGTGAAAAAGGGCTTCACGCACCCGCTATAGCCATTTTCCGAAAACTTATAAAATCCTCACGCAATCCACCGGGCACCGGAATTGCGATAAGCCCGGTTTAAGCCTAGCCCTTTCGCGCAGAACCGTCGGCGCGGATTTGTCCGTCGGCAATCTGAGGAGGGTATTCCAATGAAAACGACTCTGAAAATGGGGCTGGTAATCAGCCTGGCGGCGGGGCTGATGATACCCGGTCTGGCCTCGGCGCAGGATCGTGACCTGCGCGGTTATGATGGCTATTGCTACGCCAAGAAGAAGGAAGCCCAGACCAACGGCACGATTATCGGCGCGGTCATTGGCGGCCTTGTTGGCAGCCAGATTTCCAAGAACGAACGTGGCCTCGGCACGGTTGGCGGCGCGGTGGTCGGCGGCGTGATCGGCAACAATGTCGGCAAGTCGAGCGTCAAATGCTACAACGGTGAATACTATTCCTACCAGGGCGCCTATTACGATCCGGCACCACCGCCTCGGGGCTACACGGTCGTCTATTACAAGGAGCGCCCGCCGCAGGATCGCTATCAGCACGTCTATTATGACCGTTACCGCCATACCACGCCGCCGCCCTACGCCTATGGCGACGCCTGGCGCAACGACAACGACAATCCCTATGGCTGGCGTGACAAGGATGGCCACTGGCACGATGGTCGCAATAAGGGCAACAAGCATAGAGACAAATACAACAATCACTAAGTTTAAACCCTCCGGTTACGCCGGAGGCTTTTTCATTCAGGCGTTATCAACCATTCTGCGCCAGAATCGGCGCATGAAACCTGATCGTCGTTATTTGCTGGGCGCTGCCGCCGCCGGCCTCTGCCTGTCTGCCGCGCCCGTCCTGGCCAGCGAAGGCGGGGAAGCCAAAAAAGCGGGGAATGCCTCGGTGCAACTGGGCGCGGTCGCCATACCGATCAGCGTGGACGGCCGTCTGGTCAATTACATCTTCCTCAATATCCGTATCAACCTGACCATGACGGCCGACGAGGCGAAATTCCGCGACAAGGAACCCTATTTCCGCGATTCCCTTGTCCGCGCCGCCTCGCGGACGTCCTTTGCGCAAGGTGGCAAGGATTACCTGTTGGATGAGCCGCGCTTCAAGCAGGTCATGATGGGCGAATGGACGAAAATAACCGGTCCCGGTGTCATCAAATCGATCGATGTGCTGTCGCAAAGCCCGAAGCGCCATCCGTACTGACGGATATCCCCCGCTGGTTGTGTTGCGGTGCGTTTTTCATAACGGTCTGAATTTACATATTATAAGTATTCGCACCCCCGCAATGCAGCATTCGCGGCGCGAAAACCTTTGAATTATAATGGGTTGCGGCAACATATGGCCTTGAAACTCAGGTAAACATTTGGCACTCTCCGCCTCAATCGAAAAGTAAGACACTGTATTTTGTCTTCTTTTTGATTCCCGAAAATGGGGCGGCGGTCATGTGCGCCCCTCAAATATAAAGACACAGGGGTTACATTATGAATATTGCTTTGATGCTGGCCATAGCGGCCGGCATACTTGGCCTGCTGTATGGTGTCGTCCAGACTCTTGGCCTGATGAAGGCCAATGCAGGCAATGCGCGTATGCAGGAAATCGCCGCGGCGATTCAGGAAGGGGCCGCGGCCTACCTCAAGCGTCAGTACACCACCATCGCCATGGTCGGCGTGGTCATTTTCATACTTGCCTTTATCTTTCTCGGTTATTTGTCGGCCATCGGCTTCCTGATCGGTGCCGTGCTTTCGGGTGCCGCCGGTTATGCCGGTATGCTGATTTCGGTCCGGGCCAATGTCCGCACGGCGCAGGCGGCGTCTGAAAGCCTCGCCCGTGGCCTGAAACTGGCCTTCAATGCCGGCGCCATTACCGGTCTGTTCGTAGCCGGCGGGGCATTGCTCGGCGTGTCGGGTTATTATGCCTACCTGACCGAAGTGCTGCACAAGACGGCGCATGACCGCGACCTGATCAATGCCCTGGTGTCGCTGGGCTTTGGTGCATCGCTGATCTCGATCTTCGCCCGTCTCGGCGGTGGCATCTTCACCAAGGGCGCCGATGTCGGCGGTGATATGGTCGGCAAGGTCGAGGCCGGTATTCCGGAGGATGATCCCCGTAATCCGGCCACCATCGCCGATAATGTCGGGGACAATGTCGGCGACTGCGCCGGCATGGCGGCCGATCTGTTTGAAACCTATGCGGTGACCACCGTCGCCACTATGGTTCTGGCGGCCATCTTCTTCGGCGAAACCCCCTATGTCGGCATGATGATGCTGCTGCCGCTGGTCATCTGCGGTGTCTGCATCCTCACCTCGATCATCGGCACCTTCTTTGTCCGTCTCGGCAAGGACAACCACATCATGAACGCCCTCTACAAGGGGCTGATCGCCACGGGTCTTCTGTCGATCGTGGCTCTGGCGGCAGTGATAAAGTATCTGCCCGGTCTCGGCTTCGATACGCCGTTTGAATATGTCTCTGCCGGCACCACCTTCCACTTTACCGGCATGACCCTCTTTTACTGCGGTCTCGTTGGCCTGGCGGTGACGGCGGGCTTTATCGTGGTGACCGAATACTATACCGGCACCGGCAAGCGTCCGGTCGTTTCCATCGCCCAGGCGTCGGTCACCGGCCATGGCACCAATGTCATCCAGGGCCTTGCGGTTTCCATGGAATCGACGGCGGTTCCGGCCCTGATCATCGTGGCCGGCATCATCGGCTGCTATCTGCTGGCTGGCCTGTTCGGCATTGCCATCGCCACCACCACCATGCTGGCCCTGGCCGGCATGATCGTGGCGCTGGATGCCTTCGGTCCGGTAACGGACAATGCCGGCGGCATCGCCGAAATGGCGGGCCTGCCGCCGGAAGTGCGCCACACCACCGACGCGCTCGATGCGGTCGGCAACACCACCAAGGCCGTCACCAAGGGTTATGCCATCGGTTCCGCCGGTCTCGGCGCTCTCGTGCTGTTCGCCGCCTATACGTCTGACCTGAAATACTTCGCCGGTCTGACCGACGCCCCCGCCATCTTCCAGGGCTTGGGCAACCTGACCTTCTCGCTGTCGTCACCGTGGGTCGTTATCGGCCTTTTGATCGGCGGCCTGCTGCCCTATCTCTTCGGCGGCATGGGCATGACCGCGGTCGGCCGCGCGGCTCAGGCGGTTGTGGAGGAGGTGCGCAAGCAGTTCCGCGAGGATCCCGGCATCATGGCCGGCACGTCCAAGCCCAACTACGGCCGGGCCGTCGATATGCTGACCAAGGCGGCGATCAAGGAAATGGTTATTCCGTCGTTGCTGCCGGTGCTGTCACCGATTGTCCTGTTCACCATCGTCTACTATATCGGTGGCGCGGTGCCGGCGTTTGAAGCGCTGGGCGCCATGCTGCTCGGTGTTATCGTGACCGGCATCTTCGTCGCCATCTCGATGACCTCCGGCGGCGGCGCGTGGGATAACGCCAAGAAGTCCTTTGAAGACGGCTTTGTCGACAAGGACGGCGTGAAGCACCTCAAGGGTTCCGAAGCGCATAAGGCTTCGGTGACTGGGGATACGGTCGGTGATCCGTACAAGGATACGGCCGGCCCGGCGGTCAATCCGATGATCAAGATCACGAATATTGTGGCCTTGCTTATGCTGGCGGTATTGGCTCACGGCGCTTAAGGTAATGGCCTCCGCCGGAAACGGCGGGGGCATTCAGATAAGGTTTAGCCACAGATGACACAGATGGGCACAGATGATTCGAGCATCTGGAACATCATGCATTGTGAAATGACAGTCGCTTTGCGATCAGTAGGCAGGGTATCCAGGCTTGTTTCTGACTCTCGAAGACGCAGATAATCTGTGCCCATCTGTGTCATCTGTGGCGAATATCTTAAATAAAAAAAAAGCCCGCCAGATGTATCTGGCGGGCTTTTTTACACATGTTCGAGGCATTTTAATCGCGGCGGCGGTTGTTGCCGGGATTGGTGTCCTGGCTGTTGTCGAGGCGCTGGTGCCCGACAGTACCGAGGACCTGTTCGAGCGCGGTCAGCGAACGGCCGCGAGTCGGGGTCTTGTTCGGGTTCGGCGTCAGTACCCGGCCATCGGCCAGGGACAGGGTCTTTACAGTAGCGACCGTCTGGGTGCTGGGGTCGAAATCGACGACGGTCACCGAACGGGCCGTGACGCGCGGCTGCTTGTAGGTCATCTTCATCGACACCTGGTCGATATAATACCATTCCGACGGCTTGTAGACCGAGGTCTGCGACGGGGCGCCCAGCTTATCGAGCACGGTGGCCTGGCTGTCGCCGACCTTGATATCCACCGAAGGCTTGGCTTCATGCGCGAGATAGCCGTGGTGCGTCATGGTGGGGGCGCAGGCCGTGCCCAGCAGGGCCAGGGCGGACGCGGCAACCAGAGCCGAGCTTGTCTTGAAGGAGAGCAGGCGCATGAATATCCTGTTTAGAAAACGAAACGCATTTGACCTATAGGGAATTTAGGCTTACGGCAAGCTTAAGGCTTAAACATGGCCGTGAACAGCAAATTTTTCGCCGGATACAGCGCCTGAATGGCGACACATCATCCCTGTTTCCAAAGGGATATTCATCGGCCCAACCCAACCAGAGATATGTGATGCAAAGCCTTCTGGACAAGCTGAAATCCGCCTTTAAACCGCGCCCTGCAAAGCAGGTCGGCGACCGGCTTTACCTGGCCTGCGTGATGCAATCCCGACAGCCGGTCTTCTATCTGGACTACGGCGTGGATGACGCCATCGGGGCCCGGTTTGAACTGCTGACCTTTCACGTCGGGCTTGTTGTAACGCGGTTGAAATCTTTGCCGGCAGGCGATCCGCGCCACGATCAGGCGCAGGAAACGGCGCAGGCCCTGTTCGATTCCTTCCTGCTGGCGCTTGATCTCGACCCTGCGGGAGCAGGGCGTCGGCGATCTCAGCGTGCCTAAGAAGATGAAAAAGCTCGGTCAGGTCATCTATACGCGCCTGAAACGCTGGGACGACCTGTGGCGGGACGCCTCTCTGACGGCGGCTGCCGACTACACGGCGCGCACGATCATGGCCGGCTCGGACTATGCTGACGATAACGCGGACGGAGAGGTCAGGGGGCAGGCGGTTTCGGCGGCGGTTCTTGAACGGGCGCAGGCATTCGCCATCTATGCACAGGCGGCGTATGATGCCTTTCAGGTCGATGACGTACTGGCCGGCCGGCCGGCCTTTTCGCCGCCGGAGGCGCTTGAAAGCGATGCAGACTCGGCAGACCTTGTAATGAGTGGAGAAGAGCAATGAGTGACCAGCAGGATACCGGACTTTGGGAGCATCGTGTTCGCTTCGATCAGGCCGCCAAGGGGCTGAAAGTCGAGCTGGTTGCTGACGAAGCGCGCCGCGACGTGATTGCAAAGGCGTTCGGCATGATCGAACTGAACAGCCTTGTCGCTCATATCGACACACGCCAGGTGACGGGTGAAAAGCCGGTTGTGCGCGTCAGTCTGGCGCTCAAGGGCGAGGTCACGCAGGAATGCGGCGTGACGCTGCAGCCTTTTACTCATGAGATTTCGAGCGACTTGGAGATCGACTGCATCGAAAAGCAGCGGGTCACCACAGAGATTGCCGAGGTCGGCGCCCGAGAATTCACGCTGGATGATCTCGATGAACCGGATGTGATCGAAAACGGCCAGATCGACCTGGGCCAGTATGTGATCGAAGCGCTGGGCGAAGCCTATGATCCTTTCGCGCGCAAGCCCGGCGCGGTTTTCGAAGAGCCGGAACCGGTGAAGGAGCCGTCGCCTTTCGCCGTCCTGGCGCAGTTGAAACGCGATGAATAGCGACATGACGGACCACCTGGCAGATGATTGGGCTTGCATAGTTGCAAAGTGCCGCTATCGTCCGCGGCTTGTTTGCAGAGTATGTGCTTTGAGTGAGAAAAGCTTAGGTGAGGTCAGATAGGTCCGTGTCGGCAACAACAGAACCTCAGTCAAATCCGGCTATTCCGAAAGATGCTGTCATTATCGCCATTGACGCCATGGGCGGCGATCATGGCCCGGCGGTAACGGTGCGCGGCGCCGCGCTATTGCTCGATGAGCATCAGGCGGTCTTTTTTCAGCTTCATGGAGACGAAGCGCGAATCAATGCCGAACTGGCGAAGCTGCCGAAGCTGAAAGCGCGATCGGTTGTCATCCATACTGATCAATGCGTGGCCATGGATGAAAAGCCGGCCCAGGCGATCCGCCGCCGCAATACCAGCCTGTCCAACGCCATTCATGCCGTGAAATCCGGCGAGGCGAGGGCGGTCATTTCGGCCGGCAATACCGGGGCCCTGATGGCGCTCTCCAAGATGATCCTAAAGATGATGACGGATGACTTGGAGCGTCCGGCCATCGGCTGTTCGTGGCCCAATAAAAAGGGGTTTGGCACCGTGCTCGATGTCGGCGCCAATGTGACGTCTGACGCCCGCCAGTTGATCGAATTCGCCCTGATGGGCGCCGCCTTCCACCGCGCCGTGCATGGCGTCAAAAAGCCGTCCATCGGTCTGCTCAATGTCGGTTCGGAAGACGTCAAGGGCCATGAAGAAGTGCGCGAGGCCCATAAGCTGCTCAAGGAAAACACCCTCGGTCTGAATTATTATGGCTTCGTCGAGGGCACGGACCTGTGCGCCGGCACGGTCGATGTCACCGTCACGGATGGCTTTACCGGCAATGTGGCGCTGAAGACCGCCGAGGGAACGGCGCGTTTCATCAAGGATCTGCTGAAGGACGCTTTCAAATCGGGGCCGATGGCTATGCTGGGGGCCGTGTTGGCCGGTTCGGCGCTGAAGGCGATGGCGAAGCGCATCGATCCGGGCGCCAGCAATGGTGGGCCGCTTCTGGGCCTGAAGGGCATCGTCATCAAAAGTCATGGCGGTGCGGATGCGCGCGCCTTCTCGAACGCCATCCGGGTCGGGCTTTCGCTGGCGACCAGCGGTTATGAGCGTGATATTGTTGACAGTCTGGCCCAGTTTTCGCAAAGCCTGGCGGCGGAAGCCGGTATGGATGCGGACCTGAAAGAAACACCAGCCGTGGTAGCCGCGGGCGATAAGGTAAACTAGGAACATGCGTGTGTTAAGATCGGCGGTTACCGGGGTTGGCGGATTCCTGCCGGAACAAGTGATCACCAATGATGATATGGCGCGGATGGTCGATACCTCCGATGCCTGGATCACCGAACGGACCGGTATTCGCCAGCGTCACAAGATCGACGACGGCATGAAGACCTCCGACCTGGCTGTGGAGGCCGCGAAGGTCGCCCCGGCGGCCGCCGGCAAGACGGCGGCGGATGTAGACCTCATCATCGTCGCCACCACCACGCCGGACATGCCGTTTCCTTCCACCGCCTCGATCGTGCAGAACAAGCTCGGCGCGCCAACCTGTCCGGCGTTTGATGTCCAGGCGGTGTGCTCCGGCTTTGTCTATGCCCTGAGCGTGGCCGATGGTTTTGTGGCGCGTGGCCTGTCGAAATGCGTACTGGTGATCGGCGCCGAGGCGATGAGCCAGTTGCTCGATTACAGCGACCGCGGCACCTGCATCCTGTTCGGCGATGGTGCCGGCGCGGTCGTGGTTGAGCCGGTCGAAGGCGTGGGGACCAAGGCCGATCGCGGCATCCTCGGTTTCGATCTGCGCTGCGATGGCTCCAAGGTCGATCTGCTCTATGTCGACGGCGGCACGTTCGAGGCTGAAAACCGGATCGGCAAGATCCGGATGCAGGGCAACCAGGTCTTCAAGCACGCGGTTCATAAGATATCGCAAGCCGTTGAAGCGGCAGTGGAAAAGGCCAATCTCGAAATCGCCGATATCGACTGGTTCATACCGCACCAAGCCAATCAGCGTATTCTCAATGGCGTGGCCGAACGGCTTGGCCTGGATGAAAACAAGGTCATCTCGACCGTGGCGCAGCACGCCAATACCTCCGCGGCCAGTATTCCTCTGGCCTGGTATGTCGGTGTGCAGGACGGCCGCGTAAGGCCGGGCGATCTGGTGCTGATAGAGGCGCTGGGCGGCGGTCTGACCTGGGGCGCGGCGGCTATCCGCTTGTAGGGTTATTCCCGTAACGGACGTTTTTTATCATAAGTTCTCTATAAGCCTTTGACGGATAGCGATAATTGCGGCATTGTGCGGGCTTGCTTTGGTTAAAACCATTCTGCAGGGGGCGCTTGAGACCATGAAATCGCAGACCTTGACGCGAGCCGAACTTTTCGAAGACGTTCACAATGAACTGGGCCTGCCGCGGCAGGAATGCGCGGCGATTGTTGAACGCACGCTTGATCTGGTGGTTGAAGCGCTGGAGCGCGGCGATACGGTGAAGCTGTCGGGCTTTGGCGTTTTCCAGGTGCGTGAAAAGAATGCCCGCGTCGGCCGCAATCCCAAGACCGGCAAGCCTGCGGCCATCGATCCGCGAAAGGTGATCTCGTTCCGCGCCTCGCAGATCGTCAAGGCGCGTGTCGATGCCGGCACGCACGAGTAACGAGGTAGCGCACCGGTGAACAAGGGGCCGCTCGCCTTACGGACCATTTCCGAGACCGCCGATGCTCTGGGCGTGCCGCAGCATGTGCTGCGTTTCTGGGAGACCAAGTTTACCTTCATTCGTCCGACCAAGCGCGCCGGTGGCCGCCGTTTTTACCGCCCGCAGGATATCGACCTGCTGATGGGCGTAAAGACGCTTCTTTATGATCGTGGTTTCACCATTCGCGGCGTGCAGAAGCTGTTCAAGGATGAGGGGCAGAAGGCCATTCTCAATCCCTCCGGCGAACGCTATTCCGGCCCGGCTGACGAAGTGGTGGCGACCGAGCAGGGGCTGGTGTCACAGGATGAAATCGCGGCTGAGGATGCTGAAGGTGTGCGTCAGCCGGTCTTTGGTGGCGCGTCGGTTCCGCCAGCGGCGATGTCAGCCGAGATGCGCGACCGTTTTCTGAAAATCGCCAATGCTCTGGAAGAGGCTCAGGCCAGCCTGGCGCGCCATATCGACCTTGCGAAGCGCAGTTAATTTCCGGTGGAATTTCCCGGAAATCTGACTTTTGGGGATTGCCGCAGGCGATGTTCGTCTCTATAAGCCGCCTCTCTTAGGGGCGACACCTGCTGTTTTCCTTATGTTTTGGCGGAGCGTGGCGCAGCCTGGTAGCGCACTTGACTGGGGGTCAAGGGGTCGCAGGTTCAATCCTGTCGCTCCGACCATTGAAACAAATAAGCCGTGGGCCCAAAGGCCCACGGCTTATTTGTTTCAGGTCTGCGCGCCAAGCTTCGAACCGTAAAAGGTTCGACGGCGAATGACAGGCTTGCCTGTCATGAAGACGCGATGGAGCGAAGCGTAATCAATCCTGTCGCTCCCACTGAGAAAGCGTCGCGCAGCGACACCATCATTTTGTAACCACGAATGCACACGAATAAACACGAATAAAACTTGCGTACTTTTGGGCGAGACAATGCTTAAATTGGTGCATTCGTGGTTCTGCTCAAAGCCGTCTGACGGCCGGATCAGGCAGTCCTAGCAGCGCATCAATTTCTGCATCGCTCAACTGGCCGCCCCGAAGCGCCTTGTCGGCCTCGATAAGCGCTCTGGCCTGGCGCTCGACCTCCAGATAGGGCGACGGTCCCGACGCCTTTCGCGGTGCCGGAGCAATTGGCGGCACAGCCGGTTTTGGTGCAGCCGCCTCATCCCAGGCCAGTTTAATTGCCTTGCCAATCGAGATCAGCGCCTTGGCGGCGCGGTCGGCTTCGGCAAAGGTGGCGGGTGTATCAATCTGCTCGTAGGCATCAAGCAGATCTAAAGCGAGTTTACGCAGGCGCTGGGTGATATCGGTCTGTTCCATGCCCAAAAGCATAGACTGCCGCAAAACACCGGGGATTATTCGTGTTCGATCCGCCTGTCCGGCACCAGCCAGATCAGGGCCACGATCACATAGCAGGCAATGCCGGCAAAGCTGTTCCAGACCGTCAGGGCCAGCCCCAGGATGTAGATGGCCGTCGAGATATAGCCTTTCAGATCACTGCCGATCGCCCGCCCCACCAGACTGTCCCTGCCATTCACGGCGATCAGCACCTTCACCAGTATGGAATAGGCAATGGAGGGCATCAGCAGGGATAGGCCATAGGCGGCTGTGGGGATGGTGGCGAAATCGCTTTCCCCCATCCAGCGCGTGGTGAAGGGGACCAGCGACAGCCAGAACAGCAGGTGCAGGTTGGCCCACAGGGCGCCGCCATTTATCTTGTGGCAGGCATGGAGCAGATGGTGATGGTTGTTCCAGTAGATGCCGACATAGATGAAGCTTAAGGCATAGAGCAGGAAGGTGTGGCCGACATCGAGCAGGGCGTGGAGGTCGACGCCTTCGGGCGTCTGCAGTTCCAGCACCATGATGGTGATGATGATGGCGATGACGCCGTCGCTGAAGGCTTCCAGTCGCCCCTTGCCGATAGCGGGTAATACCGGTCTGGCCGTTTCTTCTTTCATTTGTTTTTCTTCTTGCCTTTGTAGTTTTCCGACCAGGAGATCAGCGGAATGATCGGCACACCCCACAGGGTGCCGGCCAGGGCGTAGAAGATCAGGGCCGTGATCTGGCCGCCATGCAGGAAGCCGGCCAATGCGGCGACCACGCAGACGTAAAAGCCCAGCCATATGAGAATCCCCAGACAGGTGATGGCGCGGCGCTGGGGCAGGCTGAGGCGGTCAAGCGGACCTGGCATCAGCGGCGCTCGATCATGCGGGTGAGGTGGAACAGGCCAAGCAATACCGAACTGCCAGCGAAGGATACCATCAGGATCGAGAAAAAGTGATCGCCGATCATTTCGCTGCTCTGGGTGAAAAAATTGAGCAGGACGGCGCCGAAAATGGCGACGAAGACATTGATGGGAAAGCTGAAACGGCTTTTGCTCATGGCGTTGGCGATCCAGCCGACCACAAAACCGGCCAGGGTGGCGAGGATGTAGTTCTCTGCCGTCATGGCTGAGGGGTCCTTTCTTGGCCATTGTTCGGCCTTTTTCGTGCGCGAAGCGCTTGAATTGCCCGTTGCGGTATGGGCAAAATCAAAGCGACGCCATACCTTTGTTACAATCTCTTCAGGCAAACGGCAAGGATTTGAAACAGGGGTGGGCGGCGGAATTGGCTAAGCGCATCCCGAAAAGTGTAACGCACTTTTCGGATTAAGGTGCGCGTTAAAGAAAAGTTCTAAAAGTTGGATATCTGAATGAAGCGTATGGCGCGACTTCCCCTCAAGTCACCCCTGGTGGCGGCCTGGCTGTTTGTGGCGGCCTTTCTGGTTCTGGCCCTGGTTTGCGTCGGCGGGGCCACCCGGCTGACCGAATCCGGCCTGTCGATCACCGAATGGAAGCCGGTGACAGGTGTCCTGCCGCCGATGAACGAAACCGACTGGCAGGCGGCCTTCGAGGGCTATCAGAAGATACCGCAGTATCGCATCATGAACGCCCATATGGACCTGGAGCAGTTCAAGGGCATCTACTGGTGGGAATGGGCGCATCGCCTGCTCGCGCGTTTGCTGGGGCTGGTCTACCTTGTGGGCTTTATCGGCCTGTTGCTGGCGAAGGCGATACCGGCGAGGCTGATCTGGCGCTGCGGCGTGCTGGTCGGGCTGATCGCGGTCCAGGGCTTTGTCGGCTGGTGGATGGTCCATTCCGGCTTGCAGTACCGGACCGAAGTGGCGCCGGAAAGGCTGATGACGCACCTGTCGCTGGCGCTGATCCTGATGTGCGGCTCTATCTGGACTGGGCTTGAGGCGCTGGAAGGGCAAACGCGTGGCCGTGGGGCGCCGGATGGCTGGAAAGCGGTGACGTGGCTGCTTTTGCTGGTTGTTTTCGTACAGTGTATGCTGGGCGCCCTGGTGGCCGGCAATCGCGCGGGCCTGGTCTATAATGACTGGCCGCTGATGAACGGGCATATCTTCCCGCCGGTCGACTGGGCGAAAGGCGTCGGCTACAGCTTCCTGCACGATCAGGGGCTTGTGCAGTTCATGCACCGAATGAATGCCTATCTGCTGCTGATTTTCGCCACGGCCTATGCCCTGGTGATGGCGCGCAAGATCAATGACGATGGCCTGAAATCCCTGTCGGCGACGCTGGTGACCGCCACCTGGGTTCAGGCGGCCCTGGGCGTGACCACTTTGATTACAGTCGTCACGCTGGGCTTTGCATTGGCGCATCAGGTGGTTGCGGTCTGTGTGCTGGCGCTGGCGGTATGGCTGACCTGGAGCGTGGCGCGCGCCGACCGGGTATTTCGCTAGACGACCTGCCGACTGAACTTTTCCCAGGGCCCGGTAATGGCCACGGTGACGCTGTTGGTCTGGATATTGGCGAACAGGGTGGAGCCGTCCGGCGAGAAGGTGACGCCGGCCCATTCCGAATGCAGGGCGTCGACATTGCGGGCAAAGGTTGTCACCTTGCCTTCAGGCGTGACAATGCGCAGGTGGTTATTCAGCACGTCGGAATAACGGTCCTCACAGACATATAGGTGGCCCCACGGCGCCACGGTCAGGTTGTCGGCATAATCGATGACACGCAGGTCGCCGGATTCGACGAACAGCTCGATCTGGCCCGGCTGGTCCTTTTCGCGGTCGCTGCCTTCATAAGGGCTGGGGATATAGCGCATGAGCTGGCCATAGGCTTTCGCGCCGCCAGAGGTACAGGCGAAGAACAGTTCATTATGACCGTAATGGATGCCTTCGCCGCGCGAGAAGCGGGCGGCCCCTTTGAGATAGGCTTGCGTTCGCAGGCTGTCGTCCGGGCTTTCGACGTCCTTCAGGTCAATCCAGGTGACGGCGTGACGGTCGCCGACATTCCAAAGATGCGCATATTTGTTGCTGGTGGCGGCGCGGGGCACGTCACGGAAGGCCAGGGCCTGAAGGCGGCCGCCCTTGTGCAGATAGCGCGTGTCGTTCGGCAGGTAGCGGTAGAAGGCGCCATCCGACATATCCTCGGTCATGTATACGATGCCGGTGCGCGGATCGATGGCGACGGCCTCGTGGTTGAAGCGGCCCATGGCCTTGATCGGCACCGGGGCGGCAATGCCTTTGTAGCCGGAGGGCACCTCGAAGACGAAACCGTGGTCCTTTTTGACGCCGTCTCCGGCGGTTTGCGTCGTTTCTTCGCAAGACAGCCAAGAACCCCATGGCGTCGGACCGCCGGCGCAGTTGGTCGAGGTGCCGGTCAGCGACAGGAAGTGGCTTTCCAGTTGCCGGGTCTTTACATTGTAGACGAGGGTGGTGGTCCCGCCGCTCAAAGGCGCGCCGTTGGTGTCATGATCGTAAACGCGCGTGCGATCCAGTTTGTCGATTAACTGGTGGCGGTCGCCGAGCGGGCCGATATCGGTGATATTGTGCTTGATCTCGTGATTGCGCACCAGCACCACCTTGTCGGGTGAGGTGTGGGGAAAGGCGGCCATGCCGTCATGCAGTCCAGGCACCTTGAAACCATCATCCATGGTTTCACCCAGGGCCGAGAAGGTTGTGTAGGAAAAGCCGTCCGGCAGGTCTATGAAGCCTTTCGGATCTGGCAGGAGCGGGCCATAGCCTTTGATTTCGCTGAGATAGCCGGGATCGGCGGCTGGTTCGACGCGGGCAGCGGCCAGGGCACGGTGGCCAAGGCCAGCGAAAGCGGAAGACGTAGCGATCGCACCGCCAAGCATGATACGTCGGGAAATTTGCATATTATCCTCACAAATGAGCTATGTTCAGGAGTTGCCACGTCCGTATTACCGTTTCGTGACAGCGAAAAATGTTGCGGTAATTTAATACCTTTGTGAAATTTCTCATTAAAAACAATTGATTGCTGGTGCTTTTGCTGAAAATAATGCGTTGACAGGTCGGGGTCTCTCCCGTATATCCCGCGCTCTTCTCCGCCCGGATATCCTTTTCGGATGGAAACCTAAGGATTTTATCATGTTGACCTCCACGACTGCGGCGCTGAAGCCCGCTGATGTCGAGAAGAAGTGGATCGTGATCGACGCCGAGGACGCCGTGCTCGGCCGTCTGGCCTCGTACATCGCCATGCGTCTTCGCGGCAAGCACCTGCCCACCTATACGCCGCACGTTGATTCCGGCGACTATATCGTCGTCATTAATGCCGAGAAGGTCCACCTGACCGGCAAGAAGGAAAACGAAATCTTCTACTGGCACACCGGCCATCCCGGCGGCGTCAAGCAGCGCACGCTTGGCCAACTGCTGAACGGCAAGTATCCGGAACGCGTCCTGACCAAGGCTGTCGAGCGCATGATGCCGAAGGAAAGCCCGCTGGCCCGTGGTCAAATGACCAACCTGCGTATCTACGCCGGCGCCGCCCATCCCCACGAAGCTCAGCAACCGGAAGTCGTCGACTTCAAGTCGCTGAACCGCAAGAACGTCCGGAGCGCATAACAATGTCCGATATCCAAGCTCCCGCTCAAGGTATGGAAGCCCTGGCTTCCCTGTCGTCGAATCCTGAAGCCGCGCCCGTCCGCGTCCAGATTCTCGACAAGTACGGCCGCGCCTATGCCACCGGCAAGCGCAAGAACGCCATCGCCCGCGTCTGGATCAAGCCAGGTTCCGGGAAGTGGGTCATCAATGACCGCGAACAGGAAGTGTATTTCGCTCGTCCCGTCCTGCGCATGATGATTGCCCAACCGCTGAACCTGACCGACCGCGCCTCGCAGTTCGACGTCATGGTTACGGTTGTCGGTTCGGGCCTCTCCGGCCAGGCCGGCGCCATCCGCCACGCCCTGTCAAAGGCCCTGACCTATTACGAGCCGGGCCTGCGCCCGACTCTGAAGGCTGCCGGCTTCCTGACCCGCGACTCGCGCGTCGTCGAGCGTAAGAAGTACGGCCGCGCCAAGGCGCGCAAGAGCTTCCAGTTCTCGAAGCGTTAATCGCACGAGTCACAAACTCATGCGGAAAAGCGCTTCGGGCAACCGGAGCGCTTTTTCTTTATTCTCCTCCCTTGCAAGCGAAGCGTAGCGGGGGAGGTGGCAGCGAAGCTGACGGAGGGGGCGTTCCCCACGTAAGCGGCCCCCTCCGGCGAGACAATCTCGCCACCTCTCCCACAACGGCGTTGCCGCAAGCAGGGGGGGAGAAAGGTAGACCATGTCACATAAAGTCTTCATCGACGGCGAAGCCGGCACGACCGGTCTGCAGATCCGCGAGCGGCTGGAAAAGCGCCCGGATATCGAACTGATCCGCCTCAACGACGGCAAGCGCAAGGACGCCGCCGCCCGCAGGGACGCGCTCAATTCGGCTAATGCGGTGATCCTGTGCCTGCCGGACGAGGCGGCGATCGAGGCCGTGTCAATGGTTGAAAATCCTGATGTGCGCGTAATCGATGCCTCCACCGCTTTCCGCACTGATCCGGACTGGACCTACGGTTTCCCGGAAATGAGCGATAAGCAGCGCGCCGCCATCAAGACGTCGAAACGCATCAGCAACCCCGGTTGCCACGCTACAGGCTTCATTGCCCTGACGCGCCCTTTGGTCGAGGGCGGCATTATCCCGTCCTTTTTCCCGATTACTGCCACCTCGCTGACGGGCTACAGCGGTGGCGGCAAATCAATGATTGCCGAATTCGAGGCTGGCCCTGAGTACGGCAAGGGCCATGAGCGCCTCTATGCCACCGGGCTTTCGCACAAGCACCTGCCGGAAATGACCGTCTATTCCGGCCTGGAAAGCCCGCCGATTTTCACGCCGGTCGTCGCCAATTTTCCGCAAGGCTTAATCGTCCAGGTGCCGCTGCACCTCTGGGCGCTGCCGGACGAACCGGATATCGATGCGGTGCGCAACCTGCTGACGGCGCATTATCTTGGCGAACCATTCGTGCGCGTGGCCTCGGCTGAGGAAAGCGCCGAGACTGGCGCGGTTCATGGCGCCATGCTGGCCAACACCAACCAACTCCTGATCCATGTCTTCGGCAATCCGGACCAGGATACGGCCAACCTGGTGGCGGTGTTCGACAATCTCGGCAAGGGGGCTTCCGGCGCCGCTGTACAAAATCTCAATCTGGTATTAGGTGTGGAAGAAGGTCTGGGACTGATCTAGGCCGCAATCACAGGAAACGCCACAGGAAGCGCCAATGAACCCGATTAGCTGGGCCGCCATCTATCTGATGATCTGGTGGGTGACCTTTTTCGCCATCCTGCCGCTGTGGAACCGCACACCGGTGGAAGAAGGCACCGAGGTCATCAAGGGCAATGATCCCGGCGCGCCGATCACCCATAACCTGTGGAAGAAGGTCAGGATCAACAGCCTGGTGGCGCTGGTCGTCTGGGTGTTCGTGATCGTCTTCATGTACTTCATCCATATCCCCCTGCCGACAATTCCCGGCGCGTAACGCGAATCCGCCATAATCCCGTGTAAAAGCGCTTCACTCTCCAGGACTAACTGTCTAGGGTGCGCGCAACTCAAGTTACATACGGATTCTCAACCATGCGCCTGTCGCGCTTCTTCCTGCCCCTTCTCAAAGAAAATCCCGCCGAGGCCCAGATCGTCTCTCATCGCCTGATGCTGCGCACCGGCATGATCCGTCAGGAAGCCGCCGGCATCTATGCCTGGCTGCCGTTGGGCTTCAAGGTGTTGAAAAAGATCGAAAAGATCGTCGAAGAAGAAATGGCGCGCGCCGGTTCGATTCAACTGTTGATGCCGACCCTGCAACTCGCCGACCTGTGGCGTGAATCCGGCCGTTACGAAGACTACGGCCAGGAAATGCTGCGCATCAAGGACCGCCATGAGCGCGAGATGCTGTACGGTCCAACCAATGAAGAAATGATCACCGAGATATTCCGCGGCACGGTGCGGTCCTACAAGGATTTGCCGCTGAACCTCTTCCATATCCAGTGGAAATTCCGCGACGAACAGCGCCCGCGTTTCGGCGTGATGCGCGGCCGCGAATTCCTGATGAAGGATGCCTATTCGTTTGACGTGGATGAGGCAGCGGCGCGCAAATCCTATAACCGCATGTTCACGGCTTACCTGAATATCTTCTCACGTCTGGGTTTGAAAGCGGTGCCGATGCGCGCCGATACCGGCCCGATCGGCGGCGACCTGTCGCACGAATTCATCATCCTGGCCGATACCGGTGAAAGCGCCGTCTTCTGCCATGAGGATCTGATCAACATGCCGGCGCCCGGTAATGAGGTCGACTGGGATAATCTGGAGCATGTTTTCGAGGGCCGCACCGCGCTCTATGCCGCGACCGAGGAAATGCACGACGACGCCCGCTTCAAGGCCGAGGTGCCGGCAGACAAGCAGGTTTCGGCGCGCGGTATCGAGGTCGGCCATATCTTCTATTTCGGTGAGAAATATTCCAAACCGATGAAGGCCGTTGTCAATGGCCCCGACGGCGAAATCACCGCCCATATGGGCTCCTATGGCGTCGGCGTGTCGCGTCTGCTGGGCGCCATCATCGAAGCCTCGCACGATGAGGCCGGCATCATCTGGCCGGAAAGCGTCGCGCCGTTTGATGTGGCGATCATAAACCTGCGTCAGGGCGACGAAGCCTGCGACGCCGCCTGCGAAAAGGCTTATTCGGCCCTGCAATCGGCCGGCCGCGACGTGCTTTATCACGATACCGACGAGCGTGCCGGCGCCAAGTTCGCCGCCATGGATCTGATCGGCGTACCCTGGCAACTGATCATCGGCCCGAAGGGGCTGGCGGACGGCCAGGTCGAGCTCAAGAACCGCGCCACCGGCGAGCGCCTGACCGTGCCATTTGACGCCGGCCTCGCGCAACTCTCGAAGGCATAGGCCGCATGGGATCGTTGCTGTCGCTGTTCAATTTCAAAGGGTGGGAATTCGATCTCGCCCTGAAATATCTCCGCACCAAGCGCAAGGACGGCGGCATCGCCGTTATTGCCATTATCAGCTTCACCGGCATCATGCTGGCGGTGACGGCCCTGATCAGCGTGCTGTCGATCATGAACGGCTTCCGCGATGAACTCATGTCGCGCGTCCTGGCCTTCAGCGGCCATGCCTATGTCTCCGGACAGCCGATCAACGATTTCGCCCATCGTGACGATATGCTCAAGCGGATCAAGGCGATACCGGGTGTTGTTGATGCAAATCCTTATCTCGATCTCGCCCGGTCTTATCCAGAATTCGCATGGCCAGACCGGCTTGGCCTATATGCGTGGCGTCATCCCCGAAGCGCTCAAACACACGAAGCTGATCAGTGACAGCATCAAGCCGGCCGATGGCATGGCGCAGTTCGGTGTCGGCGATTATGGCGGCGATGTCATTTTGGTTGGCAGTGGCGTGGCCAATGAACTGGGGCTCAATGCCGGCGACGAAGTGACCTTGGTGTCGCCAGGCGGCTCGACCGCCTTTGGCGCTACGCCGCGACGCAAGGAATATACAGTCGGCGGCATTTTCAAGAGCGGCGTCAGCGATATCGACAAGGCGTTCATCTATATGCCGATCACCCAGGCGCAACTTTTCTTCGATCGTGAAGACGAATGGGATACGGTCGAGATAAAGGTCGACAAGCCCTATGATATCGACCTCTACCGTCCGGCCCTGACAAAGGCTGCGGGCGAGGGCGCCTATATTTCCGACTGGAAGGAGCAGAACGCCTCGCTGTGGGGCGCGCTCAAGGTCGAGCGCACAGCCATGCGGTTCATCCTGTTCTTTATCGTCATCATCGCCACGCTCAACATCATTTCCGGCATTGTCATGCTGGTGAAGAACAAGACCCGCGATGTCGCCATTTTGCGCACCATGGGCGCCGACCGGGCGGCGATTTCGCGGATATTCTTCATGACAGGCACGATCATAGGTGCTGCCGGTACGGCGGCGGGCCTGCTGCTGGGAGTCCTTTTCTGCACCTTCATCGGGCCGATCCAGCATTTCCTGGAATGGCTGCTGCATACCAAGCTGTTCCCCGCCGATGTCTATTATCTCGATGCTGTGCCGGCCAAGATGGAGCCGTCCGAGGTGGCGTTCGTGGTTATCGCCTCTCTGCTGGCGGCCTGTATTTCCACCTTCTTCCCGGCCTTGTGGGCTTCCAAGCTCGAACCCGTGGAGGCACTCCGTTATGAGTAACCCGGTTCTGTCGCTAAAAGGGCTGCACCGCGATTACGCGCTGGGCGATGGTCGTAAGCTGGCCGTGCTAAAGGGCGTCGATCTCGATGTCATGCCCGGTGAACTGGTCGGCCTGGTCGGGCCGTCGGGTTCCGGCAAGTCGTCCCTGCTTCATGCCGCTGGTCTGCTGGAAGCGGCGCCGAATGCCCACCTGAGCATTGACGGCGAGGATTTTCATTCGGCGGACGAGCGTTTGCGCACTAAGGCGAGGCTGGAAAAGATCGGTTTCGTATACCAGTTCCATCACCTGTTGCCGGAATATACGGCGGTAGGCAATGTGGCTGTACCGCAACGTATTCTGGGGCGGCCGATGAAGGAGGCCGAGGCGAGGGCGCGCGAACTTTTGACCGCTCTGGGGCTGGCGGAACGACTGGATCACCTGCCGGCGCAGCTTTCCGGCGGCGAACAGCAACGCGTGGCCATAGCACGGGCATTGGCCAACAAGCCGCGCCTGCTGTTGGCGGATGAGCCGACGGGTAATCTCGACCCGGCGACATCAGGGCAGGTGTTTGACGCCCTCAAGGCCATCGTCAAGGCCCAGGGCGTGGGGGCGGTGATCGCCACCCATAACCTGGAACTGGCCAGGCATATGGACCGGGTGGTCAGGCTGCTTGACGGCCAGTTAGTGCCTTTCGACGTCCACGCGGAAATTTAATCCACTTATCAATCAACAGGTTATAATTTTGTTCCGCCTGTGGAACATAATCCCTATTGCGATTGGAACAAAACAAGAATATAGAACAAATCATGAATTAAAGAACATCAATAGAACGCAAAGGAATGTGGAAAAATGATCAGCGCCCTGCATAACATGTTGTCATTTGCCGCCGTAACGGGTTTTGTTTTCCTCATGTGCCATGTGGTGTCGCTGGCGGCGTGAGTCGCGCGAGCCGGGCCGGATTCACCCATAGGAGCGCGTCGTGAGCGAAGATTTCATCCACCTGCGCGTCAAGTCGGCCTATTCGCTGCTGGAAGGCGCCATCAAGGCCTATGATATGGGCAAGCTGGCCCATAAACAGAACATGCCGGCCGTGGGAATTGCTGATCGCTGCAATCTCTTCGGCGCCCTCGAATTTTCTCAGGTGTGCAAGGATACGGGTGTCCAGCCCATTATTGGCTGTTCGCTGCCGGTCAGGGGCATTGGCGGCGCGCCATCAGAACGCTGGGGCAAGATTCCGACCGTCGTCCTGTTTGTCCAGAATGAAGCGGGCTATCTCAACCTCACCAAATTGTCTTCCATCGCCTATGTCGATGCGGATGCCGCCGAAGAACCGCATGTCCGCTGGGAGCAGGTGGTCGAGCATAACGAGGG
This sequence comes from Asticcacaulis sp., assembly GCA_024707255.1. Lineage (NCBI taxonomy): Bacteria > Pseudomonadati > Pseudomonadota > Alphaproteobacteria > Caulobacterales > Caulobacteraceae > Asticcacaulis > Asticcacaulis sp. Next base: position 1,435,594 of record JANQAC010000002.1, on the reverse strand, counting down.
GCTGATTCTGCTCTCGGGTGGTTTTGATGGGCCGGTAGACGTGCTGTTCCGTCAGGGCAAGCCGGATGAGGCGGTGACAGCGCTTCGGGCGATGCAGGCGGCCTTTGGGGATCGCTTTTACATTGAATTGCAGCGCCATGACGGGTCGCCTCAGGGCGGCGTCAAGGGCGGTGTGGCAGAAGTCGGTCTGGTTGAATTTGCCTATGCTAATGACGTGCCGCTGGTGGCCACCAATGATGTTCAGTTTGCCACGCAGGATCTGGCTTCGGCGCATGAGGCCCTGCTGTGTATTTCCGATGGCGCCTATATGGGGCAGGAAGACCGCCGCAAGGTCACGAAGGAGCATTGGTTCAAACCGGCTGCCCTGATGCGTGAGCTGTTTTCCGACCTGCCGGAAGCCTGCGATAATACGCTGGAAATCGCCAGGCGTTGCGCTTTTCTTGTCAGCAAACGCGATCCGATCCTGCCGCGCTTCGATACCGGCGCTGGGCGAAACGAGGCGGAAGAATTGACATATCAGGCGCGCGAGGGCCTGAAAATGCGCCTGAAACAGGTCAAGCTGGCCGTGCCAGAAGAAGACTATTGGGCGCGTCTGGAGCGGGAAATCGGCATCATTATCCAGATGGGCTTTCCAGGCTACTTCCTGATCGTTTCGGACTTCATCAAGTGGGGCAAGGCGCACGATATTCCGGTCGGACCGGGGCGGGGCTCCGGTGCCGGTTCGGCCGTGGCCTGGGCGCTGGCGATTACCGATCTGGACCCGCTTCGCTTTGGTCTGCTGTTTGAGCGCTTCCTCAATCCGGAACGGGTCTCGATGCCGGACTTCGACGTCGACTTCTGCCAGGAGCGCCGCGAAGAGGTGATCTCCTATGTGCAGGAAAAGTACGGTCGTGACCGGGTGGCGCAGATTATTACCTTTGGTACGCTTCAGGCACGCGCCGTTTTGCGTGATACCGGACGGGTGATGCAATTGCCTTTGGGACAGGTGGATCGTCTGTGTAAGATGGTGCCGAACAACCCGGCCAATCCGACGACCCTGGCGCAGGCCATCGAAATCGAGCCGCGCCTGAAAGAAGCGCGAGATGACGACGATGCGGTCAGGCGTTTGCTCGATACAGCGTTGAGGCTTGAAGGGCTTTACCGTAACGCGTCGACCCACGCCGCCGGTATTGTGATCGGTGACCGGCCTCTGACCGAACTGGTGCCACTGTATCGTGATCCGCGGTCGGATATTCCGGCGACCCAGTTCAACATGAAATGGGTGGAAAGCGCCGGTCTCGTCAAGTTCGACTTCCTCGGTTTGAAAACCCTGACCACGCTCAAGCGGGCGCAGAATTATCTGAAAAAGCGCGGTGTCGATATCGATTATTCAACCCTGCCGCTGGATGACAAGCCGACCTATGATCTGTTGGCGTCCGGTCAGTCGATCGGTGTGTTTCAGCTTGAAAGCCAGGGGATGCGTGACACCCTGCGGAAGATGCAGTGCAGTTCCCTGGAAGAGATCACCGCCCTTATCTCGCTCTATCGGCCTGGGCCGATGGATAATATCGATACCTATGTCGACCGGAAATTCGGCCGGATGGAAATCGACATGCTTCATCCGAGCCTTGAGCCGGTATTGAAGGAAACCTACGGCGTCATCATCTATCAGGAACAGGTAATGCAGATCGCACAGGTTCTTTCCGGGTACAGCCTGGGGAAGCCGATTTGCTGCGCCGGGCCATGGGTAAAAAGAAGAAAGAGGAAATGGACTTGCAAAAAGCAAGGTTCATTTCCGGTGCGGCTGAAAAGGGGGTGCCTGAAAAGCAGTCGGACAGTATTTTCGAACTCGTCAACAAGTTCGCCGGCTATGGCTTCAACAAATCCCACGCCGCCGCCTATGCCTTTATTTCCTATCAGACCGGCTATCTGAAGGCCAACCATCCGGTCGAATTTTTCGCGGCGACCTTCAGCCTCGATATGACAAATACTGACAAGCTGGCGGTTTTCTATCAGGACGCCCGGCGGTTCAATGTCACGATCCGACCGCCCGATATCAACCGATCCATGGCCGATTTCGATGTCGAAAATGGCGAGGTGCTTTATGCGCTGGGCGCCATTCGCAATGTGGGCTTTGAAGCCATGCAGAGCGTGGTTCAGGCGCGTGAGGAAGGCGGCAAGTTTACCGACCTGTTCGACTTCCTGGAGCGTATCGACCCGAAGGCGGTCAACAAGCGCGCACTGGAAAACCTCGCCAGGGCAGGGGCGTTTGATTCCATCCATCCTAATCGCGGGCAAATTGTGGCGGCGGCGGATATCCTTATGGCCTATGCTCAGAGCATGGCGGCGGATCGGGCGGCCTCCCAGGTCAGCCTGTTTGGTTCCAATGAGTCGTCACGGCCGCGCCTACCCAATGTGGCCATGGTGTCGGGACCCGCGCGGCTTGATGAGGAACTGGCGGCCATTGGCTTCTATCTGTCTGGCCACCCGTTGCAGGACATGCTTGATGTGTTCAAGCGGCGGAATGTTACCCTGTACGCCGATGCCGTGGCTCTGGCTTCGGAAGGCCGTGAAGCCTTCCGCATGGCGGGTATTATTCGCCGCAAGCAGGAACGGGCCGCGCAGGGATCGGGTGAAAAATTTGCCTTCGTCACCCTGTCCGACCCCAGTGGAGAATATGAGGTGCTGTTCCCGCCGGAATCGCTGCGCAAGAATCGTGATCACCTGGAAGTGGGCAATTCGATCGTTCTCAAGGTGCGCAGCAAGGGGCGGGATGGGGAAGTGCGCTTCTTCGGTGATGATGCGGGTCCAATGTCCGAAACGCTCAAGACCGATGATATGGGCCTGAGGGTGCATGTTCTGGCGAATGTGATCAACATGGCTGAACTCAGGGAAAAGCTGGAAGCGTCCAAATCACCGAGGGGCGGGGAGATCAGCCTGACGGCCGATCTCGGTGGCGAAGGCGTCATCGAGTTTAAACTGCCGCAGCGTTATAACCTGGACGCGCATCTACGCGGGGCACTCAAGCATATATCGGGCATAATTGAACTGGAAGATGCCTAGTTTTTTGAATTTGGTCTTTTGAAATAGCAGTGACAGAGGCTCAAGGGCTGGATTTGATCCTTTGGTTGCAATTCGTACTTTTCTTGCCGGTGAGGCTTGCTTTTTTTTGAAATTGTGAATAGGTGCAGGCCATCTCACACGCAGATGCGCGCCATCTTCCCTAAGTCGGGCTGATAGCGTTCCGAGGCGGCAACAGGCATTGGGCCTGTTTAAGCTTTTCTATCTGCGGCGGATTATCGGAAGAAGGATACTACATCATGGCTATGCCAGAAATCTCCATGCGCCTCCTGCTCGAAGCTGGCGCGCACTTCGGTCACCAGACTCACCGCTGGAACCCCAAGATGGAACGCTACCTGTTCGGTTCGCGCTCCAACATTCACATCATCGACCTGTCGCAGTCCCTGCCGCTGTTCCACCAGGCCCTGCTGAAGGTGCGTGAAGTGGCTGCCAGCGGCGGCCGCGTCCTGTTCGTCGGCACCAAGCGCCAGGCGCAAGGCCCGGTGGCCGCCGCCGCCAAGCGTTCGGCCCAGTATTATGTCAACCACCGCTGGCTCGGCGGCACCCTGACCAACTGGCGCACCATTTCCGGTTCGATCGCGCGCCTGCGCGAGCTGGAAAACGTCCTCGACAACAATCCGGCCGGCCGTTCCAAGAAGGAACTGCTGACCCTGACCCGCGAGCGCGAAAAGCTTGAGCTGTCGCTGGGCGGCATCAAGGACATGGGTGGCATTCCCGACCTGATGTTCGTGATCGATACCAACAAGGAAGGCATCGCCATCCAGGAAGCCCGCAAGCTGAACATTCCTGTGATCGCCATCCTCGACTCGAACTCCGATCCGGACGGCATCACCTATCCGGTTCCGGGTAACGACGACGCTGCGCGCGCCCTGCAACTGTACTGCGACCTGATCGCCGATTCGGTTCTGGACGGTCTGGCCGCCGGCCGGTGGCTTCGGGCCGTGACTTGGGCGCTTCGGTCGATCCGATCGAGCCGGCCCTGGTTGTCGATGACGCCGCCGAGGCTTCCAGCGAAGCCTAAGGCTTCCTATATAGGGGGCTAATCCGGCGCGATAGAGCCGCCCGGCCTTACGAGACGTGTGACAGCTTAAAGCCACCATTTGACGTTCTTGGGTGGCTTTAAGCTGTTGTTTAATTGACATGTATCGCGGCTATGAAGCTGCGAATCTGAAACATCAAACTTAGGAGGATTTCATGGCTGAAATCACTGCTGCCCTGGTTAAGGAACTGCGCGAAAAGTCGGGCGTAGGCATGATGGACTGCAAGAAGGCGCTGGCTGAAAACGGCGGCGACATCGAAGCATCCATGGACTGGCTGCGCGCCAAGGGGCTTTCCAAGGCCGCCAAGAAGGCTGACCGCGTCGCTGCGGAAGGTCTGGTCGTCATCGCGTCGAAGGTCGAAGGCAAAGGCATGACCGCCGCTGCCGTCGAGGTCAACGCCGAAACCGATTTCGTTGCCCGCAATGACCTGTTCCAGGCCCTGGCTCGCAAGGCCGGCCAGGCTGGCATCGCCGCCAACACGGTGGAAGACGTCGCGGCCGCCGTTTCCGACGACATCACCAACCTGATCGCCACGATTGGTGAAAACATGGTCGTGCGCCGTTTCGCCAAGCACAGCGTGTCGGAAGGCGTCGTTGCCACCTACATCCACAATGCGATCGCGCCGGACCTCGGCCGCATCGCCGTGCTCGTCGCCATCGAGTCGGCAGGTGATCCGGAAGTGCTGAAGGAAATGGGCCGCAAGGTTGCCATGCACGTCGCTGCCACCCAGCCTTTGTCGCTGAACGTCGAAGATCTGAACCAGGAACATGTCGAGCGCGAAAAGGCTGTTCTGACCGAGCAGGCCAAGGAATCCGGCAAGCCGTTGCAGGTCATCGAAAAAATGATCGAAGGCCGTATCCGCAAGTTCTACGAAGAAGTGGTGCTGCACAAGCAAGCCTTCGTTATGAACCCCGACCAGACCGTTGAGGAACTGGTGGCGGAAACCGCCAAGACCCTCGGCACGCCGGTGAAGATCACCGCCTTCACGCGTCTTGCCCTGGGCGAAGGCGTGGAAAAGAAGGTCGATGATTTCGCGGCCGAAGTCGCCTCGATGACGGGCGGCGTCTGATAAACGCTTAAAAGCATTCCTTTTCGAGGCTTTTGGAGGCGTCGGCATTTGACATGCCGGCGCCTCTTTTTTATGACAATCAGGCGTGGAAGTCCGGTCCTGCCGGGGTCTTCCGCCTATCCAAAGCGCGCTTAAAGCGCTAAAGCCGTCACATATCTGACGCCTGACTGATTCACCGGAGCCGACCATGACAATCCAACCGCTTGAGACTCCGGTGCCCCTTTCGACCGCGCCCCTGGCCTATAAGCGCATCCTGCTGAAGGTTTCCGGCGAAGTTCTGATGGGCGACCAGGGCTTCGGGATCGACATGAATACTGTCAAGGCAGTCGCCGCCGAGGTCGCCGCCGTGGCGCGCCTGGGAGTGGAGCTGTGTCTGGTGATCGGCGGGGGTAATATCTTCCGGGGGCTGTCGAAGGCAGCCGGGGACATGGAACGTTCCAGCGCTGATTATATGGGAATGCTGGCCACGGTAATGAACGCGCTGGCCATGCAGAATGCGCTCGAAAAGCAGGGCATCGACACGCGCGTACAATCCGCCATTCAGATGAATGCCGTGTGCGAACCGTTCGTGCGCCGCCGCGCCATTCGTCACCTTGAAAAGGGCCGGGTGGTCATTTTCGCCGCCGGCACGGGGGCGCCTTACTTCACGACCGACACCGCCGCCGCCCTGCGCGCCGCTGAAATGAACTGCGATGCGCTCTTCAAAGGCACGTCGGTTGATGGCGTCTATACCGCTGACCCGAAGAAGGACAAGACGGCTGAGCGCTATCAAAACCTCAACTATCTTGAGGTCTTGTCAAAGGATCTTAAGGTGATGGATGCGTCGGCCGTCAGCCTGATGCGTGAAAACGCCATCCCGATCGTGGTCTTTTCCATCCGCACGCCTGGTGCCCTGAATGAGGTCATCCACGGTAAGGGCACCTACACCGTCATCACACAATAAGCGAGATATCGTCATGGCAAAGCCTGAACTCACCCGTTACAAGGACCGCATGGACAAGGCGGTCGATGCCCTGAAGGACGACTTCTCCGGCCTGCGCACCGGCCGGGCCTCGGCGTCGTTGCTCGATCAGGTCATGGTCGATGCCTATGGTTCCTCCATGCCGCTCAATGCCTGCGCGTCGGTCTCGGTGCCGGAACCGCGCATGATCAGTGTCAATGTGTTTGATCGCGGCACGGTCACGGCCGTAGAAAAGGCCATCCGCAATGCCGGTCTGGGACTCAATCCGATCACCGACGGCAATACCCTGCGGATTCCGATTCCGCCCCTGACCGAGGAGCGCCGCAAGGAACTGGTCAAGATCGCCGGCAAGTATGCCGAAACGCAAAAGGTCGCCGTTCGCAATGTGCGCCGGGAGGCCATGGATGACCTCAAGAAGGCCGAAAAAGCCTCGGAGATCAGCGAGGATGAAGAGAAGAAAGGCGGCACGGAAGTGCAGGGCTTTACCGATGCAGCGATCAAGCGTATCGATGAATTGTTGAAGGTCAAGGAAGCCGAGATCATGCAGGTTTAAGAGACGGTTTGCAAATGCGTGTCGCTGGCCTGCAACGAGCTGTTTTCTGCGCTTCCGGTGCTCACGGTACTTAAGTACGCTGTGCGCCGGTTCTCAAAATCAGTTCATTTCGACTCAGCCTGATGCATTTCAAAGCAGTCTCTAAGCGGTTCGCCGTTTTACCTGTGACGTGTTTTAGTCCGGCCTGTGCCAAACGAAAGTTGCCTTTATGCCTTTAGGCCCCACGGATGCTCTCATCATACCCCCGCAGGCGGGTGAAAAGAGTCATGACGTGAAGGGGCTGGCAAAAAAATCGCTTCATGTTGCCGTCATCATGGACGGCAATGGTCGCTGGGCCAAGGCAAAGAACCAGATACGCACCATGGGTCATAAGGCCGGCGTCGATGCGCTGAAGCGCACCATCACGGCGGCGGTCGATCTTGGCGTGACGCACATGACGGTCTTTGCCTTCTCGACGGAGAACTGGCGCCGGCCGGAAGCCGAGGTCAATGACCTGATGGGATTGCTGCGCGCCTTTATCAAGTCTGACCTGGAACGGTTGCGCCGGGAAGGCGTCTGTGTGCGGATCGTCGGTCAGGAAGCGGGGCTGCCGGCGGATATTGTCGGCATGGTCAATGAGGCGCATGAAAAGACGAAGGACAATTCGCGCTTTTATCTTCAGGTGGCGCTGAATTACGGCGCTCAGGCTGATATTGTCGAAGCGGTGAAGCGGATTGCTGCCGAGGTAAAATCGGGTGCCTTGAGCCCGGACGATATCACGCCGGAAAGCTTTGGCGGATATCTGTCGACGCATGGCCTGCCGCCGCTCGACCTGCTGATCCGGACCAGTGGCGAACACCGGCTGTCGAATTTCCTGCTATGGGAAGCGGCCTACGCGGAGTTTGTGTTCCAGGACATCCTGTGGCCCGATTACGGCTACGAACCCCTGAAGGCGGCGCTGGATATATTCGCCCACCGGGATCGCCGGTTTGGCGCTGTGGAAGCGGGACATGTCAAGTCAGCCCTCTGATGACCGTGCCGCCGCGCCTGCCGTAAAACCGAAGAGCAAGGGGCGTGAACTCGCTGTTCGCGTCGTATCGGCCCTTGTTCTGATAGCGGTCGTCCTCGGCATAACCATGCTCAAGGATCACCGGCCCTTCCTGGTGATGATCAGCATTGGCGTGGCGCTTTTGTGCATCGAATGGGGGCTGATGATGGCGCCCAATATTTCGGGGCGGATCGCCGTTGCTGTGGCGACGGCGGCCATTGCGGCGCTGTTCGTCGGCTATCTGGGCCATCCCCTGCTGTCTATCCTGATGCTGTGCTTCGGTTCGCTGTGCGCCGGGCTATATGCCTACCGGCTGCATGTTGGCTGGGTGGATGCCGCCTATGGTGCGCTCTATATCGGCTGGCCGGCCATCGTCATCATGTGGCTGCATCAAAGCAAACGCGGCGTGGAATGGGTATTTTTTGCCTTCCTGATCGCCTGGGCGGCGGACAGCGCCGCTTTTGCCGCCGGCAAGTTCTTCGGCGGCCCGAAGCTGTGGCCGCGTTATTCACCTAATAAGACCTGGGCCGGGTTCGCCGGCGGACTGATCGCCGGGATGCTGACGGCGGGCGCCCTGTCGGATATCACCGGCCTCTTCAAGCATGACACGTCTGCTTCGGTCGTCGGTTTGCTGGTAGCGCTGGCAACCATGGCGGGCGACTTGTGGGAATCGGCGCTCAAGCGGCGGTTCGGCGTCAAGGATGCCGGCACGCTGATTCCCGGTCATGGCGGATTGCTCGACCGGGTGGATGGTCTGATGTTTGCCATTGTCGCCATCGGGGGTATACGTCTGCTGGTCATGCTAGGCACTGAAATATGAATTCCACTCTTCCCCAAAAAACGATCAGGCGCATATCTATTCTCGGCTCAACCGGTTCGATCGGCGTGTCTACCCTGCGCCTGCTCGATGAAACGGGCGTGGCGGGCAAAGACTATGTGATCGAAACCCTGGTCGGCGGGCGCAATGTGGCGCTTCTGGCCGAACAGGCGCTGAAATATCGCCCGGCCATTACGGTCCTGGCCGACGAGACGCAGTGGTCGGCCTTCAAGGCGTTGATCGGCGAGTCCGGGCTTGAGATTGCCTGCGGCGCGGCAGCCGTTTGTGAAGCCGCCGGGCGCAAGGCCGATTGGATCATGGCGGCGATTGTCGGCATTGCCGGCCTCAAGCCAACCTGGGCGGCGGCCGGTACCGGCGCCATCCTCGCCCTGGCCAACAAGGAGGCGCTGGTCTGCTGCGGCCGGGCGCTGATCGAACGCGTGGAGGCCCATGGCGGCACCGTCCTGCCGGTCGATTCCGAACATAATGCCATCTTCCAGGTGCTGGACGATCCGGCACGGGTATCGAAGCTGGTCCTGACCGCTTCCGGCGGGCCGTTCCTGGGGCGGTCGCGCGAAGACCTGAAGGCGGTGACGGTCGAGCAGGCGCTCAAGCATCCGAACTGGAACATGGGTGCCAAGATCACCATCGATTCCGCCACGCTCGCTAACAAGGGGCTGGAATTCATTGAGGCCGCCTATCTGTTCGATATGTCCGCGAGCAAAATCGACGTTCTGGTTCATCCGCAGTCGGTCATTCACTCGATGGTCGAATATAAGGACGGGTCATCCCTGGCGCAGTTGGGCTCCCCGGACATGCGCGTGCCGATTTCCTACTGCCTGGGCTGGCCGCAGCGCATCGACTGGCAGGCGCCGAAACTCGACCTGGCGGCGCGCGGCACCCTGACCTTCAGCGCGCCCGACCTGACGGCCTTTCCGATGCTGCGCCTGGCGCGCGAGGCACTGGAGGCGGGGGAGGGGATGCCAACTGTCTTTAATGCCGCCAATGAGGTCTGCGTGCAGGCATTCCTTGACCGCCGGATCGGCTTTTTGCAGATCGCCGAATTTGTCGAATCCGCCATGATGCGGGCTCAATTGCCGTCTATCCCTTCCAAAGATCACGCAAGTCGTGATACGAACGACGAGACCATGACACGCGCGCTGGAGATCGATGCCGATATCCGGCGCCTGGTGGGCGAGCTTTTCGCCACCGCCAGGTTGTCGGCGTAGGGTCGTGGTCGCAACGCGTCAGGGGAAACCGTTTTGCTGAGTATCATCGCATACATCGTGCCGTTCCTGGTTATAATTTCCCTGATCGTGACCTTTCACGAACTGGGACATTTCAGCGTGGCGCGCCTGTTCAAAACCCGTATCGAGCGTTTTTCGGTCGGGTTCGGCAAGATTCTCCTGCGCAAGACGGATAAGCAGGGCGTTGAGTGGTGCCTGAGCGCGCTGCCGCTGGGCGGCTATGTCAAGTTTGCCGGCGATGAAAACATCACCTCCATGATGCCGTCGCCCGAGGAACTGGAAGCCTCGCGCATTGCCATAACCGAGCGCGAAGGCGCGGAGGCGGTGAAGGACTATTATCACTTCAAGCCGTTGTGGCAAAAATTCCTGATCATCCTGGCCGGGCCGGCCGCCAATTTCGTGCTGGCGATCGCGCTTTTCAGCCTGATTACCTTTACGGTTGGGGATCAGATAAGCCGCCCGACGATTCTGTCATTCCTGCCGGGGAATGTGGGAGAGGCCGCGGGGCTGAAGGTTGGCGATACCTTTGTCAGCGTTGATGGCCACGAAATCAGGAGTAATGAGGATTTTGTAACGCTGATTGCGCTCAGGGCCGAGACACCTACGCGCGTCGAGGTGGAGCGTGACCACAAAATCGTCAGCCTGACCGTGACGCCTAAGCGTGCGCTGCTCAGTATGCCGGGCCGCGACAACGAAACGATCAAGGGCGGTGTCATCGGCATTTCCGTTGGCGGCAATGTGATCAGCCGGCCAGTAAATCCCTGGCAGGCACTGGTTATTGGCAACAACAAAACCTGGCAGGTGCTTGATACAAACCTGACCTATATTAGCCGTATTTTCACCGGAAAAGAGAGCGGCAATCAGATCGGCGGCATTGTCGGGATGGCCAAGACGACGGGCGACGTGACCATAGCGGCGGCCCAGGTCAAGGCGCCCCTTTGGCAAATCGTCGCCGGCATGACTCTCACCTATCTGCAACTCATGGCATACATCTCGATCGGCGTCGGATTCCTGAACCTTTTGCCCATTCCCGCGCTCGATGGCGGCCACCTGGCCTTTATCTTGTGGCAGGGTGTGACCAAAAAGCCGATTTCGGCCGAATTCCAGAATGCGGCCTTCCGGATTGCCATAGTGCTGGTATTAGGCTTAATGCTATTCGCTTTCTGGAATGACATTAACAATATCGGACTGACCAAGTTCATCGGGGGGCTGTTCTCGTGATACGACTGACCAACCCCTTCGCTTTCTCGCCGGCCGTTCGCGCCGCAAAGACCACGGTTACAAGAGGCCATATGACCCTTACCCGCTCCCTTACTCTCGGCGTCAGCGTACTGGCCCTGACCCATCTGGGCCTTATGGCGACGGGGGCACAGGCCCAGGAAGCCACGCCGCCGGCACAGGATGCCGCTCCCGCAACGGCGCCTGCCGATGCTGCGCCCGCCGCTGATGCCGCCCCGCAGGAAGCCCAGGCCCCGGCCGCTGCCGAACAAACGGCTTATGTCGATCACATCGTCGTGGCCGGCAATGAGCGGATTGATTCGCAGACCATCATTTCCTACCTGCCGTTCCAGCCGGGCGTGACGGTCGATGCGCAACTGATCGACGCCGCCGTCAAGACGCTTTACCGCACAGACCTGTTCTCCGATGTTCAGATCGCCATGAACGGCAATGAAATGGTCGTGACGGTCGTGGAAAGCCCGATCATCAACCAGGTGGTCTTTGAGGGCAACCACGCCATGACCAAGGACAAGCTGCGCGATGAAGTGCAGATTCGTCCGCGTGGCGTGTTCACCAAGGCCAAGGTGCAGGAAGATGTCCAGCGCATCATCGAGCTTTACCGCAAGGGCGGCCGTATCTCGGCGACCGTTACGCCGAAGATCGTCGAACTGCCGCAAAAGCGCGTCGACCTGATCTTCGAGATTAATGAAGGCCCGAAGACCGGCGTTTCGACCGTCAACTTCATCGGCAACCATGCCTTCTCGGATAATGACCTGAAGTCGGTCGTGGTCACGCAGAAATCGCTGTGGTGGAAGTTCTTCTCGTCGAACGACAATTACGATCCCGACCGGATGGATTATGACCGCGAGCAGTTGCGCAAGTACTACACCAATCGGGGCTATTACGATTTCCGCGTCATTTCGGCGGTGGCCGAACTGACGCCGGACCGCAAGGACTTCGCCATCTCCTATACGCTTGATGAAGGTCAGAAGTACAATTTCGGCCGCATCACCATCAAGACCGACAATGACAAGCTGAAGGCGGAAAACCTCCAGCACGCCATTTCGATCCGTCCGGGCCAGCTTTATGAAAGCGACCGCGTCGAAAAGGCCGTCGATGACCTGACCTTTGCCGCCGGTGCAGCCGGTTACGCATTTGTCGATATCCGGCCTTCGGAAGAGGCCGATCCGAACACGCACAATGTCAACCTGGTCTTCAATGTCCATGAAGGCGCGCGCGTCTATATCGACAAGATCAATATCGTCGGCAATACCCAGACGCTCGACAAGGTCATCCGCCGCCAGATGCTGGTGTCGGAAGGCGACGCTTACAACAAGGCTCTGCTGGAACGCTCCAAGATCTATGTGCGCGGCCTTGGCTTCTTCAAGCAGGATGATACCGGCGTGAAGATCACCGAAAAGCCGTCAGCCGTGCCGGGCAAGACCAATATCGAAGTGGCTGTGCTGGAACAGCCGACCGGCGAACTGTCATTCGGGGCCGGCTTCTCGTCGATCCAGAAGTTTATCCTTGATATTTCTATCGCCCAGCAGAACTTCCGCGGCACCGGCCAGCAGGTCCGCGCCCGCGTCCAGACCGGTTCGATCCAGAAGACGATCGACTTCTCGTTCACCGAACCGCACTTCATGGGCCGTGACGTTTCGGCGGGCTTCGACCTGTTCCAGAGCTCCTATCACTATAACGGCGTTGATTACTCGACCGATTCCTACGGCGCCGGCCTGCGACTGGGCTATAGCCTGAACGGCTTCTCGTCTTTGCGCCTGCGTTATAACTACCGCAGCGACGATATTACCTATACCTCGTCGGACGCCTGTAACGGTCTGCTCTATAGCTGCGGCACCGGGGTGACCTCCAGCGTCGGCTATTCGCTGGCTTTCGACCTGCGTAACGACTACATCCAGCCGACGCGTGGCTGGATGTTCACCCTGCGCCAGGATTTCGCCGGCCTGGGCGGCGACGTGAAGTATGTCAGTTCGGAACTCGAAGGTCACTGGTATCATGGCTTCAAGAAGGACATGATCCTGCACGTCTCCGGCACCGCCGGGTCTATCATTCCGTGGCGCGGCGACGCCATCCGCATCAACGACCGCTTCTTCAAGGGCGGCGATACGATGCGTGGCTTCGAATATGCCGGCATGGGGCCGCGCGATACCTCAACCGGCTATGCGCTGGGCGGCCAGACCTACGGTATCCTGTCAACCGAACTGGGCATCCCCAACGGCCTGCCGGACCAGTACGGCCTTAAAACCGCTCTATTTCTCGATTTAGGTACGCTCGGCAATGTTGACGATCGCCTAAAAATTGACTCCACTGGTAAGCCGCTTACCAATATCGTCGATGATATGTCTCTTCGCGCTTCCGCGGGTATTACCATCCGCTGGAAATCCCCGATGGGCCCGGTCCAGTTCGATCTGAGCCAGGTTCTGTCGAAAGAGTCGTATGACAAGGTTGAATCCTTCCGCTTCTCGCAATCCACGCAATTCTAACCAATACCCAGAGATGAACAAAACTATGAAAAAAACATCGCTCTTCCTTATCGCCTCCGCCGCCGTTCTCATGGCTGGCGCTGGCCAAGCCATGGCGCAAGCTGCAGCTCCGGCCGCAGCCCCCGCTGCTCCGACGCCGCCGACCTTCGGCGCCGCCGTTCCTGGCCAGTGCGTGCTGGACGAACAGACCGCCATGTCGACCTCGAACATGGGCAAGTCAGCCTCGGACCGTCTCGTGCAACTGAAGGGCCAGGTCGATGCCGAACTCGGCGCCGAGGGCAAGGCCATTGAGGACGAATACAAGGCCCTGGCCGCTTCACAAAAGACCAGCGCCGCCACCCCGGCCGGCAAGACCGCCTGGGAAGGTAAGGCTCAGGCCTGGGAAGAGAAGCGCCAGAAGTTCCAGGCCAAGGTTCAGCAGCGTAACCAGGAAATGCAGTATACCCAGCAGGAAGTGATGCAGGCCATCTTCCAGAAGATGATCCCGCAAATCAACGCTGTGGTCACCGCCAAGAGCTGCGCCACGGTTCTCTCGGCCGACTCCCTGTTGCATTATGACATGACTGCGAATACGAATGGTTCGCCGACTCAAACCAGCTTCCTCTATGCCAACCCCGCGATGAACATCACCACGGACGTTGTTGCCAAGATGAATGCCTCGGGCGAGACCCTGCCGGCTTTCGATCGCGTCAAGCTTGACCAGCCGGCGGCGGGAGCAGCGCCCGCGAAGTAATTAAGAGATAACACCGTTCATGCCTGATCCGCGTTTTTTTGATATCGGTTCAAAAATAGACCTGGATCAGGTGGTGGCGTTGACCTCCAGCCGGCTGATTGTGCCGGAAAAGAAGGGGAGCGGGTTCGTTACGGCCTGCGCCCCTTTGTCGTTTGGAGGGAGCGGTCATGCGGCCTTTTTCAGTGACCGCCGCTATCTGACGAACCTGCACCGGACCGGGGCGGAATTCGTTTTCGTGACGGAGGATTTCGTCGATCAGGTGCCGGCGGCCAGCGTGGCCACGGCAACGGCCAGTCCGCAGGCCGCCTGGGCCCGTGTGGCGACGCAGCTTTACCGGACGCGGCGGCACGAGGGCACTGAGGCCATCCATCCAAGCGTCAAGATGGAGGCGGGCGTCACGATCGGTATCGGCGTGGTGATCGGCCAGGATGTCGAGATCGGGGCGGGTACGCGGATCGAAGCCTATGCGGTGATCGGTCCCGGCTGCCGCATCGGACGTGATTGCCGCATCGGCGCGCACAGCACGATTTACTGCGCTCTGCTGGGCGACCGGGTCCAGGTGCTTTCGGGCGGCCATATCGGCGAGGCCGGCTTTGGCGTCAGCGGGGATGCCAAGGGCCTGGTTGATGTGCCGCAACTGGGGCGGGCTATCCTGCAGGACGATGTCAGCGTCGGTTCCGGCACCTGCATTGACCGCGGCGCCTATGACGATACGGTCATCGGCGAGGCGACGAAGATCGACAACATGGTTCAGGTCGGTCACAACTGCCAGATCGGACGCAACTGCATCCTGGCGGCGCATACCGGCATTTCAGGATCGGTGACAGTTGGTGACGGTGCCATGTTCGGCGGACGTGCCGGCGTGATAGACCATATCGACATAGGCGCGGGCGCGAAGATCGCCGCCGGCGCCTGTGTATTCAAGGATGTACCGGCCGCCACCATGGTATCCGGATTTCCGGCCCGGCCGTCGCGGCAGTTCCTGCGCGAAATGGTCTGGCTGGAGAAAAACGCAATGACGAAGGACAAGGGGTAAGACTTTAATGAGCACGACTGCTGATGATGCGCCGGAGGCAACTGACACTCAGGCCAGCGTGGACTACGCCGAAATCCTCAAGCGCATTCCGCATCGCTATCCCTTCCTGCTGATTGATCGCGGCGAAGACTGGGTGAAGAACAAGTCGATGGTCGGCATCAAGAATGTCACCTTCAACGAACCGTTCTTCAATGGCCATTTCCCGGAAAATCCGGTCATGCCCGGCGTGTTGCTGATTGAGGCTATGGGCCAGACCGGCGCCGTGCTGATGTCGAAATCTTTGGACGCAGATGTTGAAGGCAAGACCATCTTCTTTATGTCGGTGGATGGTGTAAAGTTCCGCAGTCCGGTCCGTCCGGGCGACGTGGTGCGTATGCCGGTGGAAGTCGTGCGCCATCGCGGCGATATCTTCAAATTCCGCGGCGAGGCTTATGTGAACGACAAGATTATCTGCGAAGCCGAGTTCGCCGCCATGGTGGTTGAGAGCCCGAAATGACTGTAACGATACATCCGACCGCGATCATCCATGACGGCGCGCAGCTCGGCGTTGACGTCCAGATCGGGCCCTACTGCATAGTCGGGCCGCAGGTTAAGATCGGGGACCGGACCGTATTGAAATCGCATGTCGTCATCGACGGCGTGACCGAGATCGGCATTGACGGTACAATCCATCCGTTTGCCTGCCTGGGCGGCGCGCCGCAGCATCTGGCGCACAAGGGCGAACCGACGAAACTGACTGTTGGCGACCGGGTTCTGGTGCGTGAGCATGTCATCATGCACACCGGCACGGAAAAGGGCGGCGGCATAACCGTGGCCGGCAATGACTGCATGTTCATGGCCGGATCAGGGATCGCGCATGACTGCATCCTCGGCAATAATGTCATCATGGCCAATCAGGCGTCGATCGGCGGCCATGTGCAGGTTGGGGATTTCGTGTTTCTCGGTGGCTCTTGCGCGGTGCATCAGTTTGCGCGCCTGGGGCGTTACAGCTTTATCGGTGGCGGCGCGATCGTCACCAAGGACGTTATTCCCTATGGCTCGGTCTGGGGCAATCATGCGCGGCTTGAGGGGCTGAATCTGGTGGGTCTGAAGCGCCGTGGGTTCTCGCGTGAGCTTATACTGGCGCTGCGGACGGCTTACCGGATGATGTTTGCCGAAGAGGGCACCTTCCAGGAACGCCTCGACGACGTGC
This sequence comes from Asticcacaulis sp., assembly GCA_024707255.1. NCBI lineage: Bacteria > Pseudomonadati > Pseudomonadota > Alphaproteobacteria > Caulobacterales > Caulobacteraceae > Asticcacaulis > Asticcacaulis sp. The sequence goes on along the minus strand of JANQAC010000002.1, from coordinate 1,419,137 downwards.
TGGAGAACTTCTCCGATATCGACCAGGTGGTGGAGATCGTTCGGTTTATTCGTGAAGATTCAACGCGGCCGATCTGTTTGCCGTCGGATCATTGACGCTGTCCTGTAACGGGGCGTGGGGTCCGTGACCCCACAAATCTTCTATATTCTTTCTTCCCTTGCCCCCTATTAGAGGGCAAGGGAAGAAAAAAAAAGGCTTGGGGCCACAGCCCCCAAACCCCGTAACAAGAGAGGCCAATGCCCAACACCAAACTTGCCCTGATCTCCGGCGGCGGCGCGTTGCCGGTCGAAATCGCCCGCTATCTGAAGCAGACCGGGCGTCCCTATACGGTCATCCGTATCGATGGTCTGTCCGATGCCGAACTGAATGACCACCCCGGCCATACGCTCGGCCTGGGCGATTTCCCGCGGTTGTTCGAAATACTGGCCGCAGAGCAGGTAAAGGCTGTCACTATGTGCGGTTATGTTCAGCGTCCGGATTTCGACACAATGCAGAAGGACCAGCACCTTCACAGCATCCAGTCAGCGGGCAGGGGCGGGGACGATTCCCTGCTGCGTCAGGTCGCCAAGGTGATCGCAAGCCAGGGCTATCATATCGAAGGCGCCCATGAGGCCAATCCGGAACTGCTGATCGGTTGCGGATTGCAAGCGGGCCCCGACCCGTCACCGGAAGCCATGGAAGACGCCCAGGAAGCTATGCGCATAGCGGCGGCCATCGGTGCGCTCGATATCGGCCAGGCAGTAGTGGTGGCCGGCCGGATCACCCTGGCCGTTGAGGCGCAGGAAGGCACACAGGCCGTGCTGGGGCGTATCCATACGCTCAATCCGGCGCTGCGCGGAACGCTTGCTAATCGCAAGGGAGTGCTCGCCAAGCTCGCCAAACCAATACAAGACCTGCGCTTGGATATGCCGACCATCGGCGTGCAAACGGTCGAGGACGTGGCTGCCGCCGGCCTTTGCGGCATTGTGGCGAAGGCCCAGGCCCTGTTGATCGTCGATAAGCCGGCCGTCTACGCCCGCGCCGCCGAGCTGGGAGTTTTCATTTATGGCCACGATGACCACTAAGCGTATCATGGTGGTGGCCGCCGAGGCGTCCGGCGACGCCCTGGGCGCCGGGCTGATCGCCGAACTGCGACGCCAGGCGCCGAACGCCGACCTGACCTTCTTCGGTGTCGGTGGCGCGCGTATGGCCGAGCAGGGCGTGGTCAGTCCGTTCGATATCTCCGAACTGTCGATACTGGGGCTGCTGGAAGCGGTAAAAGCCTATGGACGCGTCATGAAACGTGTCCGCGAAACAGTGGCTTACGCGCAGGCCGAAAAGCCGGATGTGATCATTCTGGTCGATTCCTGGGGCTTTACACTGCGGGTCGCCAACGCTATCCGCAAGGTGATGCCGCAGGTCAGGCTGATCAAATATGTCGGGCCGCAGGTCTGGGCGGCGCGGCCTGGCCGGGCAAAAACCCTGGCACAATCGGTGGATCTTCTGCTGGCCCTGCACCCGATGGATCCGCCGTTTTTCGAGGCCGCCGGCCTGAAGACCGTCGTGGTTGGCAATCCGGCACTGAATATTGACCTGAGCGATGCTGATCCGATTGCATTTCGCAAGCGGATTGATTTGCGGGATGATCCGTTGCTGCTGGTCTTGCTGGGCAGCCGGCCATCGGAAATTAAGCGCCTGTCGCCGCTCTTTGCCGAGACGATTGCCCGGCTGAACGCCACGCATCCAAATCTCCGTCTGGTCATGCCGGTGGCCGATACGGTCCGTGACCTGGTTGAGCGCCGTGTATCGGAATGGCCGGTGAAGCCGCTGCTGGTCTATGGCGAAGCGGACAAGCATTCGGCGATGAAAGCCGCCACCCTGGCCCTGGCCTGCTCGGGTACAGTCTCGACCGAGCTGGCCCTGGCCGGGTGCCCGATGGTGATTGCCTACAGGGTCGAGCCGTTGACCTACTGGATCTATCGCCGGATTTCGACGCTGAAGCACGTCACCATGTTCAATATCATGGCCGACAAGCGGATCGCGCCGGAATTTATCCAGGACGACGCGACGGTCGCTAATCTGGTTCAGGCTGTGGATGAGCGGTTGGGCGATAAAGTGTTGCGCGACAGGCAGATAGTCGAACAGTTCACCGCGCTTGATATCATGGGGCGCGGTCAGAGGCCGCCGGCGGAAAAGGCGGCGGCGGCGGTGCTGGATTTTCTCGGCCTAAGTTAAACGGAGGGTGCAGGACCCACAAGCCTTGCCCTGTTCCAATGAAAAACCCGGCCTTTTGGGCCGGGTTTTTCATTGGAAGGAGAGAAGACGTGGGGCCGCAGGCCCCACACTCCATAACTTAGCCGCGTTGCGAAATCGGCGTATAGTCGCGTTGACCGGCGCCGGTATAGAGCTGGCGCGGACGGCCGATCTTCTGACCGGGATCCTCGATCATTTCCTTCCACTGCGCGATCCAACCCACGGTGCGCGCCAGGGCGAACAGCACGGTGAACATGGTGGTCGGGAAGCCCATGGCCGACAGGGTAATGCCGGAATAGAAATCGACGTTCGGATACAGCTTGCGCTCGATGAAGAATTCATCGTTCAGAGCGATCTTTTCCAGTTCCTTGGCGACCTGGAACAGAGGATCGTTCTTGTCGCCAACGGCTTCCAGAACCTCGTCGGCCGACTGCTTCATGACGGTCGCGCGTGGATCGTAGTTCTTGTACACGCGGTGGCCGAAGCCCATCAGTTTGTACTTGCGGGCCTTGACGCCGGCGATGAATTCCGGAATGCGCTCGGGCGTGCCGATTTCCTTCAGCATGTTCAGCGCCTCTTCGTTGGCGCCGCCGTGCGACGGCCCCCACAGGCAGGCGATGCCGGCGGCGATACAGGCGAACGGATTGGCGCCCGAAGACCCGGCCAGGCGGACGGTCGAGGTCGAGGCGTTCTGCTCGTGATCAGCGTGGAGGATGAAGATACGGTCCATCGCTTTGGTCAGGATCGGATTGGGCACATATTCCTCGGCCGGAACGGCGAAGCACATGCGCAGGAAGTTTTCCGAATAGCTGAGCTTGTTAAGCGGATGCACGAACGGCTGGCCGACACTGTACTTGTAGGCGCGGGCAGCAATCGTCGGCATCTTGGCGATCAGGCGGTGGGCCGAGATCTCGCGCTGCTTCAGATCATGGATATCGAGGCTGTCGTGATAGAAAGCCGACAGGGCGCCGACGGCGCCGGTCATGATCGCCATCGGGTGCGCGTCACGGCGGAAGCCGGAGAAGAACTTGTCGAACTGTTCATGCAGCATGGTGTGGCGTGTGATCGAATTCTCGAAAGGCTCGAATTCGGCGGCCGTCGGCAATTCGCCATGCAGCAACAGGTAGCAGGTTTCGAGGAACGACGACTTTTCCGCCAGTTGGCCGATCGGATAGCCGCGGTGCAGCAATACGCCCTTGTCACCATCGATGAAGGTGATCTTGCTTTCGCACGAAGCCGTGGAGGTGAAGCCCGGATCGTAGGTGAAGGCGTCGGTTTCGGCGTACAGCTTGCGGATGTCGATGACGTCCGGGCCAAGCGTGCCCTTCATCACGGGCAGATCGACGGCCTTGCCTTCGAAATTGATTTGGGCGGGAGTAGTCTGGCTCATATTACGCTACCTCGGTAAAAGGTTTAGACCGTTTGCCGGTCCTGTGTGCGGCGCACCTAAATCGGCGTCGCGCCTGCTTTACAAACTGTAATCCTAAATGAAAAGACCCCCCGTCAGGCGAACAAGGGTCTCTTCGCGCCCGATCGAGGCCAAAAGCTTTGAAATATCCGGTGCGGAGTGTCCGGCCGACAAAATGCCGCGCAGGACCGGGCCGATCTTGCCGAAGCCAATACCTTCATTTTCAACGAATTTTTTCAATTGTCCGTCAATATATTCGGCACTCCAGTCGTCCCATGTCAACACATTTTCGTGAAGACGATTGAGCCGTGATATTGTTTCCTCAGTCAGAAGTTTTTTTGTTTTTTCATCCAGCGGCACCGGTCCTTTCGCCACAGCGAAGTGAACGGCTTCCGCCAGTTGCACGATGGTCTGGGCGCGTTCTTTTACCAGGGGAATGGTGCGGGCCAAAATTTCGCGCGTCTGGGGTATTTTTGCGTGGCCGGTGGCGGTCAGTTCGGCAGCGACGAGATCGACCAGACGCTGGTTGTCGGCTATGCGAATCCAGTGGGCATTGACCGAGCCCAGTTTGGCAAAATCGAGACGGGCCGGTGCGCGGTTGATATCGGCGATGTCGAACCACTCGATGGCCTGTTTGTCATCGAAGATTTCATCATCGCCATGTGACCAGCCAAGACGCGCCAGATAATTGCGCATGGCTTCGGGGAGGTAGCCCAGACCCTGGTAATCGCCGACCGCCTGCGCGCCGTGGCGTTTGGAAAGCTTGGCGCCATCGGGGCCATGAATCAGCGGAATATGGGCGAAGGTTGGCACCGGCCAGTCGAGCGCCATATAGATCAGGCTCTGGCGGGCGGCGTTGTTCAGGTGATCATCGCCGCGAATGACATGGGTGATCCCCATGTCATGATCATCGACCACAACGGCGAGGTTATAGGTCGGGGTGCCATCGGTGCGCAGCAGGATCAGGTCGTCCATGTCTTTCGTATTGAAAGTGACATCGCCCTGCACGGCGTCGGGCACCATCAGCGTGTCGGCCAACGGTCCCTTGAAGCGGATGACGTGCGGCTGTTCCAGTTCCGTCTCCGTCGGCGTGCGGTCGCGCCACGGCGAACGCAGGGCGTGGCCGGCTTCACGGGCAGCCTCGCGGGCGATCTCCGTTTCTTCCTGGGTCATGAAGCAGGCATAGGCGCGGCCTTTTGCCACCAGCTCAGTGACCGCCTGTTTGTGGCGGTCTTCACGCGCGTGCTGGAAAACGACCGTATCGTCCGGCTTGAGGCCCAGCCAGTCCAGCCCCTCGAAAATGGCATCCACCGCCGCGCGGGTCGAGCGCTCGCGGTCGGTATCTTCGATGCGGATCAGGAACTTGCCGCCGGTGTGCCTGGCGTAGAGCCAGTTGAACAAGGCCGTGCGCGCGCCGCCGATATGCAGGTAGCCAGTCGGCGAAGGGGCAAAACGAGTGACTACAGCTTGCGGTTTGGATTGGGTCATGGTCATTTATACATCAGGGGGACGATTTTGTGAGCGTCTTATAGCTCTCTTTGCCGACAACCCAAGCCCTTTGTCGCCATTAAGAGACCTGTCCGCTTGAATTCCGTAATCGTTTTCCTCAAAAGCCGGACCGAGGCCGCGATGGCCCTGCAAACAGGACGCTTGTTCCTGTGGCTGCCGGTGGCCATGGGAGCGGGGGCGGCCATCTATCTCAACCTGCCGTTCGAGCCTGGCCTATGGTGGGTGCTGCTGCCGGCAGTGATATGCCTGATCGCGCTGGCAATGGCGCGCCGGTATGGTGCGAATGGTCACCTTGTCAGTGTGTTGATCCTTCTGGCGTCTTTCGCACTTGGCGCCGCGGTCTGCAAGCTGAGGACCGAGCATGTGAAAGCGCCGGTTTTAAGCTCGGAGGTGAGCAATTATACGCTTCAGGCATATGTGATCGACGTGGTGTCGCCGAGCGAGGACCAGCCACGACTTTTGCTGGCGCCTATTGCCATGCGTGGCGTCCGTCCGGAAAGCACGCCTTTGCGGCTGAGGGTATCATTGCGGCCAGGCACGCTGGAGGCGGTGGCAATCAGGCCGGGAGACGCCATATCGACCTTCGCCATTCTCAATCCGCCGCCACCACCCAATATGCCGGACGGCTATGATTTTGCTCGCAGCGCCTGGTATCAGGGCATCGGCGGCGTCGGGCTTGTGCCAGGCGTGCCGCGGATTATCGCCTCGCCGCCGCATGGCTGGCGGCTGGACCTCGTGATGAAGCTCAATCGTCTGCGCTGGTCTATTACCGGGCGACTGGTTGAGGCCACGGCCCCGGATTGGCAGAATGGCCGCGCCATTGGCGGTTTCGCGGCGGCGCTGGTAACCGGACATGAAAATTTTATCCCGCAAAGCCTGATCCAGGACATGCGCGATTCCGGGCTGGCGCATATTCTGTCGATTTCCGGCGTCCATATGGCGATTGTCGGCGGATTTATTTTTTTTGCCTTGCGTGGGCTGATGGCCTGCGTGCCGTGGCTGGCCCTGCATGTGCCGGTCAAGAAATGGGCGGCGGGTCTGAGTATTATCTGTATTCTTCTGTATCTTGCCCTGTCAGGCTCCCCCGCGCCGGCGGTGCGCTCGGCGGTGGTTGCCTGCGTGGCGTTTGGCGCCATTCTGCTCGACCGGCGCGCGCTCAGTCTGCGGGCGCTGGCGATCGCTGCCATCGTGGTCATTTGTCTGACGCCGGAAGCCGTAATTCAGCCTGGTTTCCAGATGTCCTTCAGCGCCACGGCGGCATTGCTGGCCTTGGCGGAAAGCCTTAAGCCCCCTGTGGGTGAAATCAGCGTACCGATGTGGGTGAAGGCGATCCAGTCGGCGTTTCGTGGGCTGTGGCTGTCATTGCTGGCCTCGGTGGTCGCCACGGCCGCCACTACGCCCTTCGCCATTGCCTATTTCAACCGGTTTTCGGTCTATGGCCTGCTGTCAAACCTGTTCGAGGCGCCGGTGACGGCCTTCATCGTCATGCCAGCCCTGGCCCTGGGGACGGTTTTCAGCGCCACGCCATTGGGCGGCATAGCCTTGCGCGTCGCGGGTTTTGGCTTGTGGCTGATCGAGCGCATTGCCGCCCTGACTTCCGACCTGCCTCAGGCCGTGATCAACTGGCCCAGCGCGCCGCCCTTTGTGCTGGGCATAGCCTTTGTCGGTCTGCTGTGGGTTTGCCTGGTGCGCGGTAAGGCGCGCTGGGCCGGCCTGCTGGCGGCGACGGCTATCCTGTGGTGGCCGCGAGTCGTGGCGCCGGATGTGTGGATCGATCCTGAGGGCGGCAATGCGGCGATCCGTGTAGGGTATAGTGCTTATGTCGTGCGCTCCAGGGTCCGGCAATATGGCTTTGAGCAATGGACTCAGCACTATGGCCTGAAAGCGCTGGATGACCCTTCCAGGGATCAAAACTACGCCTGCAAGGGCTACGCTTGCGTCCCCTTGCCGCAAAATCCGGTCCGGATCGGGTTCTGGTTCAGCAATAAACCGCCGAAAGCGGAGCGACTGACTGAGTTGTGCCTTGCCAGCGATCTGGTGGTCATGCGTAATCCAATGGGGGAGTGGCCCGCCCAATGCGGCAACGTCAATCACATCACCGCCAGTGATTTCCGCACCCTTGGCGCGCTGGAACTGACGCGTACAGAAAAGGGCTGGGCGATCAAGGCCGCCCAGCCCCTGAGAGGCAATCGCTACTGGTCTCGGCCATCCGAGGCCGAAGGCGACGCTTCCCTTTAGTGGTACTTGCGCATCAGGCCGACGAGACGGCCCTGAACCTTGACCTGGCCATCATTATAGATTTGCGTCTTGTAGTTCGGATTGGCGGCTTCCAGGGCGATCGACGCCCCCTTCTTGCGCAGGCGCTTGAGCGTGGCAGTTTCATCATCGACCAGGGCCACGACGATCTCGCCGGACTGCGCCGTGTCGGTTTTCTTGATGACGACATAGTCGCCATTGAGAATGCCGGCATTGATCATGGAATCGCCCTCGATTTCGAGGACATAATGCTCGCCGGCGCCCAGCATGGATTCCGGAATATGCAGGCGGTCGCGTTCATGACCCATGGCCTCTATCGGCACGCCGGCGGCAATCTTGCCCAGAAGCGGCAGTTCGCGTGTGTCGTCATTGACCGCTTTGGGGGCTTCGGGAACGGGTCTGCTGCCTTCCACCACCTGCGGCACGAAAGCCTGGCGGCCACGCGGCGGGGCCGAGGCGGTGGCCTGATCCGGCAGTTTGATGACTTCCAGCGCCCGTGCCCGATGCGCCAGACGACGAATGAAGCCGCGTTCCTCAAGGGCCGTGATGAGCCGGTGAATGCCCGACTTGGATGCCAGATCGAGCGCCTCCTTCATCTCGTCGAAGGAGGGAGACACGCCGGTCTCCTTGATCCGTTCATGAATGAACATCAGGAGTTCGCGTTGTTTGGTCGTCAGCATGGCAAAACCTCAAGCAGCGCCTGTCCCCCAATTTTCGGGAACAAGTCATGAACCTATGCCTGATGTTCTATATGTGTTCCTGTTAATGTCAAGCTAACGACAAGAGATTTTTTGTCGCCGCCGTCACATCGCCCTGTCGCATAAGGCTTTCGCCTACCAGCATGGCCGTGGCGCCGGTACGAGCCAGCCGCTTGACATCGAATGGCGTGAAGATACCGCTTTCCGCCACCAGGATATGCTCTTTCGATACCATGGGCGCCAGCGCTTCGGTGACCGCCAAATCGACATGAAAATTCCTGAGATTACGGTTGTTTATGCCGATCAGTTTGGAGTTCAGCTTAAGCGCCCGCGCCATTTCCTCGGCATTGTGGACCTCGACGAGCGCATCCATGCCATAATGATGCGCGGTATCGATCAGGTCGGCGGCCAGGGAATCATCGATCATCGCCATGATGACAAGAATGGCATCGGCGCCGATGGCACGCGATTCGGTCACCTGCCAGGTATCGACGAGAAATTCCTTGCGGATGCAGGGCAGGGACGCGGCGGCACGGGCTGACTGGAAGTGTGATTCGTGGCCCATGAAACTGGGGTTATCGGTCAGGATCGACAGGCAGGATGCGCCGCCGGCTTCATAGCACTGGGCCAGGTAATTGGGGTCGAAGTCCTCGCGGATCAGGCCCTTTGACGGGCTGGCCTTCTTGATTTCGGCGATCAGGGAGAGGCTGTTTGGCTGCTTGTTGGCAACCAGAGCCTTCGCAAAGCCACGCGTGGGGCCAACCGCCGCGATCTGGGATCTGAGATTGTCCAGCGTGGTCTTGACGCGGCGCGTGGCGACATCTTCGCGCTTGTAGGTGGCGATCCTGTCGAGAATATCCAGCATATCGTCTCCTGTGGGTTCAGTCATATCCAGCCTAACATGCCGCGTCATCACGCGGGATCAACAGTTGCGTTATAAGAGTGTTACGCCGCCTGGGTAGTGGCGATGAGTGTGTCGAGCGCCCGTCTGGCCCGGCCATCGTCAATGACTTTGGCCGCTTTTTCTACGCCTTCGCGCAGGGTCTCGACCGTATCGGCCACCAGGAAGGCGGCGGCAGCGTTGAGCATCACGATATCGCGGTAGGCGCTTTTCTTGCCGTCAAGCAGGGCGGCCAGTTCAGCGGCGTTGTGCTCCGGCGCACCGCCGGTGATATCGGCCAAAGCCGCGCGGGGCAGGCCCACGGCTTCCGGGGTAATCTTGAACAGGCGGACAAAGCCATCGCGCCATTCGGCGACATCGGTTTCGCCCGTCGTGGTCAGTTCGTCTAGGCCGGAACCATGGACGGACCATGCCTTGACGGCGCCCAATTGGCCCAGCGCCTGGGCGATGGGTTCGACAAAGCGCGGCGAGGGGACGCCTACGACCTGACGCTTGGCACCGGCGGGGTTGCTGAGTGGTCCCAGCAGATTGAAGATGGTGCGGAAGCCGAGTTGCTGGCGAATCGGCGAGACATGCCGCATGGCGCCATGATGCGATTGCGCGAACATGAAGCAGATGCCGGCCTCATCAAGGGCCCGGCGTTGCTGTTCGAGCGTGGCGTCGATATTGACGCCCAGCGCCGCCAGCACATCGGCCGTGCCGGATTTGGAGGTAATGGCGCGGTTGCCGTGCTTGGCCACTTTCAGCCCGCCACCTGCCGCCACGAAACCGACGGCGGTCGAGATATTCAGCGTGTGCAGGCCATCACCGCCGGTGCCGCAGACATCAATGACGTCATACGGATGCTCCAGATGGATGGCGGCCTTGCGCATGGCGCGGGCGCAGGCTGCGATTTCGCCGACCGTTTCGCCGCGAATACGGATAGCGGTGACGGCCGCGGCCACCTGGGCGGGCGTCGGTTCACCACGCAGGCAGGCGGAAAAGAACTGCTCGGCGTCGTCTTCGTTGAGGGTCTGACCTTCGGCAAGCTTGGCCAGCAGGGGCTTGAAAGCGTCAGACATACAGGTTGTGGCTTTCGATACCGGCCAGATTGAGGAAATTGGCCAGTAACTGATGGCCGCCTTCGGTGGCGATCGATTCCGGGTGGAACTGGACGCCATGGATCGGGCGCGTCTTGTGCTGGACGCCCATGATCTCACCGTCCTCGGTCCAGGCGGTGACCTCCAGATCATCGGGCAGGGTCTCGCGCTTTACGGCCAGCGAATGATAACGTGTCGCTGTAAAAGGATTGGGCAAGTCTTTGAAAATGCCTTTATTATTATGATGTATCTGGCTGGTCTTGCCGTGCATCAGGGTCTTGGCGCGGATGACATCGCCGCCATAGGCCTGGCCGATGGATTGATGACCGAGGCAGACACCGAGTACCGGCATGTCTTCCGGCGCGGCGCGCAGCAGCGGCAGGCAGATGCCGGCCTGATCGGGCGCGCAGGGGCCGGGCGACAGCAGGATGGCTTGCGGTTTCAGGGCCAGGGCGTCCTGGACGCTCAGGGCATCGTTACGCCAGACCTGCGTTTCCGCGCCCAGTTCCGCGAGGTAGTGGACGAGATTGTAGGTAAAGCTGTCGTAATTATCGATGACCAGGATCATTGGCACCCTCCATATTCCAGCCGTATGTAAGCAAAAGTGCTGTGCTTTCCAAGCCTAAACGTCAGAAGTCTTTTGCGGCGTGGCAAATATGCTTAAGCTTCCGCTCATGGAAACGATTCGGGACATCGCGGAGACGGTGCCGCTTGAGGGGCGACCAGAAGGGCGCCTTGACGAGCGTCTGGACGCGGCACAGGGTCTGTTGCGGTCGCCTTCCCGTTACCGGCTGCCCGGTGTCTTGTCTTTGCTGGCTGGATGCGCCTTTATCGGCGCGGCGACCTTGCTGGCCTATGTTTACACGAAAAGCCCGCTGATCAGCGCCAATGCAGGAAAGCCTGCCGCGGTGGCCAAACCGGTCGCGCCCGCCGGCAAGGCCGACTTTGAGCTGTCCAGCACACCGAATGAGGCCGTCAAAGAAGCATTGCCAGTCGGCAGCGAATCCGCACGGTAATTTTCCGTTTAGTTCTGTTGGTAATTGTAGCGCCAGGCGTCCTGGGCGGCCTTGATTAGCGCGCCGGCCTTGTGGCAGGTTTCCTCATACTCGGTCTGGGGCACGCTGTCGGCCACCACGCCGGCGCCAGCCTGGACGTACATCATACGGTCCTTGAAGAGCGCCGTGCGCAGGACGATGCAGATATCGACGCTGCCGCCGCTTGAGATATAGCCGACGCCGCCGCCATAGACGACACCGCGTTTGACCGATTCCAGTTCATCGATGATCTCCATGGCGCGGACCTTGGGCGCGCCGGAGAGCGTGCCGGCGGGGAGGGCGGCCAGGAGTGCATCCACGGCATCGATATCATCCGGCGCATCGCCTTCGACATTGGAGACGATGTGCATGACGTGGCTGTAGCGCTCGATAACGAACTTTTCAGTGACGCGCACGCTGGCCGGCTTGGCGATGCGGCCGACATCGTTGCGGCCGAGATCGAGCAGCATCAGGTGTTCGGAAAGTTCCTTCGGATCGGCCAGCAATTCCAGTTCCAGTGCCTTGTCCTGTTCCGGCGTCTTGCCGCGCGGACGGGTGCCGGCGATCGGGCGGATGGTCAGCTTGCCGTCGCGTACACGCACCAGGATTTCCGGCGAGGAGCCGGCCAACTGGAAGTCACCGAAATTGAGATAATAGAGATAGGGCGAGGGGTTGTGGCGGCGTAGGGAACGATAGAACGAGAACGGATCGAGATGGAACGGCGCCTCGAAACGGTGGCTGGGCACGACCTGGAAGATGTCGCCGGCGGCAATATATTCCTTTGAAGCCTCGACCATGCGGCCGTAATCGAGCGCCGAGGTCGGTGACATCAGCGGTTCCTGGCGATGGTCCGTGGCCGTTGGCTGGGCGGCCAGCGGCACGCGCAGATCGGCCTCGACCGAATCGAGCCGGCCGAGGGCCGCGCTATAGGCGTCCTGGGCCTGGCGCTCATCCGGCCAGACCGGGCTGGCCAGCAGGATTTCATGCGCCACATTATCGAACACGCAGATGACCGACGGGCGCACCAGGCAGGCGTCCGGCAGGTTGAGCGGGTCCGGATTGGCAGCGCCGAGCGGTTCCATCAGGCGAATCATGTCATAGCCGAAGACGCCGAACAGGCCGGAGACCATCGGTGGCAGACCTTCGGGGATGTCCATGCGGTTGGCGGCAACGAGGGCGCGCAAACTATCCAGAGTCGGCTTTTCTTCCGGCGTGTAATTGGCCCTGGCGATATCGGCGCCGGTGGCCAGTTCGGCCTTTTCACCGAAACAGCGCCAGACGAGATCGGGCGACAAGGTGATGATCGAGTAGCGGCCTGACAGCGCGCCGCCCTCGACGGATTCAAACAGGAAGGAGTAGGGGCGGCTGCGCGACAGCTTGAGATAGGCGGAAACCGGCGTTTCCAGGTCGTCGATCAGCTTGCGGCAAACGATATAAGGCTTGCCGGCCTCATAAGCTTTGGTAAAGGCGCCTTCGCTGGCGGCAAAAGTCACGGCCTCTCCGATCACTTCAGTTTCTTTTCGGTCTTGATCGTCTTGGGGTCCGGCGGGGTGACGCCGAGCGCCACGACGGCGGTATTGGGATAGAGCTGCGTCTTGACGACATTGCGGGCATCATTTCGCGTGGTCAGGGCGATATCGCGCTGGATGCTTTGCGTCATCTGGCCGCGGATGGCGGTCGACATCGTATTGGCTTGCTGAGCATCGGCCTGGTGGATGGCGTCGATATGACCGACGGCGATATTCACCTGGTTGAGCGGCACGGAGAAATTCTCGTTCGCTTCGCCGCCGAAGATGCGACCGGCGAGAGCCTGAGGCAGGCCGGACTGCTGGACCATGGCGCGGTTCAGGCCATTGAGCGGCTTGATCGGCGCATTGAGGCTGGCGGCGACGGCGGTGAAGGATTCGCCCTTTTTCAGGCGGGCCAGGGCTTCGTCGGCCTTGGCCTGGACCAGGCCGGCGACCTTTTCAGCCATCCAGTACTGCGCCAGTTCACCCTTGATCTGTTCGAGCGGCGGGGCGCCGGCGGGCTTCACGGCGTCGAGACGGACGGCGAAATATTGGCCTTCGCCGAGTTCCTCGACATCGGAGGCCGAACCGGCCGACGGCAGGTCGTAGATGGCCTTCACCAGGGCGGCGAATTTCGAGTAGTTGACCTGCGGATTGTTGGTTTGGCCCTGCGCGGTCATCGGTTCGAGCTTGACGACAGTCAGGCCCAGGTCTTTGGCCGTAGCGTTGAAGTCCTTGCCGGCGCGGATAGCGTCGGAGAAGGTATTCGAGTCCTTGTTGACGCGGTTGGCGGCCTGTTCCTTGACATAGTCCTGGGCCAGTTGGGCATGGACGCTTTCATAGGAGGGCGTGGCACCCGTCTTGATGTCGCCCATCTTGATGACCGCATAACCCAGTTCGCCTTGGATAGCGCCGGACACCTCACCGGTTTTCAGGCCGAAGGCGGCGGCGGCAATCTTCGCGTCGGGCACGGCGGTCTGGGGTTTCTGGTCATAGGTGATGACCTGGCCCTTGTGGGCCTTGGCGGCTTGTTCCGGCGTCTGGCCGGCCTTGAGGGCGGCTGAAATGGCATTGGCATCGCTGGCCGACTGCGTGGTGACCTGCACGAAGGAACGCGTTTCCGGCGTCACCAGGGTCTTCAGGCGGTCATCGTACATCTTGCGCACGGCGGCTTCATCGATGGTGATCGATTTCAGGTAGTCGTTCGGATCGAAACGCACGACCGACGCCTGACGAAGTTCCGGCATCTGCAATTGTTCAAGGCGCGATTTGTAGAAGGCGGCGATATCGGCATCGGTTGGCGGCGCCGGCATCGTAATGTTCTTTTCATTGACGACGAAGATGCTGGCATCGCGGTTTTGCAGGGTCATGGCGGCCTGCGAGGCGGCGTAGATACGCGGCGCCTTGAAGCCGGCGACGGCGGCGGTGAAATACTGCTGGCTGGCGATCTGGTCGGCGATCTCGTCTTCGAGCTGCTTTTCGGTCATCTGGTTGCGGGCCAGCATCATCCGGTAAGTGTCCTTGTCGAAGCGACCGGTCACGTTGTTGAAGAAAGCGGGGATCTTGGCGATTTCAGCGACGATCATCTTGGCGGAGGGCTTCACGCCGATCGAATCAAGCCACGCGGCGAAGGCCGTCTGGTCAGCCAGTTCGTTCAGCATCTGGAGATGCTGTCCGCTTTCGACGAATTCGTCGTTGCTGAGGGTTTGCCCCTGATTCTGTTCGGAATAGCCTTGTTTGTACTGTTCGAACTTCGACTTGAATTCATTGGCCGAGACGGAACGGTCACCGGCCTCAATGACCTTGTCGCCACCCATCTTGCCGAACACATCCCGCAGGCCGAAAATGGCGAACGAGGCGACCAGCAGGACCATCAAGCCTTTAAAAACCCATGACTTGGTGAATTCTCGGAAGAGGGTGATCATCGCTATATCTATCCTGTAGACGAGGCCGGAACAGGGCTCGCAAGTCGCAGTCAGCCCCAGGGCCGCCATATGTGGCTGTGTCTTACGGCACGAATAAGGCTGTTACAAAGGGAATTTATTCGTTTCAAGGATTTTCTTGTCAACGCACCGGGATGCCCTGCCTTGAAGTTTAGGCTTGAAGTTTCGCTTGGCTTGCAGGCGACTGGCAGTCTATGTTTTACGCACGTCACGCACCTGACGCCGGACAATCGCTCACCAGAAGCGGTGACGGGGCTTTTCGGGTGGTGACCAGAAAAACAAACCAACATAAGACGAGTTAATGCCACATCGACATCTTATCGCGGGCAACTGGAAAATGAACGGGGTTAAAGCCTCGCTTGCCGTTGCCGAAGCGATCGCCGCGCAAAGCCGAAGCCACTCGGCGCGCGTGGCCCTCTTTCCCCCGCCACCTTGTTGCCGCTCATGGCCGATGTCCTGAAGGGAACAGATATCATATTGGGCGGCCAGGATTGCCACCACGCCGATTCCGGCGCCTATACCGGCGATATTTCCGCCGCCATGCTGAAGGACGCCGGCGCCTCCATGGTCATTCTTGGCCATTCCGAGCGTCGGCACGGCCATCTGGAGCCCTGCGCCCTGGTGGCGCGCAAGGTCCAGGCGGCGCTGCGCGCCGGACTGGAGCCGATCATCTGCATCGGCGAAACGCTTGACCAGCGCCAGGGCGGACTGACCATACCGGTTCTGTCGCGGCAACTGGCCGACAGCCTGCCGGATGAACTGGCGGACCGGCCTTTCCAGGTCTCCTATGAGCCGGTCTGGGCCATAGGCACCGGTCTGATTGCCTCGGACGCGCAGATACTGGAGGCGTTTGCCCTGATCCGCCGGTATCTTGACCAGCGTTTTGGCGCGCACGTTGCACCGCACCTGCTTTACGGCGGCTCGGTCAAGGCGTCCAACGCGGGGCAGGTGCTGGCTCTGGAGGGGGTCGGTGGCGCTCTGGTCGGCGGCGCGTCACTGACAGTTGAAGACTTTATGCCCATTATAGCTGCCGCCGACACCGCACCGGTCTGATGTTTATGTCAGGTGTTTGTTTACGGCGGGACTTGTAATCGTCCGCGTCCGCCATATTTTGGCTGTGTTATCGCCGCTTGCCCTATAGCCATCCGCGTAAAGGGATGCTAAGGGCGTGCAACTTCCCGCGCCGGACCTCCGGTGGCGGGCGCGTATCCGTGATCGAGAATATAAAGACCTGACATGCTGTTTGCCATTCTTTTGACCATCCAAATCCTCGTCAGCGTCAGCATGGCGGGCCTGATCCTCATCCAGCGCTCCGAAGGCGGCGCGCTCGGCATGGGTGGCGGTGGCGGTGGCGGCTTCATGTCCGCTCGCGGTGCCGGCAACCTGCTCACCAAGGCAACGGCGATTCTGGCCTTTATCTTCTTTGCCAATTCCATCGGCCTGACCATTGTCGGCAACTACTCGACGCGCCAAACTTCGGCGGTCGACAAGGTTGATACCAGCGGCCTGACGGTCGATACCTCCGGACAACCGGCCGCCCCGGCTGCTCAGACGAGCGCCTCGGCCGCGCCTTCCTTAAGCGACCTGCCTCTGGCGGGCGCAGCGCCGGCCACGACCTCGACGGCGCCTGCTGCACCGGTCCTGAACAGCAAGCCGGCCGTCCTGCCGGCGCCGCTCAAGCTGCCCGCCAGTTCTTCGGCTTCGGTTTCGGCCAAACAGGTCGAGAAGGCCAAGGAAAGCATCTGGGCGTCCTCCTCTTCGGCAGCTTCCAAGGCGCCGGTATCTGCCGCCAAGTCCTCGACGACGCCGTCTTCGGCCACGCCGTCCAGTGCGGCGACCTCATCGGCCTCACACTAGGCAATTCCGGGGGCGAAAGCCCGCGTATTTAAAACCTGTTTCCGACCCACGGAGGGCAACTTCCGTGGGTTATCTCCGATTTTATGGTACTGAACTGATATGGCCCGTTTCGTTTTCATCACTGGCGGGGTGGTTTCCTCGCTTGGCAAGGGTCTGGCGTCGGCGGCTCTGGGGGCATTGCTCCAGGCGCGGGGCTTCAAGGTCCGACTCCGCAAGCTGGACCCCTATCTGAACGTCGATCCGGGCACCATGTCGCCCTATCAGCACGGCGAAGTCTTCGTCACCGACGACGGCGCCGAAACCGACCTCGACCTCGGCCACTATGAGCGCTTCACCGGCGTCAACGCCCGCAAGAGCGACAACATCACCACCGGCCGCATCTACTCGAACATCATCGAAAAGGAACGCCGCGGCGACTATCTCGGCGCCACGGTGCAGGTGGTGCCGCACGTCACCGACCAGATCAAGCAGTTCGTGGTGTCCGACCAGGGCGATGCCGACTTCATCCTTGTGGAAATCGGCGGCACAGTAGGCGATATCGAAGGCCTGCCGTTCTTTGAAGCGATCCGCCAGCTTGGCCAGGAACTGCCGCGCCGCCAGTGCTGCTTCATTCATTTGACGCTTCTGCCGTTCGTCAAGACGGCCGGCGAGATGAAGACCAAGCCGACCCAGCATTCGGTCAAGGAACTGCGCTCGATTGGCATCCAGCCGGATATCCTGCTGTGCCGCTGCGAACAGGAGATTCCGCCTGAGGAGCGCCGCAAGATCGGCCTGTTCTGTAATGTCCGCGAGACGGCCGTCATTCAGGCGATGGACTCGGATAACATCTATGCCGTGCCGATCGATTACCACAAGCAGGGCCTCGATACCGAGGTGCTGAATGTCTTCGGCATGGACGACGCTGCCGCGCCGGACCTGGCGATGTGGAAAGATATCACCCAGCGCTATCAATACCCCGATGGCGAAGTCTCCATCGCGGTCGTCGGCAAGTATACGGTGCTGAAGGACGCGTACAAATCGCTGATTGAGGCGCTTTACCACGGCGGCATGGCCAATAATGTCCGGGTCAAGATCGACTGGGTCGAATCGGAAACCTTCGAGGGCGCGCCGGATGCGGTGATCGAGCGGCTGGAAAACGTCCACGCCATCCTGGTGCCGGGTGGTTTTGGCGAGCGCGGGGCGCTTGGCAAGATCGAGGCGGCGCGCTTTGCCCGTGAGAATAATGTGCCCTATTTTGGCATATGTTTCGGGATGCAGATGGCGGTGCTGGAAACGGCGCGCCACCTGGCCGGTATCAAGGATGCGTCATCGACCGAGTTTGGTCATACCAGCGAACCGGTGGTCGGTTTGATGACCGAATGGCTGAATGGCAACGAACTGACCCAGCGCGCGGCCGGCGGCAATCTGGGCGGCACCATGCGCCTGGGCGCCTTTGACGCGAAGTTGAAGGAAGGCAGCCAAGTGGCTGAAATCTATGGCGGTACGGACGTTTCCGAGCGCCATCGCCACCGCTATGAAGTCAACCGCGACTATATCGAGCGCCTGGAAGCTTGCGGTCTGCAATTCAGCGGCATGTCGCCGGATGGCCTGCTGCCGGAAATCGTTGAGCGGCCGGATCATCCGTGGTTTATCGGCGTGCAGTATCACCCGGAACTGAAGTCGCGCCCGTTTGCGCCGCATCCTTTGTTCTCAAGCTTTATAGCCGCCGCCAAGGTACGCAGCCGGCTGGTATAAAACTGAACCACGAATAGACACGAATGCACACGAATATTCGTGTCTATTGGTGTTCATTCGTGGTTTCCCTTTAAAAGGAGGAATTCTCATGCCCCGCCAGTTGATCTCTTCCGGTTCGCCGTTCGAGCCTGAAATCGGCTTTTCCCGCGCGGTCCGTTCGGGCAACCGTATCGAAGTGTCCGGCACCGCGCCGATCCGCGACGGCAAGGTAGCTGGCACGGACGCCTATGAGCAGACGAAAGCCGCACTTGAAATCATCATTAAGGCGGTGGAAGCGGCCGGCGGCAAGGCTTCCGACATCATCCGCACGCGCATCTTCCTGACCGATATGAACCTGTGGAAGGATGCCGCGCGCGCGCACGGCGAACTGTTCGGCGAGATCCGCCCGGCGTCCAGCTTTATCGGCACCAGCGCCCTGATCAATCCGGAATGGCTGGTCGAAATCGAGGCGTCGGCCCAGATTGAAGCGTAAGAGAGGGCGGTTGCCTCTCTTAAAGACGCCAGGCGACTAGAATCGCGCCGGTAGCGATAAGACCGACACCGATCCAGTTCGGGAATGACAGTTTCTCGCCAAGAAACAATACGGCAAAAACCGAGACGAATACGACGCTCAGTTTGTCGATCGTGGCGACGCGAGCGGCATCCCCCAGCTTTAATGCGTGAAAATAACAGAACCAGGACGCCCCTGTTGCCAGCCCTGACAGGATAAGGAATTGCCAACTGCGATTCGAAATACTGCCGGGACTTTGCCAGCTTTGCGTTATCAGGACAAATGCGATAGCTGCGATCACTATAACGACTGTACGGATCAAGGTAGCCATGTTGGAGTTGACGGATTCCACGCCTGCCTTGGCAAAGATGGCGGTCAATGCGGCAAAAGCCGCTGACAGGACTGCCCAGAAGGGCCATGACAGTGTTATAGACTTCACGTGCATTCCTTTCATGATCGGACTTAGCGCAGTATCATGCTTCTGAAAGACCAGCTCGGATTTCTGCCACGGTTTCTCTATGTTGTGATAGGCATAGTTTTGGCCGCGGCGGCGATCAGCAGTGATTATCATGACTGGGCCTTGATTGAGGCGGGCAAGGTGCCGCCGTTTGGTTTTATCCTGATCAATATGGTGGCCCTGCCTCTGGCGGCTGGTATTATCCTGTGGGCCTGTATCGGCCGTCATCGGGAATGGCGGGTGTCCGATGGCCAGATCCGCATCCGTTTGCTTAGCCTGACCTCATGGCGCAAGACGCATCACATAAAAGCCGAAGACATCCGGGTGCTTACGCCAGAAAGCTATGACCACGAGCGCGCGGGCAGCCGCATCCATCATGGCTGGATTGTCATACTGACGGACGGGCGGCGGCTGGTTTCGCCGAAATCCTTTGACAAGGCAGGGCTTGATCAGGCCAGATTGCAAATTGAAAGTGAGATGCGCAAGGGTAGGCCGGAGACCGATCCGCTGGCAGAAGCCAGTCGCGCGAATGGTCTTTTGGGCTGAAAATCGCCATTTCCGGGCGATTATCCCTTGATCCCATATCCAACATGGGGCATAAGGCGCGCCTTCTGACTCACATACTGTGCGTCGCAACCTTATTTTGTGCCTGATGGCTTCGCGGTCCAGGCCCTTGACCTTAAGAGAGACACGGAAATGGCCGTTCCCAAGCGTAAAGTTTCGCCCTCGCGCCGCAATATGCGTCGTTCGCATGATGCGCTGGGCGCCAATGCCTACACCGAAGACAAGGACACCGGCGAACTGCGCCGTCCGCACCATGTCGACCTGAAGACCGGCATGTACAAGGGCCGTCAGGTCATTACGCCGAAGAAGGACTAAGCCCTCGGGTTTAGCTTCAGCCGTCAGGTAAAAGACGGCGGCAAAATAAAAAGCAGAAATCAGACGCGGCTCCGGAAACGAAGCCGCGTTTTTTCATTTCGCCGGCGCCAGTTCGATCCACACCGGCGCGTGGTCGCTGGCCTTTTCCCAGCCGCGCACGAAGCTGTCGACTTCGGCCCCGACGAGGCGAGGGGCGAGGGCAGGGCTTAAGAGCAGGTGGTCGATCCGCAGCCCGGCATCGCGGGCGAAGGCGTTGCGGAAATAGTCCCAGAAGGTGTAGATGCGCTCGCCGGGGTGCATATGGCGCAAGGCATCGGTCCAGCCCTGCGCCACCAGGGCATGAAAAGCCTGACGAACCTCCGGTTTGAACAGGGCGTCATTCTGCCACCGTTCGGGCTTGTAGACATCCAGATCGGTCGGCATGACGTTATAATCGCCCGCCAGCACCACGGGCGCGCCGCTTTCCAGCAAACCATTGGCATGTTGCGCCAGGCGCTCGAACCAGCGCAGCTTGTAGGGAAACTTGGGCGTATCGACCGGATTGCCGTTCGGCAGGTAGAGGCAACCAACCACTATGCCGTTCACGGCCGCCTCGATATAACGGCTATGTGTATCGTCCGGATCACCCGGAAGGCCCCTCTGCGTTTCAACCAATTTCATGTCGCGGGACAGGATCGCCACGCCATTCCAGCTTTTCTGACCGTGCCAGATGGCGCCATAACCTGCATCCTCCAGGGCTTTCGCCGGAAAGCGCTCATCCGGTGCCTTCAGTTCCTGAAGGCAGACGACATCGGGTTCGCGTTCCGCCAGCCATTGCAACAGGACCGGCAGCCGGCCATTGATGCCATTGACATTGAAGGTGGCGATTTTCATGACAATCTCCTGGTAGCCGTAGTGTCAGCCCAACCCGGTAAGGGATCAATGTGGCTCGATCGTTACCGTGTGCGTCATAAAATGAACACGCATGGTCGTCTTATTGCGGCGTGCGGACCATCCGTGATTCAGTTATTTCGAGACGAGGCGTAATACCATGTTCCTGGCTTTAATGGCGGCCGCCCTTTCTCCTGCAAACGCCTATGTCGGGCCGCTGGCCCCGGCGGGGAAGGGCATGGCGCAGTGTTATGCGCCTGACGCGATGGCGAAGACCTGTTCTTCGATGGCGACCTATCATCTCAATGCCGACGGTAGCTTCACCAATAAGGCGACCGTGCTGATTTCAAAAAAGCCCGCCGGCCATTCTGGAGATGAATACCAATGTCGAGATCCGCAATGGCGCCGTCTGCGGCACAATCCGCGAGGAAAACATCTCTGGCGCTCGCCTGACGGTCAATGGCACGGATGTGCCGGCGGATCAGGCCCAGCCGGTCCTGGCACGTATTGCCTCCGGCATGGCGTCCGTGGTGGGCCACGAAATCTGCACCGCCTATATCCCCTCCGGCGGCAATCTGGTCGCCAAGGGGACGCTCGACGGCGTGCCCAAGCCGGACCAGGACCAGGTCATGCAGTGGGTCTCGGCATCGGATGGCTACCGGGTCGCGCCGTAATTTCCCAATGGCGCATGAGCGGCGCTTGTCATCGGAGCCCGGCCTTGCTAATGCAGCCCTGCTTTCAGACCGTTTCACATAGCAGGATTCCCCATGCCCGAAATTATCGACGTCGTCGCCCGCGAAATCCTCGACTCCCGTGGCAACCCCACGGTCGAAGTCGATGTCACCCTCGATGACGGCTCGTTCGGCCGTGCGGCCGTGCCTTCCGGCGCTTCGACCGGCGCCCACGAGGCGGTGGAAATGCGCGATGGCGATGCCAAGCGTTATGGCGGCAAGGGTGTCCGCAAGGCGGTTGACGCCGTCAACGGCGAAATCTTTGAGGCCATCGCCGGTTTTGAGGCGCTGGACCAGCGCCGCCTCGATCAGGCCCTGATCAATCTGGACGGCACGCCGAACAAGTCGCGCACTGGGCGCCAACGCCATCCTCGGCGTGTCGCTGGCCGTGGCCCGCGCCGCCGCGCAATCCTCCGGCCTGCCGCTCTACAAGTATGTCGGCGGTCTGGCTGCCCGCGTTCTGCCGGTGCCGCTGATGAACATTATCAATGGCGGCGCCCACGCCGACAACCCCATCGACATCCAGGAATTCATGATTGTTCCGGCCGGCGCCGAGTCGTTCTCGGAAGCCCTGCGCATGGGTGCGGAAATCTTCCATAGCCTGAAGAAGGGCCTGAAGGCCGCCGGTCATAACACCAATGTCGGCGACGAGGGCGGCTTCGCCCCGAACCTGGCCTCGGCCGAGGAAGCGCTTTCCTTCATCATGAAGGCCGGCGAACAGGCGGGCTACAAGGCCGGTTCGGACTTCTGGCTGGCGCTGGATGTCGCCTCGACCGAGTTCTTCAAGGACGGCAAGTATCATCTGGAAGGCGAAGGCAAGACCCTGTCGCCTGTTGAGATGGTCGATTATCTCGAAAACCTGGCCAACAAGTTCCCGATCTGCTCGATCGAGGACGGCATGTCGGAAGACGACTACGAAGGCTGGAGAGAACTGACCGACCGTCTGGGCGACCGTATCCAGCTCGTGGGCGACGATCTCTTCGTCACCAATCCGGATCGCCTGGAAACCGGCATTGTCGAAGGCATGGCCAATTCGATCCTGGTGAAGGTCAACCAGATCGGCACCCTGTCGGAAACCATGGACGCCGTCGATATGGCGCACCGTGCCGGCTACACCTCGGTCATGTCGCACCGCTCGGGCGAAACCGAGGATTCAACCATTGCCGACCTGGCCGTGGCCATGAACTGCGGTCAGATCAAGACCGGTTCGCTGGCCCGTTCGGACCGGACGGCTAAGTACAACCAGCTTCTGCGCATCGAATCGCAACTGGATGATGAAGCGGTTTATGCGGGTGTCGGTGTTATCCGTTGTTGATTTATGGGGAGTGGGGTCCGTGACCCCACAAAACCTGTCTTGATTTCAATAAAATCCCTCGCCCTTTTCGGGGCGGGGGATTTTTATTGAAGTGAGGTAAGTCTTGGGGCCACGGGTCCGGACTCATATTATTTTGCCCACCAGTTGACGATGGCTGCGATGGTTATGGTTGCGATGAAGGTTTCAATCTTTCGGTCGTACCGCATGGCCACTCGCCTCCAATCTTTGAAGCGGCAGAACATGCGCTCGATTACGTTACGTTGCTTGTAGACACGTTTGTCATAGGCGAACTGGATGCGGCGATGACGCATAGGCGGGATGACCGCCTTTGTCCCACGCTCCGCCAGCCATTCACGCAGGGCGTTGGCGTCATATCCCTTGTCCGCCACCAACTCACCTGTCGGTGCCAGAGAACCTATGCACTGCTGAGCGACGGCGACATCGGGAATATTCCCAGGCGTTACGACGAGCGTCCAGGGTCTGCCATATGCGTCGCATAGAGCGTGGATCTTGCTCTGGCGTCCGATCTGGGTACGGCCGATACCATTGGCCAAAGCCCCCTTTTGCACCGCCGGCTGAGCGGTGGGCTCGCACCAGAGTCGCGTCGAGGAACAATCGGTCAGGCAAGGCTTCCTGACCGGCCAGGGCATGGAAAATTGCCTCCCACACGCCCTGATCGGCCCAGCGCACGAAGCGATTGTAAAGCGTCTTCTTCGGGCCATAGGCTGGCGGACAATCACTCCAGCGGCCACCCGATTTCAAAGCATGAACAATCCCGGATAAAACCCGCCGGTCGTCCACACGCGGCTTTCCAGGACGTCCTTTGGGTAGCAAAGGCTCGATCCGCGCCCACTGCTCATCAGAAAACCAAAACAAATCAGACATGATCCACCTCCTGGCAAAGAAAGTGAATCACATCCGCAGGCTCAAAGGAATCCCAAATATGAGTCCGGACCCGCAGGCCCCAAACCCTGTCTGTTGTGGGTATGCTATTGTGAAGATCGCCGCCGGGAGACTGTCCAAACCCCGATCCCTTAGAGATCGTTTCTGGGCTCAGTCCCCGGCAGCTTCACACCAAACCTGAACAGTTGCCAGGGGGCGGTCGCCACCGACCCCGTATTGACAAGGACAGGCCCCATGACCTTGCACCAATTTCCCATTGGCGTCGATGTTTCCAAAGCGACACTCGACATCTTCGACAGTCAAACTTCGCGTTACTTTCAGATCGATAACCACACTGATGCCATCACAGCCTGGCTGGATGGCCTCGACACCCAACGTCTTGTCGTGTTCGAAGCTACAAGCCGTGTTGACCAGACCCTGCACACAGAACTGGAGCGGCGTCAGGGTGCCTTTGTCCGCGTAAACCCCAGAGACGCCAGAGACTTTGCTAAAGCCTCAGGCCGACGCGCCAAGACAGACCGCGTTGATGCAGCCATGCTGGCCCATATGGCGCAGGCCCTAAAGCCGGCACCGTCACAACCTCGCTCGACCGAACGGGTTAGGCTCAGCCTGTATCTCAGCAGGCGCCGGCAGATGGTCGAAATGCGCAAGCAGGAACGTACCCGTAGACATCAGTTCTGCAATGATCCCTGGATATGCCAAAGCCTCGACCACATGCTCAGCATCCTTGATCAGCAAATCCGCAGCATTGAAGCCGTAATCCGCGAACTGATCGAGGCCAACTCTGACTTCCGCAAAGCCTCTGTCTGCCTGCAAAGTGCGCCAGGCATCGGACCGGTTACCGCAGCAACCCTGATCGCGGATTTGCCTGAGCTCGGACACAGAAACCGAAAACAGATCGCAAGCCTGACCGGACTGGCCCCTCATCCAAGGGATAGCGGAACATTCAGGGGAAAAAGAACCATCTGGGGCGGAAGGCGCCACATCCGCCACCTCCTCTTCGCCGCTGCCGTAACCGCAAGCCGATCAAAAGCCGACGTAAAAGACCGCTATCAGGCCCTCACAAGCAGAGGAAAACAAAAGAAGTGCCCCCTCATTGCCATTGCGAGGTGGATGATCACAGCACTCAACGCTATGATCGCTAAAAACTCAAACTGGCACACAAAAGAAATGGCGCAGATCACCTGATCCGCGCCACACTCAAACACAGTTGCCCGTAAGTCTAGGGTGAAAAACTCAGCCTTCGTTAACCCTTTTTCGCGTATCCTGCATACGCGTCCGGCGGCGCTTTCTGTCATCAACATCGGTACTTGCACATGCGGGCACTCACATTTTGACAACAAAGATAAAAACGCCGTGATAAGTCTGATTTTTCAAAAGCATCAGTGATAAATTCTTATGTGTGCCCCGACATGTTTCGTAACACTATGTTAACCGCGAAGGCTCAAAAAAGGCCATTACGTGTTGCCGCAGTCCAGAAGGGGCTTGAGTAGTGTTTTTTCGTCTGAGGCCATACCTGCCTACCGCCATAATTACGCTTGTACTGACCTATGTATGCGTTCAGTACCTGACGGGTGATAAGGGTTTCTTTTCCCAGGAAGCGCGTAACCACGAGATGGTGGTTAAAGAGCAGCAGCTTGCACAGCTTAAAACTGAACGCGCTGATCTTGAAGCGCGCGCCAAATACTTGCGCACGGATAATTTGTCAAAAGATTTACTTGAAGAGCGTGCCCGCGTATTGCTGGGTCTTTCCGAGCCGAAAGCCTACGTTATCCGTGGCCCGATCGTTCAGAACGCTAACTCCTGACCTTTCTTTAGCCCTTTACGCGAAGGCAGGCTTCTCATAAAGGAGGGGAGCCTTTGATTTGCTGCGCCGGGCTTTCCGCGCGAGTGCAGAGGGCCGCTATGTTTCAAGGCCGGATATAAATCGGCCGTAGTTTTTGTTATGGGAGATGTCCATGGCGCGTGCCGCCCAGAAAGACAGCAAAACCGATACTGGCAAGAAGCTGAGCAATGTCTCCAAAGACGACCTGCTGAAATATTACCGGGAAATGGTGCTGATCCGCCGCTTTGAAGAGCGCGCCGGCCAACTCTACGGCATGGGTCTGATCGGTGGTTTCTGCCACCTCTATATCGGCCAGGAAG
The DNA here is from genome assembly GCA_024707255.1 of Asticcacaulis sp. NCBI lineage: Bacteria > Pseudomonadati > Pseudomonadota > Alphaproteobacteria > Caulobacterales > Caulobacteraceae > Asticcacaulis > Asticcacaulis sp. The sequence continues at coordinate 1,393,188 of JANQAC010000002.1, read as the reverse complement.
CCGTCGCCGTTGGCATGTATGCCGCCGCTGAAAAGGGCGACCAGGTCATCACCGGCTACCGCGACCACGGCCACATGCTGGCCGCCGGCATGGATCCCAGAGAAGTCATGGCGGAACTGACCGGCCGGATCGGCGGCTCTTCCAAGGGCAAGGGCGGTTCGATGCACATGTTCGACATCGAAGCCGGCTTCTTCGGCGGCCACGGCATTGTGGGCGCCCAGGTTTCGCTTGGCACGGGCCTGGCCTTTGCTGACTTCTATCGTCAGAACGGCAATGTCTCCTTCACCTATTTCGGTGACGGCGCGGCTAACCAGGGCCAGGTTTACGAGTCCTTCAACATGGCCCAGCTCTGGAAGCTGCCGGTCGTGTATGTAATCGAAAACAACGAATACGCCATGGGCACCTCGCTGGCCCGCGCCTCTGCCACGGTCAACCTGTCGCAACGCGGCGCCTCGTTCGGCATCCCCGGCGAGACGGTGGACGGCATGGACGTCTTCGCGGTGAAGGACGCCGCCGAGCGCGCCGCCGAGCACGCCCGCTCCGGCAAGGGCCCGTACATCCTCGAAATGAAGACCTACCGCTATCGTGGTCACTCGATGTCCGATCCGGCCAAGTACCGTTCCAAGGACGAGGTCGATGAGGTCAAGGCGACCCGCGACCCGATCGACCACATCAAGACCATGCTGCAACAGGCCGGCGTGGCCGAGGACGAGATCAAGGCGATCGATAACGATGTGAAAGCCATTGTGCTGGAAGCGGTCGATTTCGCCCAGACGAGCCCGGAACCCGATCCGTCCGAACTGTATACCGACGTTTATCTTGAGGCATAATCCCAGATGACTGATATTCTCATGCCCGCGCTCTCTCCGACCATGGAAGAGGGCACGCTCGCCAAGTGGCTCGTCAAGGTTGGCGACACTGTATCCGCCGGCGATGTGATCGCCGAAATCGAAACCGACAAGGCGACGATGGAAGTCGAAGCCGTCGATGAAGGCAAGATCGAAGCCCTGCTGGTTGATGCCGGCACCGAAGGTGTCAAGGTCAATACGCCGATTGCCCGTCTCGAAGGTGGGGTGGCAAGCGCCACCAGGCAAAACTCGCCCGCGCCTGTTGCCGCTGAGGCGCCTCAAGCGGCACCGGTTTCTGCTCCAGCCGCTGCCAAGCCCGCCGCCGCGCCGGTGGAATCGCTGCCGGCCATTTCTCAACCAGAGTGGCCGGAAGGCACGCCGACCGTCAAGATCACCGTCCGTGACGCCCTGCGCGACGCCATCGCCGAGGAAATGCGCCGCGACGACAAGGTCTTCCTGATGGGCGAGGAAGTGGCGCAGTACCAGGGCGCCTACAAGGTTTCCCGCAACCTGCTGGAAGAGTTCGGTGACCGCCGCGTCATCGATACCCCGATCACCGAAATGGGCTTTGCCGGTATCGGTTCGGGCGCCGCCATGGCCGGCCTGAAACCGATTATCGAGTTCATGACGTTTAACTTCGCCATGCAGGCCATTGATCACATTATCAATTCGTCGGCCAAGACCCTCTATATGTCCGGCGGTCAGATCAAGTCGTCGATCGTCTTCCGCGGTCCGAACGGCGCCGCTTCGCGCGTCGCCGCCCAGCATAGCCATGACTATTCGTCGTGGTACGCCAACGTGCCGGGCCTGAAGGTCATTGCGCCGTATGACGCGGCCGATGCCAAGGGCCTGCTCAAGGCGGCCATCCGCGATCCGAACCCGGTCGTCTTCCTCGAACACGAGATGATGTACGGCAACGAGTTCGACCTGCCGGAAATCGAGGATTTCGTCCTGCCGATCGGCAAGGCCAAGATCCAGAAGGAAGGCAAGGACGTCACCATCGTCGCGCACTCGCGCATGGTCGGCTTCGCCCTGAAGGCCGCCGAGCAACTGGCAGCCGAGGGTATCGATGCGGAAGTCGTCAACCTGCGCACCCTGCGTCCGCTCGATACCGATACCGTCGTCGCTTCGGTCCGCAAGACCAACCGTCTGGTCACGGTCGAAGAGGGCTGGGGCCCCTGCGGCATCGGCGCCGAAGTCGCCGCCCGCGTCACGGCCGAGGCTTTCGATGATCTCGATGCCCCACCGGCCCGCGTCCACCAGGAAGATGTGCCGATGCCTTACGCCGCCAACCTCGGAAGCCATGACGGTCCCCAGCGTTGAAAAGATCATCGCCGCCGTCCGCCAAGTCTCGTACAAGTAAGGGAAGCCCAGCATGACTGATATCCTGATGCCGGCCCTGTCTCCTACGATGGAAGAGGGCATTCTGGCCAAGTGGCACGTCAAGGTGGGAGACACTGTCTCCGCCGGCGACGTGATCGCGGAAATCGAAACCGACAAGGCGACAATGGAAGTCGAGGCCGTCGATGAAGGCACGATTGAGGCTATCTTCGTCGAGGCTGGCACCGAAGGCGTGAAGGTCAATACCCCGATCGCCCGCCTGTCTGGGGATGCGGCTGCACCGGCGCCGAAGGCCGCGGCTGTGGAAGCGCCCAAGGCTGCTGCTGCTCCGGCACCCGTGGTCGCCGCGCCAGTGGCCGCTGCGCCTGCCGCCTCTGGTGCGCGCGTGGCCGCTTCGCCGCTGGCCCGCCGCCTGGCCGAGATTAACAAGCTCGACCTGAAGGCCATTCCGGGGTCTGGTCCGCATGGCCGCGTAATCAAGCGCGATATTGAAGCCGCTCTGGCTGGTGGTACGGGCAAGGCGGCACCTGCTGCATCTGCCCCGACCGCTGAACCGCGCAAGGTGCAATCGCTGGAGCAACTGGGCATTCCGGCCGGTTCCTACGATCTCGTGCCGCTCGACAACATGCGCAAGGTCATTGCCCGCCGCATGACCGAGTCGTTCCGCGACATCCCGCACTTCCCGCTGACCGTCGATATCGAACTTGACAACTTGCTGGCGGCGCGCACCAAGATCAACACAGCGCTGGAATCTCAGGGCGTGAAGGTCTCGGTAAACGACATGATTATCAAGGCGGTAGCCCTGGCACTTAAGCAAGTGCCTGAAGCCAATGCCAGCTATACGCCTGAAGGCATCGCCATGCACCATAACGCCGATGTGGCCGTGGCCGTGGCGATCGATGGCGGCCTGATCACCCCGATCGTACGCAAGGCCGAGACCAAGTCGCTGGCGCAGATATCGAAGGAAATGAAGGATTTGGCGCAACGCGCGCGTGAGCGCAAGCTTAAGCCGGAAGAATTCCAGGGCGGCACTTTCTCGGTGTCCAACCTCGGCATGTTTGGTATCAAGACCTTCACCTCTATCCTCAATGAGCCGCAGGGCTGCATCATGTCGGTCGGCGCGGGTGAGCAACGCCCGGTCGTGAAGAACGGACAACTCACCGTGGCCACGGTCATGTCGGTGACCCTGACCTGCGATCACCGCGTCGTCGATGGCTCGATTGGCGCCAAGTTCATCAGCGCCTTCAAGCCGCTGATCGAAGATCCTATCAAGATGTTGGCGTAAGGAGCTGAAAACAATGACTTATGATCTCGTTGTGATCGGTTCCGGTCCGGGCGGTTATGAAGGCGCGATCCGTGCCTCGCAGAACGGCCTGAAAGTCGCCATCGTCGAGCGTGAATTGCTTGGCGGTATCTGCCTGAACTGGGGCTGTATTCCCACCAAGGCGCTGCTGAAATCGGCCGAGGTGTTCGACAAGATCAATCACCTCGGTGATTACGGCCTGACCGGTGAAAAGCCAGGCTTCGACTTTGAGAAGGTGGTGGCGCGCTCGCGCGCCGTCGCCAAGCAGCTCAATGGCGGCGTCGGCTATCTGATGAAGAAGAACAAGATCGACGTGATCGAGGGCTTCGCCACGCTGGAGCCGGGCAAGGATGCGCCGAAGGTTCGCGTCAAGCTCAACAAAGGCGGCGAGCAGGTTGTAGACGCCAAGAACGTCATGCTGGCCGTCGGTGCCCGCGCCCGTGAAATCCCCGCCATCGGCGCGGTTTCGGACGGCGATCGCATCTGGACCTACCGCAACGCCCTGTCGCCCAACCGCATGCCGAAGTCGCTGGTCGTCATCGGCTCGGGCGCCATCGGGATCGAATTTGCCAGCTTTTACAGGTCGTTGGGCGCGGACGTTACCGTGGTGGAAGCGCTCGATCGCATCCTGCCGGTTGAGGACAAGGAAGTCTCCGCTGAGGCTCAAAAAGCCTTTGAGAAACGCGGTTTCAAATTCCGCATCGGCGCGAAAGTCACCAAGGTCGAGAAGTCCGCTTCCGGCGTGAAGGTCTCGGTTGAGGTTGGCGGCAAGGCTGAAGTGTTAGAGGCCGAAGGCTGCATCGTCGCTGTCGGTATCGTGGCCAACACCGAAAACCTCGGCCTGGAAAAGCTGGGCGTCGAGATGGACCGCGGTCACATCAAGAACGACAGCCACGGCAAGACCAACGTGAAAGGGCTGTACGCCATCGGCGACTGCGCCGGACCGCCCTGGCTGGCCCACAAGGCAAGCCACGAAGCCGTCCATGCCGCCGACTATATGGCCGGCAAGAAGCTCTCCAATCTCAATCCGCCGATCCCTGGCTGTACCTATGCCACCCCGGAAGTCGCCTCAGTCGGCATCACTGAGCAGGGCGCCAAGGAAAAGGGCCTGGATATCAAGATCGGCCGCTTCCCGTTCAAGGCCAACGGCAAGGCGATCGCCGCCGGCGAGCCGGGTGGCTTCGTAAAGGTGATCTTCGACAAGAAGACCGGCGCGCTTCTGGGTGCGCACCTGATTGGCGCCAACGTCACGGAAATGGTGCAGGGCTTCTGCCTGGCCATCACCATGGAAGCAACCGAAGAAGACCTGCAGGGCACCGTCTTCCCGCACCCGACCATGTCGGAAGCGATTCTCGAAGCCTCGCTCGACGCCGATGGCCGGATGATCAATCTGTAAAACTCATGTGGTTTGGGGCCAAAGAACGTTCTTGGGGCTCCAAGTCTTCTCTATTCCAAAGAAAAACCCGGTCCAAAAGACCGGGTTTTTCTTTGGAACAAGGCAAGGTTTGTGGGGTCACAGACCCCACGCCCCATTTGCTTTCAGGCCCAGCCAGTCACGCACCGCAGGAATGCGACGTAAAACCAACCATTCGAGCAAGCCAACAACGATCAGGCTTAAGCCCAGCACCGGCAGGAAGATACCTAATACGATAATGATCAGGGCCAGGCCGGGCGCCAGCTTTTCGTCGGGTAAAAGCTGTGGCGCGCCAAGCCGGTTAGTAGGTCGCCGCTGCCACCACATGACCACGGCACTGACGCACAGGGTCATCAGACCGAGCGCCGTCAGAACGCCCAATGCCTGGTTGAGCGGACCGAACAACTGGCCTTCGTGGGCGGCGATTCCATACCCCACGGCCTGATCGAGCGGCTTCTTGTCGGCAAAGTTTTCGCGGCTGATCACCTCCAGCATGGTGGGATCAATCATCATAGTGACGCGCTGTGGGCGGTTGCCGGTATCGGAGGCCAGCTTCCATAAAGTATCGCCTTTGGCTGGTGCACTAAGCGTCACCGGCGCGGGCAGGTTCAGCGCGCGGGCGGTATCGAGCAGGGCATCCAGCCGACTTAGATCGGTGGATACCGTGCCTTCGGCTTTCAGCATTTTCTTCTCGTCGGCGCGGCCCTGGCTCCAGGCTTGGGCCACTGGTGCCGGGCTGGCGATGGCGCGGACAGACTTGAAGACATTGCCCCAGACATAGGTCCAGGGCAGGCCAGTCAGCAGCAGGAACAGCGCCAGCGCCGAGACATAGATGCCGACCACCGCATGAATATCGCGCCAGAAGATGCGCTTGCCCATATTGAGGCGAGGATAAAGCAGCCCGGCGATGCCTTTGATATCGCGCGGCCACCACAGGTAAAGCCCCGTCAGGATCATGACGATGGCCCAGCAGGCCGCAAGTTCGACAATGACCTGACCAAAACGGCCGGCAAACAGTTCACCATGGATGGTTTTGACGACCTCCATAAAGCGAGCGTCTTCAGGGACTTGTTTCAGTATCTTCAGGCTTTTTGGATGAACGTAGAGACGAATTTTGTCATCACCTTTGAGGACGATGACGCGTGCAGCATCATGAGCATCCGGCCGGACTTCGATGGCCTTGAAGCGTGAACCCGGTACGGCAGCTACCGCGGCCTTGACGATTGCGTCCGCCGGTTGCGGCGCGCCGGCAAAGGCCAGGTGATCGTATTTCGCATCAATGGCGGCCTCGATTTGCGGTTTGAAGAGGTAGATCGGGCCGGTGATCGACAGGATGATAATGAACGGTATGCACACCAGTCCGGCATAAAAATGCCAGCGCCAGAACATGCGATAGTCGATAACCTTTTGTTTTTCTTTTTCCATGCCTTAGTTCCGATACTTCAGTTCCAGCATGTAGCTGCGTTGCGGCATGGGGTGCGACACATAGGCCTGATCGTTATTGGCGTTATCTACGCCGAAGCTGATCTGCGTGGCCTTGGTCAGGTCATAGCTGATGCGCGTATCGAGGAAAAAATACTCCGTTTGGTAGCCATAGGCATCGCCGCGCACCAGGCCGAACAGGTCGGAATTGGGCCGTGAACCATAACGCCAGCCGATGGAGGCTTTCAGCTTTGGCGTGAAGGCGTAGCGCAGATTGCCGTTACTGCGCCATTTCGGAATGCGAGGGAACTGCACGCCTTCGGAACTCGGCGCGGTGCTGTTCTTTTCGGTGCGGGCATCCATCCAGGAGGTGCTGGCTTCGATCGTCAGGCCATTAATGAGCAGGTCGTGCGATTCGAAAATCAGTTCGACACCAGACTGGTTCATACGGTCGATATTCTGGTAACGCGAGACCACCGTGCCGTCGTCGAGGATACCCTGATAGCTGAAGATGGCGTCATCAATCGACTGGTTGAACAGGCTGCCGGTCAGGGTAATGCGATCAAAGTGCCGCCGGGCAATCAGGCTGATATCGTGTGAGACTTCCGGTTTGAGGTTTGGATCGAAGCTGGTGGGGTCGATGGTGGTCTGACCGGCATTGATCTTGCCCTGGAACAGTTCGCCGACCGTGGGGAAGCGTGTGGCTGTGCCCAGGCTCAGTTGCAAATTATAGGGGCCGACGTCGCCCTGCAGGCTGGCCTTGGGGGAAAAGGCGCTGTCATGACGATCCGGGTAATATTGCAGCGCCCCGCCCGAGCTGATGCCGCCGTCAAAAGCGCGCCAGTCGTCATAACGACCGCCGAGGGTCAGGACAGCGCGGCCCAAGTCAATGGCATCTTCAGCAAAGATGCCGGTAATCGACGTCTTGCCCAGGGTGCGCGAGGCAAAAACCGGATCGGTGGCCGTGCGCCATTGGCTTGTATTATAGGTGCTGGCATCGGTCTGGTAGAGGTTGGAGGTCACACCAAAAGCCAGATCATGACGGCCGAGTGTCTGTTCGATCGTGCCATCGAAGGTCCACCAGCCAGGGTGGTTGTAAAGCGTCCGCTGGCCGGCGGCGCTGACCAGATCCAATGAGGTGCGGCTTTGCCACTTGCCGATATCGTAATGTGACAGGTTGGCCGATACGTCCCAGCCGCTCCAGTTTCCGGAGAGGCGCAGGCCCGTCAGGGTCTCAAGGCGGTCCATGCCGGAATATGTGGTGCCCTTGGCGACATAGTTGACGCCATTGAAACTGACCTTGGTGCCGGCGGCAGTGGGCAGGACGGTGTTGCCATTGGCATCAACCAGCCAGGAGACCGGATTGTCGAGATTTTGTTTTGTTTGCCACAGCATGGCCAGCGCATCGAGCTTCCAGCCATTATCCCAGGCATAACCGACACGCAGACGGGCCTGGTCCTGGGTGACATCTACCGGTGAGGCGGCGCCGAAAACGGGCGTGGCCAGACGATCATCGACATAGGCGCCGGTCACGGGGGTATAGGTGCCGGCCGTGCTCGATTTGGCCAGCAGGTTATAGGTCATGGACTGGCCGGTATTCTCGAAATGGCGGAACGAGGCGCGCGCCGACCAACCGGAAGTCTTCGCCTTGTAATCCAGCCCGCCTTCAACCGAATAGCCGCTGAATGTCTGGTCGAAACCATATTCCCTGAACGGCATAGTGAATGCCTGCACGGAGCCGTACATGTCGGTCTTCTTTGGTGTTTCCGTGGTGATCGAGACCACGCCGCCCATCGAATTGCCGCCGTAATGCGCCGAATAGGGCCCGTAGACGATATCGAACTGGCGGATTTCAGCCGGCCCGACCACATTCCATTTCGGCGGATAATCGTAGCGGTTGCCGAGGAAGTTGGAGACAACATAACCATCTACCAGCACGAGCGTACGGGCGCTCTGAACCGTGTTTGCGCCGCGCAGGGCGACCACGGCGTTGTCATCACCGACAAAGCGTTTGCGCACGAAGAAGTTCGGCGCATATTTCATCAGGTCTTCGACATTGATGGCGTTGATGGCGTCGAACTGTTCGTGGCCGAGAGAGACCGACAAACCGCGTGGCACAACGGTGATCGGGGCGTTTTTCTGGCCGACGACGATGACTTCTTTTGGCATGTCGCCAGTTTCGGCGTCGGCCGTTTCCGCATGAGCGACGAAGGGTAGGAAAGGCAGCAGGGAGGCAGAGGCGATGAGCGCGGCGATGAGCGCTTTGGACGCATTGATTTTCATGATTTTAACCGTCTGAAACAGGCAAAAGGGTACGCCGGCGAAACTGCCAGCGAGTGTGCTTTCGGGAATCAGATTTCAGACGGAGGGCCGCAGGAATGCGGACGAGGCGGGGCGCGCGCCTTAATTGGGCTGCGGCGGCTGGAAGGCGCGAAATCGGCGTGAGAGATTTCGTAGACGGCTGGCTGGAAAATCGGCTGCGGCGTGGTGATGGCCGTAATGGAGGCCAGCACGCACTGTGCGCACTTCAGGCCGGCCAGGCCCGGCTTCTTGACAGGCGACTTGATGACCACCTTGTCAATGATCGGCTGGCTATCCATGCCGGACGTACACAGCACCATCTGCACACCATGCGCTGAAGGCATGGCCATGACCTGCGGCGGGAACAGGATCTGCGTGAGCAGGGCCATGACCACGGCGAGCAGCGTCCAGAAGCGGACTTCTGAATCGCGGGGTGTCTTGCCTGTGGAAAAGGTCAGGGCCATATTTGCGCCATAAGATGAAGCGTGGCCGCTGTCAATGCGGCATCAGGCCGCCAGTTCGGCCATTTTTTGCAGGGTGACATAGTCCGTCTTGCCGGACCCCAGCACGGGCACGGTCTCGATCCTGAGAATTTTCTTAGGGATCGCCAGAACCGGCGTGCCGTTCTCCTTTGCCCAGTTCGTCAGGCGCGATACGTCAGCATCGCCCTTGTCGGTGATCAGCACCAGGCGCTCGCCCTTTTTGTCATCCGATACGGCCACCACGGCGTGGCGGTTATCCGGCCAGACCTCCTCGGCGATGCGTTCCACGGCCGTGAGCGAGACCATCTCACCGGCGATCTTGGCGAAACGTTTGGCGCGGCCAAGGATAGTGACAAAGCCTTCCTGGTCGATATTGACGATGTCGCCGGTATCATGCCAGCCGTCTTTCGGCGCTTCGATCACATCCGGGCGCTCGATATTGATATAGCCGCCCATGATGTTCGGTCCCTTGACCCACAGGCGGCCACCACCGGTAATGCCTTCGACCGGCTCCAGGCGCGCTTCCATTTCGGGCAGCATGACGCCGACCGTGCCATAATGGTTATTGTCGGGGAAATTGACGGCCACTACCGGCGAACATTCGGTCACGCCGTAGCCTTCCAGGATGGGGATGCCGCCGAACTGGGTCTTGAAAAGATGGTGAGTTTCGTCGCGCACCTTCTCGGCGCCACAGACGATGAATTCCAGCGATTTGAAGTCCTCAGGCGCACCGGACCGGGCATACTGGTTGACGAAGGTATCCGTCGAGAACAGCAGGGAGGCCTTCGATCTCGCGCAGCAGTTCCGGAATGACCTTCACATGCAGCGGCGAGGGGTACTGGAAGCTGCGCAGGCCGGCCAGCAGGGGCAGGATGACGCCGCCGGTCAGGCCGAGCGAATGGAAGATCGGCAGCGGATTGAAGGCGACCCAGTCGGGTTTCAGTTCAATATGGGCTTCGATCTGGCGAGTATTGGAAACGAGGTTGGACTGGGTCAGGACCACACCGCGCGGCGTGCCGAAACTGCCGGACGTAAAGAGAATAACGCCGATATCGGAGGCTTTCGTCTTTTTGACGAACAGGCCCGGTAGCCTGGAGGCGGCGACGGCGAACAGCTTGTCGACCGTAGATACTTCCTTGCGGATATCATCAAGATAGATGATCCGCACATAGGGCTTCAGGCTCTCGATCAGGTCTTCGAGCTTGGCGTTTTCCACAAAGCGGCGCGAGGACAAAACCGTCTTGACCTGGCCGGTCTGGATCGCGGCCTTCACATTGGCCTGGCCGGCGGTGAAATTGATCATCACCGGCACCTTGCCGAGCGCATGGAGGGCGAAGAAGGACACGGCGCCGCCGGTCGAGGTCGGCAGCATCATGCCGATGCGGTCTTCATTGCCGAGGTAACGCTTCAACAGGCGTGACAGAGCGAAGACGCCGGTAATGAACAGGCCGTAGCTCAGCGGTTTGCGGTCCTGGTCTTCGATGATGACCTTGCCGGCGCTGAACCGGCTCTGCGCCTCGATTAGGGCATCAAACAGCGAGGTCTGGGTGTCGCTGGCCTTAAACTCGCGCTTCATGCACGAAAACTCCCCTCGGGCACGGCCCGCCGCCAACACGGCAGGTCCGGCGACCCTGATTATCACGCCATTCCAACCCTCGGATCGGAATGGCCACTGTTCACCATACTAGCCGATGGAAACTGAACAGGTCAAAGGGGAAGATGCGGGCAATCCGGTAAGAAACCGATCAGGGCGTGGTGTCGACCTTCACCTTTTGGATGGTTCGGACATTTATCACGACTTCCGACCTGGGATCAGGCGATGGAATGGCGGCCGCATGGGCGTTCGGCAGCCTATTCAGTGCGATAACTGGGGCTGAAGTGGTGTCGACGACGGGCGTCGGAACCGCAATGGGATAAGCCGTTATCGTCGGTTTCAATACCCTATAAGCTTTGTTTGCAGGTGACTGTGATGGGGAAATTATATGCCATGATGATAGAGTAGGTGCTGCAGGTGGCTCAGGGGGCGCTGGCGGTTCGGCCAGCGGGGCGGGCGATTCGATTATGGGCGCTGGCGGGGCGGGCGGTACAGGCGGAAGCGGTGCGACAGGCGCCTTGGGAGCCTTCAGCCGCTGGTTTTCTGCCTTCTTGCGCGCCCATTCTGCCTTGCTGGCGGCCTTTTGCGCGGCCATCTGAGCCTTGGCGGCCACAGCGGCGGCGCGAGCCTGGGCAGCGATGGCGTCGGGGTCGAGGTTAAGCAGGGCGACGCGCGCCGCATCGGCCTTGGCGTGCTGGGTTTCGGCCAGAACCTGGGCAGCGATGGCATCCGGATCGATATCGTGCGCAATGCCCTGGCGTTCCATGTCCGCCTTGGCCTGCATGGCATCGGCGCGGGCCTGGGCCGCCAAAGCCTGCGGATCGATATCGATGTCCTTGGCATTGGCGATATCGGCCCTGGCTTTCATGACTTCGGCACGGACCTGGGCGGCGATGGCGTCAGGATCGATATCGTCTGTTTCGGATTGATTAGACCAGTTGAGCTTGACATCCGGCACACTGACACTAGCCGGCGCGACAGTGGTCGAGACTTGCGGTTCTGGTGCCGGATGGCCGGTAATGGCTTCCTGCAGGCTGGCTAGGGCCAGATTGGCGGTGGCGGTGACCTTTGCCGTCTTTTCCGGGCATATCTTGTGCGCAGCCTCGGTGACCGGTGCGGCGGCGAAGGCCGTCAGGGTCAGGAGCATGACGGGCAGCAGGACGAAGGCGACCGGACGCACTTTCAGGCGGGAGTCCGGTGTTTCACCCAGGATGCGGGAAATACGCGACAGCAGTTCGTGGCGCCCCTGGCCGTTCAGGGCCATGGCAAGGTTGGCCGGGGCGAGGTTGGCCGGCATACCGCGGCGCTGTTCTTCGAGGTTGAGCAGGGCGGTGGCATAGGTGATCGGATCGTCGCAGGTGCGGATGGCGGCATCGTCACAGCACAGTTCGCGCTGTTCGCGTAAGCGGGCGCCGATCCACCAGACGGCGGGATGATAGAAGAACAGGGTCTCGATCAGGTTCTGGACCAGGTTCCACAGATAATCGGCGCGGCGGATATGCTCCAGTTCGTGTGACAGAACGGCGTCAAGCTGCGCTGGCGACAGCGAGGTCACGGCCGACAGCGGCAGATATACTACCGAACGGAAGGCGCCGACGACGAACGGTCCGGTGATCGCGGGATGCAGGCGGACCTGCACCTTGCCGGTCAGGCCAAAGCGACGGAGCAGGGCGCTGAAGCGATCCTGAACCGCGATCGGCGCTGCCTGAGCGTGCTTTTTCAGGCCATGAACCTGCCACAGACGGCTGGCCATGCGGAAGGTCAGGGCCAGGACGCCCATCAACCAAAAGGCATCAAGCCAGGGCAGCCAGTTCGACAGGCTCTGGGACAGAGTCTGGGCCTGGGCGCTGTCAAACAGGGGCGAGGCAGATACGGTGCCGGCAGCCACGGGCTGGTAAAGCCGGATTTCTTCATAAATATAGGTCGCCAGGGCAGCCAGGGTCATGGCCAGCAGGGCCGCCAATCCGAGCGTATAGCGTGCCTGCGGCCTCAGGTTCGGCCGGAAAAGCTCCGTCAGCTTGTAGGCGGCGGCGATAAGCGCGGCCTGCCAGCAGAAATGTACCAGGGTAAAGCCGAGCGCTTCCATATGGGGATTCATCACGCACCTCTTTTGCGCTCTATGAGCGCCTTGATCAGTTGAATCTCTTCATCGCTGGCCGGTTGCAGGGAGAGAGCATGCATGGCCAGAAGGGCGGGGGAGCCCGAAAACAGTTTGTCACTCAGGTCTTTCAGCAACTGGCCCTGCATGTCTTCCTCGCGCATGGCGGCGGTATAGATGTGCGCCTTGCCGTCTTCGGTGCGCGACACAAGGCCCTTGTCGAGCATGATCTGCATGGTTTTCAGGACCGTCGTATACCCCATTTCACGCTCCGTGGACAGCACCTCGAAGACTTCGCGCACCGTGGCGGAGCCTTTGCTCCACAGGGCGCGGAGGATTTCCAGTTCGGATTCGGTCGGTTTGCGGGCGGGAGTATCTGATTGGGTCATGGACAAGATATACGAAGGTCTTCGTATTGAGTCAACGAAAATCTTCGTAGATGCGGAGGGGTTGCCATGAGCGTGAAGGTTCGTCTTTAATATGCGGCAGGGGAGCGGCAACGGAGGACACCAATGCACCGATATTTCCTGCCCCTTTTGCTGGCCTTTACGGCGCCCTCGACTTTTGCGCAGACACCTTCGCCCGCCGATCTTTACGGGCCGTTGTTCATTCAGGTTCAGACACAGAAGATATTCCCCGACGGCAAGACCTTTGTCGACATGACGGCCAGACGGCCCGCCGCCGATATCATGGCCGATTATCAGGCGCATCCGCCGCAAACCCGCGAGGCGCTGACGGCGTTTGTTGCGGCCAATTTTGATCCGCCGGCGGAACCGGTGTCTCCGCCGCCATCCGGTGAACGCCTCAGCCTGAAGGCGCATATTGCCAGCCTGTGGCCGCAATTGGCGCGTCCGGCGCTAGCGGCCCGTGAGGGCTCATCAGCGCTTCCGCTGCCGGAACCCTATGTCGTGCCCGGCGGGCGGTTCCGTGAAATCTATTACTGGGACAGCTATTTCACGATGCTGGGCCTGTATGCGGATGGCCAGGATGCACTGGCGCAATCCATGCTGACCGACTTTGAAAGCCTGATCGAGCGTTACGGCCATATTCCCAATGGGGCGCGCAGCTATTATCTCAGCCGATCGCAGCCGCCGGTCTTCGCCCTGATGCTGGAGATCAAGCCTTCGGCCGACCCCGGCAGACAGTCGCGTGAACTGGCCGCCTTGCGCAAGGAACACGATTACTGGATGGCGGGCAGCTATTGCGCGGTGAAATATACGCCCTGCCAGCGGGTTGTGGTCATGCCGGATGGCAGCCAGCTCAATCGTTACTGGGATGACCGCGATACGCCGCGCGAGGAATCCTATGCCGAAGATGTGGCGACCGCCGCCAAAAGCGATCGCCCCGCCGCCGAGGTCTATCGGGATTTGCGCGCCGCGGCGGAAAGTGGCTGGGATTTCAGTTCGCGCTGGCTGAAGGAACCAATGGACCTGTCGAGCATACGCACCACGGATATCGTGCCGGTCGATCTCAACAGTCTGTTATGGAAGCAGGAAACGATCATCGCTGATCGCTGCCGCAAGCTGGCGGATATTGTCTGCGCCACCCAGTACGATAATTGGGCGAAGGCGCGCAAAAAGGCGATCACGCGCTATTTGTGGCGTGATCACCGTTTTGCCGATTACGATCTCGGCACCGGCCGGCCTACCCTGACAGCATCGGCCGCTATGCTTTACCCGTTGTTTGTCGGTCTGGCCACGGACGCACAAGCCAAGGCGACGGCCCGGCTGACGCGCCTGCAACTGACGGCGCAAGGCGGGCTGCGCACGACGCAGAACCCGACCGGCCAGCAATGGGACAGCCCGAATGGCTGGGCGCCGCTGCAATGGATCGCGGTCAAGGGGCTTAGTGATTATGGTTATGATAAACAGGCGCAAGATCTGGCGGGGCGCTTTATCCACACTGTGGACCTGACTTACCGCGAGACCGGCAAGATGCTGGAAAAATACGATGTCGAGACGCGGCGGCCGGGCGGCGGCGGGGAATATCCATTACAGGATGGTTTCGGCTGGACCAATGGTGTGACGCGGGCCCTGCTGGCAGAGTATCCTGACCTTGATCCGGATCAGTGAATGCTCGGCAACTGCGCCTGAATAAAGGCGTTTGCGCTTGCGCCGAGGGTTTCCGGATTGCCACCGGCTTGAAGGGTGCAGTGGGGCAGGCGGGCGCACAGGGCGCTGGCCGTATTCGCCTGATTGGTAGTGCCTGTTTTTGGTTCTATTATAAGGACTTGCGCGCCATCTTTGAGAGTGGTGAGGGGCAGGTGCTGGCCATTCAGATCGGCATATGCCTTCTGCATCTGTTTTTGCCAGTTTTCGCTTTTCTGACGCATCCGAAGATCGGGATTGGACATCTGCCAGGTTTGCGCGATGCCACCCCAGTAGCCGGATTGGGCGGCGTCGCGGTGCCAGGGTTCGCCCCTGGCGATCGGGCCACCGAGATAAGGATCGTAGCCGATAAAGCCTTTCAGGTTGTCATCTTTCAGCAGGGTTGAAAGGGACAGGGCCGTGAGCGCGCTGTAACCGGTGCCGATAACGAACAGGGGTTTATTGGGCGAAGGCTTGATAATATCCCGGATGAAATCACGCGCCACAAGCTGGCCGTCATGATAACTTTTGATGAAAACGCTCTGATTTTGCAAAAGATAATGGCCTGATCCACCCTGGCCGGGGGCTTCCAGCAGCCAGACGCCATAACCCGCGTCCAGCCATTGCCGCATCAGTTCGAAATAGACCTCGGCCGGATAATCGGCATCGGCAAGGATCAGCACCTGGGCCCTGGGATTGATCGGCGGCGACGCCACGCCATAGCGCGCTTCAGGCAGGGAGCCGGCGCGATAACCGCCCCACACAAAGCCCTCCGGCGGGTAGTACTGCGGCGACAGTCCGGCCGGAATCTGGCTGTCGAGAAAGGCCTGGCCCGGTTGTCTGTCGTGGTCACCGAATTTTGAACAGGCGGCCACGCCAATGACGGCGCTCAGGGCAAGCGCCAATATCACGGATTTTCGACAAGGTAACGCGCCCATTCCCCAATCTATACGGGAGATTCCGTGAACCGGCTATGACATTTGCAACGCACTATTAGCAGGAATTGACTTGATATTATGACGTGAAAAGACCAATTAGGGCGAGGCGAACTGTGCCCTGCATCCCCATTGAGTCTCATGGTCACTCTGATAAATCGTGTTGAAGCCGGCCCGCGTGAACTGCGTCACCCGGAAAAGCAGAACAAGCCGGATTCGCCGATCCTGAAAAAACCCGACTGGCTGCGTGTGAAAGCGCCGGGTTCCGCCGGCTATAACGAGACGCGCGGCATTGTGCGCGACGCCAAGCTGGTGACCGTATGCGAGGAAGCGGCCTGCCCGAATATCGGCGAATGCTGGTCGAAAAACCATGCCACCATCATGATCATGGGCGACACCTGTACGCGGGCGTGCGCCTTCTGCAACGTCAAAACCGGCCTGCCGCAGCCGCTGGATGCCGATGAACCGCGGCGCGTCGGCGAGACCGTCGCGCTGATGAAGCTGTCGCACGTCGTCATCACCTCTGTGGACCGCGACGATCTGAAAGATGGCGGCGCCGGACACTTCGCCGAGGTGATCCGCCAGATCCGGGCGCAATCACCCAAGACGACCATCGAAATCCTGACGCCGGACTTCCTGCGAAAGGAAGGCGCGGCCGAGATCGTCATCAACGCCAAGCCGGATGTGTTCAATCACAACCTGGAAACCGTACCGCGCAACTATCTCAAGATCCGCCCCGGCGCGCGCTATTTCCATAGCTTGCGCCTGCTGGAACGCGTGAAGGAACGCGACCCGCAGCAGTTCACCAAGTCGGGCATCATGGTCGGCCTGGGCGAAACGCGCGAAGAAGTCATGCAGGTCATGGACGACATGCGGTCTGCCGGCATTGATTTCATCACCATCGGTCAGTATCTCCAGCCGACGCGCAAGCACGCTTCTATCGATCGTTTTGTGACCCCGGACGAGTTCAAGGCGTATGAGGCCATTGCCCGCGCCAAGGGCTTCCTGATGGTGTCGTCTTCGCCACTGACCCGCTCTTCGCATCACGCTGGTGAGGATTTTGAGCGCCTGCGGGCCGCGCGCGCGGCCAAGAAATAGTCCATGACCAAGCTGCGTCTGGAGCGCGACCTGCCGTATGCGCCGGCGCAACTGTGGGAAATGGTTGGCGATGTCGAGCGGTATCCGGAGTTCATTCCGTGGATCAAGTCCCTGCGCGCTTATAACCGGGCCGTCGATGCGGATATTGTCCGTTTCGACGCCGATGTGGCGGTCGGTTTCAAGTTGCTGACCGAGCGGTTTTCGACGCGGGTAACGCGGGCCGCCGAAGCATTCCTGGTTGATTTCGATCTGATCCGCGGACCGTTTCGCAAGCTACAGGGGCGATGGACCTTTACACCTTCAGCCCTGGGCACAAAGGTGGCTTTCGATCTCGATATCGACATCAGAAATCCGATCCTTGATGCTGTTTTTAAAGCGAATTTCAACCTGGCGGTCTCCAAGTTGCTGGCGATTTTCGAGAGCCGGGCGAGGCAATTGTACGGCCCGCGCCGATAGCCGCTAAAGGCGTTGCCGCTATCATTTGAGTCCGTTAAACGCCTCAATTGACACCGGTATCATTATGGCTGGACAGGCGCCTGACAGATGGTAGGGTGCGGAAAAGAGGAAATGCCATGTCCACTCGTTTTTCCCGCCGGAACCTTTTTCAATACGTCGCCGCCCTGAGTCTTGTGACTACTGGTGCTGTGGCCGCTGACAGCGATCCGTGGGTGAAAGCAACCGATATTGCGCGCACGGTAAAGCCGCCAGTTATCCCGACACGCCGTTTTGACATCACCGATTTTGGTGCCAAAGGGGATGGTGTGACGCTGAACACGCAGGCCATTGCGGCGGCCATTGCCGCTAGCGCCGAGGCTGGTGGTGGACAAGTGTATGTGCCGGCTGGCCGGTTCCTGACCGGTGCTGTTCATCTCAAATCCGATATGGAGCTGCATCTCAGCGAAGGCGCGATCATCCTTTTCAGCACGGATTCAAAGGATTATCCGATCGTCTTCACGCGTTATGAGGGGCTGGAGGTGATGAATTATTCGCCGCTGGTCTATGCCTTCTGTGAAAGGAATATCGCCATTACCGGTTCGGGTACACTCGACGGTCAAGGGCAAGCCTGGTGGTCCTGGAGCGGCGGCGAGCGTTTTGGCTGGCGGGAAGGGATGCCGAGCCAGCGCGCCGCGCGCCTGACCCTGGCACAGATGGCCGAGGATAATATACCGGTCGAGAAACGCGTTTTCGGCGACGGCCACTATCTGCGGCCAAACCTGATTCAGACCTACAACTGCGAAAATGTGCTGATTGAAAGCGTAAAACTGCGCAATTCGCCCTGCTGGAACATCCATCCCGTTCAGTGCCACAATGTCATTGTGCGTGGCGTCGATGTCTTCGGACACGGGCCGAATAATGATGGTTGCGACCCGGAATCGGTCGATTTCATGCTGATCGAAAATTGTACCTTCGATACCGGCGATGACTGCATCGCCATCAAATCGGGCCGCAATGCCGATGGGCGCCGGTTGGCGCGGCCGTCGCAGAATATACTGATCCGCAATTGCCGCATGAAGGACGGTCACGGCGGCGTGGTGATCGGCAGCGAGATTTCCGGCGGCGTACGCTGGGTGTTCGCCGAAAACTGCCGGATGAACAGTCCTGACCTGTGGTACGCGCTGCGCTTCAAGAATAACGCCATGCGCGGCGGCGTACTTGAGAATATTTATGTCCGTGACATCAGCGTGGGCCAGGTCAGCAAGGCGATCATTACCTGTGATTTCAACTATGAAGAAGGAGCAAAAGGGGCTTACACACCGGTGCTGCGCCATGTCGTGGTCGAGCGCCTGACGGCAGACCACGCCCTGCGCGTGCTGGATTCGCAAGGCTTGCCGGGCGCGCCGGTCAGCGACATCGTCCTGCGCGATTGCCGCTTTAAAGGCGTGACCGAGGCGAGCATTGTCAGCCAAACGGACGATCTGCGCCTTGAGAATGTCCGGGTAAACGGGCTCAGGGTAGACCAGCTAGGCGCTTAAGGCATCAATCGCCCATTGCAGGGCATAGGCTACGCTTTCGGCGCGAACGGCATCGCGGCCGATATTGCCGAACTGCCGGGTACGGGTCAGTGTCTTCCCCCTATGGCTCAGGCCAAAGCAAACCATGCCGACCGGCTTTTCAGCGCTGCCGCCCGTGGGACCGGCAATGCCGGTGACGCTGAGGGCAATATCGGCGCCGGCGGTTTTCAAGGCACCTTCAGCCATCGCGGAAGCCACCTCTTCGCTGACTGCCCCGTATTGGGGGAAAAGTGCATCCGGTACACCGACCAGGGCCGTTTTGGCGGCATTGGAATAGGTGACAAAGCCGGTTTCAAACACCTCGGACGAGCCCGATATGGCGGTGATGGCGCCGGCAATCAGCCCGCCGGTGCAGCTTTCGACCGTGGTGATGGTCTTTTTCTGTGCCTTCAGCAGATCGATCAGGCGGGCGGCGAGGGCGGTGGTATCCATGAGGTTTCCAAAGAAAAAGGCGACCCGCAAGGATCGCCTTTTAAGCCTGAATTACAAGCGGAAATCAGACGCCCGGATGCAGCGGGGCATCGAGATTGGCGTTGGCGAAGTCCCAGTTGACCAGCGAGGTCAGGAAGGTCTCAATGAACTTCGGACGCAGATTCTGGTAATCGAGATAGTAGGCGTGCTCCCAGACGTCGAGCGTCAGCAGCGGCTTGTCGCCCTTGGTGAACGGGGTTTCGGCATTGCCGGTCTTGGTCACTTTCAGCTTGCCATCAGTGCCAAGCACCAACCAGGCCCAGCCCGAACCGAATTGCGTGGCACCGGCGGTCTTGAACTGTTCGACGAAGGCGTCAAACGAACCGAAATCGGCATTGATCTTTTCGGCAATCTTGCCGGTGGGCGCGCCGCCGCCATTGGGCTTCATGGATGACCAGAAGAAGGTATGGTTCCAGACCTGGGCGGAATTGTTGAACACGCCGGGGTTCTTGCCTTCCGAGGCTTTGACGATCTCGACCAGCGACAGGCCGGCAAATTCGGTGCCGTCGATCAGCTTGTTGAGGTTGTCGACATAAGCCTTGTGGTGCTTGGCGTGGTGATAGCTGAAGGTATTGGCCGACATGTGCGGCTCAAGGGCATCGGCGGGGTAGGGCAGGGCGGGGAGTTCGAAGGCCATGGAAATACCTCTTGGCTGATATGGGAGGGACGCGAACCCCCGTCATATATTCGGAGCAAAATAGGTTTTCAATAGCAGAAGGTGGTGAGAATGCTTCGCAATAAAACCCGCAACAATTCAACGGGTTTTATTGAAAAGCTAAGCCGACGGGGGTGAGCCGAAAAAGTTCAGCAATGACAGGCGATTGCCTCAGATTTCTATGCTGCAGACCGCTTGGGCTGCCAGGCCCTCGCCACGGCCTGTAAAGCCCATCTGCTCGGTCGTGGTTGCCTTGACGCTGACCCGTTCGATATTTACGCCGATGATTTCGGCGATCCGGGCGCGCATGGCTTCCCGGTGCGGCTTGATTTTCGGGCGTTCACAGATGAGCGTCACATCGACATTGACGATTTCCCCGCCCCGCTGACGGATCAGGTCGGCGGCATGTTTCAGGAAGCGGTCGGACGAAGCGCCTTTCCATTGCGGATCGGTGGGTGGGAAGTGATCGCCGATATCGCCAAGGCCGGCCGCGCCCAGCAGCGCGTCTGTCAGGGCGTGCAGTCCGGCATCGGCGTCGCTGTGGCCGATCAGGGTCTGGTCGTGGACGATCTCGATCCCGCACAGCCAGACGCTTTGACCCTCGCCCCAGCGGTGGGCATCGAAGCCCTGGCCGATCCTGATCTGTTTCATGATTTTTTCCTGGGGTTTATCCGCCATTATTAAAGCTTCGAGCAAGGCGAAATCGGCGGGATAGGTCAGCTTGTGCAGGGCCATATCGCCTTCTACAAGCGTGACGTTGATCCCGGAATGCGCTGCGACCATGGCTTCATCCGTCGGCACCTGTTCGGCCGGCCAGCGTTCGTAGGCGCGCAGAATGTCGTTCAACCGAAAAGCCTGCGGGGTCTGCGCGCGCCACAGATTGTCACGCGCCGGCGCCTCGACGATGCGGTTATGATCGCCGCGTTTCAGCGAGTCCGTCACCGGCAGAGCCAGGATCGCCGCCGGTTTGGTCTCAAGTTCGGCCAGCAAAGCATTGATATGGTGTGGTTTCAGCAATGGCCGGGCAGCGTCATGGATCAGAACGATATCGTCGCTGTCGGTCATCAGCGCCTTCAGGCCGCCCTTCACCGAATCGGCGCGCTGGGCGCCGCCGGCCACGATCCAGACGCGACCGCCATAGGCGGTCTGGGCCTGTTTAACATCTTCTGCCGGCACGACCACGACGATCTGCGTGGCGCCGGCGGCCTCGAAGGCGGCGATCGACCAGTCGAGTACCGTGCGGCCACCCAGGATCATCCATTGTTTCCGGCCGCCGGAGCGGCTGCCTGAGCCGCCGGCGACGATGACGGCGTGAAAGGGGCGTAAGTCCGTGTTCATGGCGCCTGTTTAGCGCGAAACCGAAGTGGTGCAACAGCCAGAAACTGTGTATGGGGGCGCAATGACTATAAATAATCTTCAGATCGGCGGTGTGAGGGTGCCCGGACGTGTCCTGATCGCGCCCATGACCGGGGTGTCAGACCTGCCGTTCCGCCAGATGGCGCACAAGCTCGGCGCGCCCTATGCCGCGACCGAAATGGTGGCCTGTGCTGATCTGGAGAGCGGGCGACCTGATATTGTCCGCAAGGCGCAGCTTGGCGAGCATGACGGATTGAAGATTGTCCAGTTGGTCGGCCGCGATCCGGCGCATATCGCGCGCGGCGCCGAACTGGCGGAAGCCTCAGGCGCCCACATCATCGATCTCAATTTCGGCTGCCCGGCAAAGGAAGTGACCGGCGTGCTGTGCGGTTCGGCCCTGATGCGCGATCTTGACCAGGCCGAACGCATCATGACGGCTGCCTTGCAGGCCACCTCGCGGCCGGTAACGGTCAAGATGCGCCTGGGGTGGGATGACAAACATAATGCCGCCGAACTGGCCATGCGAGCCGAAAAGCTGGGCATTGCCGCCCTGACGATTCATGGCCGCACACGCCAGCAGTTCTACAAGGGCGAGGCCAACTGGCAGGCTGTGGCTGTGGTGAAGCAGGCTGTCGCCATCCCGGTCATCGTCAATGGCGATATTATCGGTCTGGAGAGCGCGAAAACGGCGCTGGCGCAATCGGGTGCGGATGGCGTGATGATCGGCCGCGGCATTTACGGGCGGCCCTGGTTCGCGCGCGATTTGAACCAGGCGCTGAATAATGATGAGGCTTTGCCGACGATAACCTTGAACGAAAGAGCGGACCTACTGATCGAACACATGCAGGCGTCCATGCTGTTTTACGGCGATGTATTGGGCCTTCGCATGTTCAAGAAGCATCTGGGCGCCTATATCGAAGCCTCGACCCATGATCCGGACCCACTGGTCCGTCGTCAGGACAAGGCGCGCCTGTGTCGCATGGAGGACGCCGGCGCCATTGAAACGGCGGTTCGCACCCTGATGGCGGCCTGATTTTCAGCATTAAATAATTGTGATATTTGCAACATTGCTGTTGATATTCGGACACAGTAGTGCGCAAATGTCACTCTATTGTGGTTGAAAGCTATAGTCTTGAAGGACGCATCGGCAAAACGGCGATGGTTGCACATATTTGTGCGCAGCCTGAAAACGCTCCGCTCGACGAGCTTGCAGAAGCTTGCCCTGGCGGTGGGTTATGGCGCGTCCATGTTGACGACCGCTTTCATTGTCTGGCTTATCATTGCCAGCCCCGGCACAGGGCTCACGGTCAAGGGGCCGGTGGGCAATACGGCTGATTACCTGCTGATCCTGATATTCCTCAACCTGGCGCTTTTGCTGGGTTTGATATTCTTTGTCGTCCGCCGGGTGATTACCATTGCCCGCAGCCGTGGCGCCGATGCTGGCGCGCGGCTGCACCTGCGTTTTGTGTTCCTCTTTTCGCTGGCGGCAGTGACGCCGGCCATTATCGTGGCCCTGTCCTTTACTTTCCTCAACCGCGGCATCGACACCTGGTTTTCCGACCGGGTCCAGACGTCCGTCGAGAATGGTTACGATCTGGCGGGTGTCTACCTGAAGGAAGCTATGCGTACCTCCGGCGTGGCCATGAAAACGGTGCAACTTCGCGTCGAAAGCCCGGAAGGGCGTGCGCTTTTCCCCGATCGACTGGCTTTTTCCGTGGGGCTGAAGAAGATTCTGGAGGAGGAGAGCGGTGAATTGACCGCGATCTATATCATCGACCGCACAGGGCAGGTGTTGGCACGCGCGGAATCGCCGACCGCGCCAGTCTATATGGCGCCGCCCTCTGACGTCATCCAGGACGTGGCTGCCACGGGGCCGAAAGCCTATCCCTACGGTAACCCTGATGCGATCCGGCTGCTCTATTCACTCGATGATTATAATGGCGCCATGCTTTACGGCATCAAACCGCTGCCCACGGGCATATATGCCAAGATCCAGACCGCCAACCAGGCGATCAATGATTACCGTGAGACGACCAATAAGAAGATCCGCGCTCAGGGCATCTTTTTCATGGCTTATCTGGAGGCTGTGCTGCTGGTGCTGATCGGCGCCATCTGGGGCGGAACCTCTGCGGCGGAAAGCATTGCTGTCCCAGTGGCGCGGTTGGTGCAGGCGGCCGACAAGGTGGCCGGCGGCGACCTGAATGCGCGGGTCATGACGGTCAAGCAATCCGAGGATATCGCCGTATTGTCGCGCGCCTTTAACCGCATGACCTCGGACCTGCAAAGCCAGCAGGCGGCGCTCAAATCGGCGGGCGAGGAAGCGGAGAGCCGGCGGCGCTTCATCGAAACCGTGCTGTCGGAAATCAGTGCCGGTATTGTCGGCATCGATGTGCTGGAGCACGTCTCGGCCATCAATCGCCATGCCGCCCATTTCCTGAGCATCCCGTCTGAGGATGCGCTTGGTGTTAATATTCGTGAATTAGCCCCTGAAATCGCTGAGCTTATTGATAAGGCGTCTGTCCATCGCGTGGAGGAGCAGGAGGTTGACCTGGTCCGCAAGGGCGAGACCCGTCGTGTCCGCGTGCGCATCTCGGCGCTGGAAACCGGCGGCGCGGTTCTGACCTTCGATGACATCACGCGCCTGATCGCCGCCCAGCGTAACGCCGCCTGGAAGGACGTCGCGCGACGGATCGCCCACGAGATCAAGAACCCTCTGACGCCGATCCAGCTTTCGGCCGAACGCATCCGCAAGAAATACCGGCCGCAGATCGAAACCGACATCGATACCTTTGATCGCCTGACCGATACGATTGTCAGGCAGGTGGGCGACATCGGCCGCATGGTCGATGAATTTTCGTCTTTTGCCCGGATGCCGGCGCCCAATTTTGCCGAGGAAGACGCAGCGGAAATGGTCCGCGCGGCGGTCTTTGCCCAGCGGTGGGCGCGGCCGGACATCAGTATAGAAATTATCGAACCTCTGCCGGAATTGCGGGTTGTCTGCGATGGGCGGATGCTCAGCCAGGCCCTCGGCAATGTGCTGAAGAACGGTGGCGAGGCGATTTCCTCACGCCTGATGCGGGATCGCGGCACCGACGAGGTTGATCCGGCTGAGGGCATTGTCGGCCATCTGCGGGTGGAGATGTCTCAGCAGGAGGGAGAACTGGTCATCGAGGTCGAGGATGACGGTATCGGCCTGCCGGAAAAGGACCGCGACCGGTTGACCGAACCCTATGTGACCACACGGGAAAAGGGAACGGGCCTCGGCCCGGCCATAGTAAAGCGTATTCTCGAAGACCACGGCGGTGAGTTTTATCTCAACGACGCGGTCCATTTAAGCGGCGCGCGGGCTGTCCTGCGTCTGCCGCGTATGCAGGCGGGGCAAAGCCCGGCTGCGAATGAGGCTCCGGCAAGCGGGCCCAAGATGATGAGGGTGTAAGTGATGAAAGTCTCTTCTGGCGTTGATATTCTGGTTGTTGATGACGAGGCCGATATCCGCGAACTGATCGCGGGCATCCTGGAGGATGAAGGCTATTCGGTGCGGACGGCGGCCGATTCCAATTCGGCCCTGCGGGCGATCAAGGCGCGCAAGCCCAGCCTGTGCGTGCTCGATATCTGGATGCAGGGCGGCGGGCTGGATGGTCTGGAACTGCTCAGTGTCATTCATGAGCTTGATCCGGATATTCCGGCCATCATGATTTCCGGCCATGGCAACATCGAAACCGCCGTGACCGCAATCAAGAAAGGCGCTTTCGATTTCATCGAAAAGCCTTTCAAAACAGAGCGCCTGATCATGGTTGTTCAGAGAGCGCTTGAACTGACCAGTCTGCGCCGAGAAAACAAGCGCCTGCGCAGCCAAGCCGTCGTGCCGGACGGACTGATCGGTAACTCTGCGGCGGCGCAATTGCTGCGGTCGACCATCGCCAAGGTGGCGCCGGCTAATTCACGCATCATGATTTCCGGGCCGGCTGGTTCCGGCAAGGAGTTGGTGGCGCGGATGATCCACGAGGTCAGCCCGCGCGCCAAGTGTGAGTTCGTGCCAATTTCGGCGGCGGGCATGACGCCGGAACGCCTTGATGTTGAACTGTTCGGTGAAGAAGGCGAGGGCGGTCGTCCGCGCAAGATCGGCGTGTTCGAGCGTGCCCACGGCGGCACCCTGTTCCTTGACGAAGTGGCGGATATGCCGCCGGAAAGCCAGAGTCGCATCCTGCGGGTGCTGGTCGAGCAACGCTTTACCCGTGTCGGCGGCGCCCAGGACGTGCAGGTCGATGTGCGGGTCATTTCCTCGACCTCGAAGGATCTGTCGTCCGAAATCGCCGCCGGGCGTTTCCGCGAAGACCTGTTCCATCGCCTGAACGTGGTGCCGGTGCGGGTGCCCGGCCTGAGCGAACGACGCGGCGATATCGCCGAACTGGTGCAGTATTTCATCGATCGCATCAGCGCGGCGCAGGGGTTGCCGAAGCGCATCCTCAGCGAAGACGCCATGGCGACGCTCCAGGTCCATGAATGGCCGGGCAATGTCAGGCAGTTGCGCAACAATATCGAACGCCTGCTGATCCTGGCTTCCGGCAACCCGAACGAGCCGATCACCGCGCACATGCTGCCGTCGGAAGTGGTGGAATCGGCAACTGCCGGCGCCATCCGGCCGGAGCGGATCATCGCCCTGCCGCTGCGAGATGCGCGGGAAGTCTTCGAGCGTGAATACCTGTCGTCACAGATCGTGCGTTTCGGCGGCAATATTTCGCGTACGGCCAATTTCATAGGCATGGAACGCTCGGCGCTTCACCGCAAGCTGAAGAGTCTCGGCCTGGCGCATATACGTGCCGATGAGGATGAGGTCTAAGCCGTAATGCCGAGAATTGCTTATGTTAATGGCGTTTATGTGCGCACCAGCGAAGCCGCCGTTTCCATAGAGGATCGCGGCTATCAGTTTGCAGATGCCGTCTATGAGGTCTGGTCGGTTTTCGACGGTCGTCTGGCCGATCTCACCGGTCACCTGAACCGGCTAGAGAGGTCTTTGTCGGAACTGCAGATCGCCATGCCGATGCCGCGCACATCTCTGCTGGTCGTTTTGAACGAGGTGGTGCGCCGCAATCGCATCCGCGAAGGCCTGGTCTATCTCCAGATCAGCCGGGGCGTGGCGCCGCGCGACCATGTGTTTCCGGTAAATATCCGCCCATCCGTGGTGATTACCGCCAGACCGGTCGACCGTGAGGCCGCCGCCCGCAAGGCTGCCGCTGGTATCAAGGCGATCAGCGCGCCGGATATTCGCTGGGGGCGTTGCGATATCAAGACGGTGGGCCTGTTGCCCAATGTGCTGGCCAAGCAGACCGCGAAAGAGCAGGGTGCGGGCGAGGTTATTTTCGTGGATGGCGACGGCGTCGTTACCGAGGGCGGCTCGACCAATGTGTACATCGTGGTTGATGGGATGATCAAAACCCGCAGCCTGACGGCCAATATCCTGGCGGGCGTCACGCGGCTCAACCTGCTGCCTCTGGTCGCTGACAGCGGAATCGAACTGCGGGAAGAAAGCTTCACTCTGGATGAGGCCAAGGCGGCTTCGGAAGTCTTTATCACGGCCGCCACCAGTCTCGTCATGCCGATTGTCGCCATAAACGATCACATGATTGGTGATGGCAAACCCGGCCCAATCGCTTGTGCGCTAAGGGAAGTCTATATCGAACGCGCCCGCGCATCGGCAGGTGTGTAAAATAATTTTATCGGCGTATGGTTGAAAAAGACCTGGAATCTTTGCATAAATAGAGACTTATTGTCTGTGTGAGGGGTATTGTGCCCCTCAAATTTTAAACGAGAAGGGCCGACAATGTCCCACGATAAGAAACAAAACCTGCAGGATACGTTCCTTAACAGCGTCCGCAAAACCAAGACCCCCCTGACCATCTTCCTGATCAACGGCGTCAAGCTGCAAGGCATTGTGAGCTGGTTTGACAATTTCTGTGTCCTCCTGCGCCGTGACGGTCAATCGCAACTGGTCTACAAGCACGCGATCTCAACCATCATGCCTGCCGCGCCGGTCCAGCTTTACGAGCAAGAAGAAGACCTTGACGACTAAGACCCATCAGGGATTTGTTGCTTGAGCGATCGTTTTCATGACAACGCGCCGGAAATCGTGCGCGCTGTCGTTGTTGATCCCGATATAGATGTGCATGTGCGCGCGGGCGGAGAAAATCCGCCTGCGCGCCGGTACGAAGACTCACGGCTAGAAGAAGCCGTGGGCCTGGCCATGGCGCTCGATCTGGAGATTGTAGGCACAATGAGCGTGCGTGTGCGCAAGCTCAATCCGGCCACTCTCTTCGGGGAGGGAAAGGTGTCGGAAATCAAGGCGCTGTGCGAGGAAGCTGAAGTATCTTTGTGCGTCGTCAATGGCTCCCTGACGCCGATCCAGCAGCGCAATCTCGAAAAGAAGCTTGAGGTCAAGGTGGTCGATCGCACCGGCCTGATCCTCGAAATCTTCGGACGTCGCGCCCGCACCGGTGAAGGCAAGCTTCAGGTCGAACTGGCGCGGCTGGAATATGAGCGCTCACGGCTTGTGCGCACTTGGACCCACCTGGAACGTCAGCGCGCCACCGGCACCACCGGCGGTCCCGGCGAAACCCAGATCGAACTCGACCGCCGCATGATCGCCGACAAGATCAAGCAGTTGAAGTCCGAACTGGAAGAGGTGCGGCGCACGCGTGGCCTGCATCGCAGCCAGCGCAAGAAGGTGCCGTATCCGATCGTGGCGCTGGTCGGCTATACCAATGCCGGCAAGTCGACCCTGTTCAATAATCTCACGAAATCAGAGGTTTTTGCCAAGGACTTATTGTTCGCCACGCTCGATACCACCCTGCGCTCGCTCAAGCTGCCGAATGGCCGTTCGGCGATATTGTCAGATACGGTCGGGTTTATTTCCGACCTGCCACACGAACTGGTGGCGGCCTTTAGGGCTACGCTTGAAGAGGTGGAACAGGCCGATCTGATCCTGCATGTCCGCGATGTCTCCAATCCGGAAACCGAGGCGCAGAAGAAGGATGTCGAGCAGGTCATGGCGCATATCCTGCCGGATCTGGACCGCTCGCGCATGGTTGAGGTGTGGAACAAGATCGACCTGCTGGACGATGAAACCAAGGATATTCTGTATGCGCGCGCTGTTACCGATCGCGCCAATAACAAGCCTTTGATGGTTTCGGCCATCACCGGCGAGGGGGTAACCGCGCTGCTGAGCCAGGTCGCCTTACTGGTCGATGCCGAAGGCGAGGAGCTTGATCTCACGCTTGAACCGCATCAGGGGGATGTCATCGCTTTCCTTTATCAGCATGGCCGCGTTCTTGGCCGCCATGAGGATGAAGAGGGGCGCGTCCATCTGCGCGTCAAGTTGAGCGATCAGGCTTACGGCCGTTATGAGAAAATGATCGGCGGCTGATGAAATTGTCATGACAGAGCTTGTAATGGACATCACTCGGGCGTAAATGGTTAGCCTTCTAACTATTAGCCGCCTCATCATGTCTGCCGAAGAACGCTTTTCCAATGCCCTGCATACGACCGCCCGCATCTGGCGGCTGGCGCTCGATCGTCGCCTGAAGGATCTGGGCGTGTCCCAGGCCGGCTGGCTCAGCATTGCCTATATCGCCAAGGCGAAAGCGCCGCTGTCGCAAGTGGAACTGGCCACACTGGTTCAGGTGGAGGCGGCCACCATGGTCTCGACGATCGATCGCCTGGAAAAGGCCGGCTTGGTGCAGAGGCTACCGTCTGAAAGCGACCGGCGGGTCAAATTGCTGGTCGTAACGGCGGAAGGACAGGCCATCTACGAACAGGTGCGCGCCAGGGCCGATGACTTGCGCCGCGAACTGATCGGCAGGATCGACCCCGAAAAAATCGTCGTTGCCACGTCTGTTCTGGAAGAATTACAAGACCTTATAGAGAATTCCTGATGAGTACCGCTTCCCCGGCTTCTGGTGCGCCGATCAACCGCACCATGATCACCATTTCGATCATGCTGGCGACGATCATCCAGGCGATCGACGGAACGATTGCCAATGTGGCCTTGCCGCACATGCAGGGCAGCCTCAACGCCTCGTCCGACCAGATTACCTGGGTACTGACCTCATTCATCGTGGCCGCCGCCATCGCTACGCCGCTGACCGGCTGGCTGAGCGATCGTTTCGGGCTGAAGAACGTCTTTCTGGTTTCGATTGCCGGTTTTACCGTGGCTTCAATGCTGTGCGGCATCGCCGGCAATTTGTCGGAAATCGTTCTGGCGCGTTTGCTGCAAGGCATATTCGGCGCAGCTCTGGTGCCGCTGTCGCAATCGACCCTGCTTGATATCAACCCGCGCGAAAAGCATGGGTCCGCCATGGCGGTCTGGGGAATGGGCGTGATGGTTGGGCCGATCCTGGGACCGACGCTCGGTGGCTGGCTGACCGACGCCTATGACTGGCGCTGGTGCTTCTTCATCAATGTGCCGATCGGCGCGGCAGCCTTTTTCGGCATCTGGAAATACATTCCGCACACCATCGCAAAACGCAGCATTCGTTTCGATGTCTTCGGCTTTGCGGCGCTCAGCCTGGCCATCGGCGCCCTGCAAATGCTGCTCGACCGCGGGCAGTCGAATGACTGGTTCTCCTCATCGGAAACCTGGATCGAGGCGATCATCGTCTTTATCAGCCTGGGCTGCTTTATTATCCACACAGCGACGCGTCCGGCCGGACAGACATTCCTTGATTATAGGCTGCTCTATAACCGCAATTTCGTCACCGGCCTGTTGTTCATCTTCATCGTCGGCATGGTGCTCTTCGCCACGCGCGCGCTGATGCCCTCCATGTTGCAGGGGCTGATGCAGTATTCGGCCATGACCGCCGGTATCGTCACAGCGCCGAGCGGTCTTGGCACCATGCTGGCCATGCTGGTGGTCGGGCGAATGGTCGGCAAGGTCGACCTGCGCCTGATCCTGGCGGCCGGTTTTGGTCTGACAGCGATTTCGCTGGCGTGGATGTGTACCTATACGATCATGCTGTCGCAGCATGATATCATCTGGCCGGGAATCATTCAGGGCATTGGTATGGGGCTGGTGTTCGTGCCGCTATCCGCCGCCACCTTCGCAACGCTTGCGCCAAACCTGCGGCCGGAAGGCACGGCCATCTACAGCCTGGTGCGTAATATTGGATCCAGTATCGGTATCGCCATGGTTCAGGCATTGCAGGTCGCCAATACGCAAAAGGCCCATGCCGGCATTGTGGACAGTCTGAATGGCGGCAATGGGCCGCTGATGGGCAGCAGTTATGGCCAGAGCCAGCTTGGACTGGAGGCGCTTAATGCCGAGGTCAATCGCCAGGCCAGCATGATCGCCTATGTCGATAATTTCTGGTTGATGTTCATTCTGTGCCTGCTATCCATGCCGCTTCTGCTGCTGATCGCCGCGCCGAAAAAGAAGCTGTCGCAGGAAGAGATGGAGCACGACCAATTGGCAGCTATGGAGTAGGCTGTCAGAACAGGCTGAGGGTTTCCTCGACCGGCTCTTCCTTTTTCTTGACCGGCTTTTCAGCAGGTCTCGGCGTGAAGTTGCGCGTCAGGCGCTGGGCAAAGATCTGTTTGTTTTTCTGCATATCCAGAATGACTTCCTTGGCCATATTGGCCATCGGCTCGTATTTAAGGCCATACAGCGCCAGTTCGACAAGGATAGGCGCCAGGTCGGCGCCGCGCTCGGTCAGGGCATAGATAAACCGGCGCTTGTCGGCCGGGTCGGCCGATTTGCTGATCAGGCCATGTTGCTCCAACTTTAAAAGGCGATCGGCCAGGATATTGGTGGCGATCTTCTCTTCCGCGCGCAGGAATCCCTGATAGCTGCTGTGCCCGCGCAACATCAGGTCACGCACGATCAACATGGACCAGCGATCGCCCACCGCTTCCAGGGTCAGGTTGATAGGGCACAGCGAGCGGTGTGCCTTTTGAACAGCGGCCTTGCTGATGGGTTTGGCGGGTTTCCGGGCGCTTTTGGAGAGGGGCGCTTTGGCAGGCTTTTTCATACGCGGCACCATGGTTCACGGGCAATTCGCAAGTGATGCGCGTTAATCTTTTGATTCGCAAGAGAGTGTGAAAATGACTTGTGGATTGAAACTGAAGGGCGGCAGGCATGTGCGTTAAGTGCGAATGGCAAGTCATTGGTTTTATTTTGAAAGCAACCGGGTTGCCTTGTGAGTCACCTTGTAATCCCGCAATGTCGGTTCATCGCGTTGCAATACTTTCCGGAAGCGTGTCGTTAGCTCAAGTGACTGAACAGGCATGAGAATTTCAGATGCTTGCGTTTCGCAATTGTACCTAATGGCGGCCTTCCGGTAACCTTCTGTCAGGCTCAATACACACTGTGAGCGGGCATCGCCATAGGTCAGGATGTTGCGATCAAACCATTCGACGCGATGAAAGGCCCGCAAAATGCGACGCAGCGCGAATTGCGAAATTTTATAATGGTAGGTGCCGGCTTTATCCGAAAGGCTGATGTGACCGTCAGCCTCGATATCCAGTCGAAACCGGTCCTGTTGCTCGTAGGTAATGTGTGTATCGGGTGGTATCGGCGTCTGGTCGGCCAACTGGTAATAGGCCACAAACAGCCCGCCGCAGAACAGCACGCTCAGCAGCGTATTACGCAGCCGTTTGGGAATGGGCTTTCCGCCGAAGTTCTCAGGAATTTTCACGCTCGGCCAGCTTGGCGGCATTCCACAGGGCATCCATTTCCGCGAGATCCGACTGATCCGGCGTCTTGCCGATCTTCGCCAGTTCGGCCTCGATGATCTCAAAGCGGCGGACGAACTTGGCATTGGTCATGCGCAGGGCGTTTTCAGGCTCGACATCGAGCTTGCGCGCCAAGTTGGCCAGGACGAACAGGATGTCCCCCAGTTCCTCATGTGATTTCTGTACATCGCCTTTGGCGACCTCGGCCTTCAGTTCCTCGGTCTCTTCGTCGAGCTTGTCGAGCACCTCATGGACGCTTGGCCAGTCGAAACCGACACGGGCGGCGCGTTTGGTCAACTTGGCGGCGCGGGTGAGAGCGGGCAGTCCTACCGGCACATCATCGAGCAGGCCGTGTTTTTCCTTGGCCTTACGTTCCTCGGCCTTGATGACTTCCCAGGCGGCGTTCTGCTCATCGGCGGTGCGGTCGCCGGCATCGCCGAAAACGTGCGGGTGGCGACGGATCAGCTTTTCACTCATACCGGCGGCCACATCGTCGAAATTGAACAGGCCCATTTCCTCGGCGATTTGGGCATGGAAAACCACCTGGAACAACAGGTCGCCCAGTTCCTCCTTCAGGTCGCGCAGGTCATTGCGCTGGATGGCATCGGCCACCTCGTAGGATTCCTCGATGGTAAAGGGCGCGATGGTGGCGAAGGTCTGTTCCTTGTCCCACGGGCAGCCGGTCTGCGGATCGCGCAGCCGGCGCATGACTTCGAGCAAACCTTCCATGCCTTCACTCACAGGATATCCTTTGCTTTCAGTTGCGACATGATTTCGGCATGGCGTGCTGGCGTCAGGTTGTAGCGCAGCATGGAGACGGCGCCCAGGATCAGGAAGATGACCGGCAGACCGATAAAGAAGATTTCGACCCACATCAAGGCATCGGGCGGGCTGTCCTTGGGGGATTTCACATTGAAGTGCAGCACGCCTAATATGGTGATGGTCAGGGCCGAGATGGCGTAACCGACCTTGGTGGTGGCCGAAAGGATCGCCATCAGGGTGCCCTTATGGTCATGGCCAGTTTCCAGCATGACCTCATCACCTATATCGGCCATCAGGGCGCGGGTCAGCAGCAGCGAAGCGGCATAGGGAATGCCGTTGGCGAAGGTCATGGCGGCGCAGATAATGAAATTGCCCTTGGGCGCGAAATACATGGCGCCGTAAAGCACGGCGAAGATCTGGGACGACAGGATCAATGCCTTATGCTTGCTCATTTTCTTGGACGCGATAACCCAGATGGGCGCACCTATGATGCCGGCCACGAAGTAAAGCAGCATGGCGACGCTGCACTCAAAGCGCGTCAGGCCCTTGGTCTCCTCAAAGAAGTAGAAGAAGAGGGCGGCCATCACGCCCGGCGCCAGTCCCATGAACAGGTCAGCATAGAGAATGCTGCGCACATTTGGGCGTTTCCACATGTCGAAATAGTGGCCGAGCTTCAGGTCATGCGTGTTTGTATTGGAGATTTTTTCCGGGACCAGCCACAGGGCAATGCCGATGCTGACAGGCAGGGTGAGCATGATGAAACCGCCCATCAACTGGACGCCGAAAATATAGCTGTAGCCGAGTTTCTGAACGATCACCGGAATGACCGCCGCCGCCAGGATGCCGATGATATTGCCGACCTGCCACCAGGCGAAGATGCGCGAGCGTTCGTTATAATCAGTGGAAAGGACCGTGCCCCAACTGGCCTGGCTCAAAGCCGCAATGGAAAAACCGACATAGAGAACGAAGAGCCACAGGCCGAGATAGACAGGCCCGACACCTCTTTGCGCCAGGAATATAAAACCGGTGCTGACGAACAGGATCGGCAGGCAGATCAGCATCCACAGCTTGAAACGGCCCAGTTTAGTGCGAGTGCGGTCCATCCAGTGACCGAGGACCGGATCAACCAGAATATCGAAGCAACGCACAATGAAGAAGACGGTGCCGACCATGGCGCCAAGCTGTAGCTGCGTGCCGTAATATTCCGGCAGGGTGGCGACGAGCGGCAAACCCAGGGCGGCAAAGGGCACGCAGGGGCCGATAAAGGCCAGCATTCGGCCAAATCCGACCCGATCGGTTTGTGTATCTGACGCCACCCTATTACCCCCAATTATGCGATTCTGACGTTAGCCTATGGCAGGCTGCGGGATTTGCCAACCGGCGCCTGACTTATCCCCGCGTGTTCTCGCTTTCGTGACCGCGCGGGTGATTGCGCCATTGCTCCCGTGGGCTTGTCTGTTAGTCTGCTTGTCCTGCAAAAGAGATGACTCGATATGGATGCCCATTCCCCGCTTAAGCCCGCTCAAAATGTCCCGCCCTATCTCGGTGTTACGACGTCGCTGAGCGGCCGTGGGTGGCGGGAACGTATTGCGGCCAAAGGGGTTGCATCGGAAACCCTGCGCGAGCTTACCCATCGTCTGGGGCTGATGAATGTGGCCGAAGCCGATTTCATCGAACCTTTGGCGCGTTTCACCGCCGGGCGTGGTGTGACGCCAGAAGGCTTGCAGGACTTCATCTTCCCGACGCTCAAAGCTCTGTTTCCGGAACCCTCGTGCTTTATGGACATGGACAAAGCCGTCGGCGCCATACTGGACGCGTTGGAACGCAAGGCAAAAATCAGTATCTTCGCCGATTATGATGTCGATGGCGCCACCAGCGCAGCGCAATTGGTGCGCTGGTTCCGACATATGGGGCATGAGCTTGAGGTCTATGTGCCCGACCGCGTGACAGAGGGATACGGCCCCTCCAATGCCGCCTTCGATACGCTCAAGCGTCAGGGCACGGACCTGGTGGTGACGGTCGATTGCGGCGCCATGGCCCACAGGGCGCTGGATTATGCAGCCAGTATTGGCCTCGATGTCGTTGTTATCGATCACCACCTTATGCGCGAGGAGCCGCCGCACGCCCTGGCTGTCGTTAATCCAAACCGGCCTGGCTGCACCTCGGCGCAGGGAAATCTGGCGGCGGCGGGCGTGGTTTTCGTGGTTCTGGCCGGCCTGAACCGCGAGGCCGAAAAGCGCGGCCTGTTCAGCGATCGTCCGAAGCCCGATCTGCGCCAGTGGCTTGATCTGTCGGCACTGGGCGCCATTTGCGACGTTACGGCCCTGACTGGTTTCAATCGCGCCCTGGCGGCGCAGGGGCTCAAGGTCATGTCGCAGCTTAAGAATGCCGGCATAAAGGCGCTGATGGAAGTGGCCGGCGACAAGAGCGCGGCGGTCAATCTGATGAGCACCTTCCATTCCGGTTTTGTCATCGGGCCGCGGATCAATGCCGGCGGCCGGGTAGGGCGCTCGGACCTCGGCGTCCGGTTGTTATCGACCGACGATGCCGAAGAAGCGGCCGCGCTGGCGCATGAACTGGATGAACTGAACCGCACCCGCCGCGACATCGAGGCCGAAGTGCTCGACCAGGCCATGCAGACCGCGGAAACGCAGGGGCTGTGGCCAAGTGATGATCCGGTCATTATTGTGGCGCGCGAAGACTGGCATCCCGGCGTTATCGGCATCGTGGCCGGCCGGTTGCGCGAGCGCTGGCATAAGCCGGTCATTATTATTGGCATTGATCCGGTCAGCGGCATGGGCAAGGGGTCGGGCCGGTCGCAGGCCGGCGTCAATCTCGGCGAGGCGGTTGGTGCGGCCTTCGAGGCCGGTATTCTGCTTTCCGGCGGGGGGCACGCCATGGCGGCGGGCCTGAGCGTGGAGCGCGAGCGGATCGGCGAGCTCCGTCGTTTCATCAATGACTATGTGACGACCCATGTGTCAGAGGTCGACCAGATCGAGGCGGTGGAGATCGATGCCATTTTGAGTGTGAAGGCGGCATCGCGCGCGCTCTATGACCGCTTTGATTTATTGGCGCCCTTTGGCCAGGGCAATCCGGAGCCGATGCTGGCTTTCGCCGGCGTCCGTGTCGGTTTCGCCCAGGCCATGAAGGGCGGCCACATCCGCTTTGAGTTGAGTGATGACAGCGGGGCGAAGCTGAAAGGCATCATGTGGCGCGCCGAGGGCACGGCGATCGGTGACGCGCTTTTGCGCCCGGTCGGACTGATCCATGTGGTGGGGCGGCTGAAGGCCGATGACTATATGGGGCGGCGAGGGGTTCAGCTTGAAATCGAGGACATTGCCCTGGCCTGATAGCCGGACTGAATGTCTGCACAGGAAAAAAATGAAAATAGCGCTTGCATCCCGAAATAAGAACGGTTACCTAGCGCACCTCTTGAACGCGGTCCCTTCGTCTATCGGTTAGGACGTCAGGTTTTCAACCTGAAAAGAGGGGTTCGACTCCCCTAGGGACTGCCATTCAAGCGGCTGAGTATTCCCCTTCATCGGTATCTTTTTGCCAAGGGTTGATAGCC
The DNA here is from genome assembly GCA_024707255.1 of Asticcacaulis sp. Taxonomy (NCBI): domain Bacteria; kingdom Pseudomonadati; phylum Pseudomonadota; class Alphaproteobacteria; order Caulobacterales; family Caulobacteraceae; genus Asticcacaulis; species Asticcacaulis sp. Next base: position 1,356,716 of record JANQAC010000002.1, on the reverse strand, counting down.
GCTTGTTGAGTTATCCACAGATAATTACCAATTGGTAACGGTCTCAGGCGCTCGCGTGATCACAATTACACTCGCCTAAAGCGATTTTTTGGCGTATTTTCTCAATCCATGCGAATATATTCTCTTTTTTGCCTCCCAAATTGAGATATCCGTGTTATTATAATGAGTGTCACTTGAAAGTTCATGGCGACATGGGTGAGGATAGATGAGTTTGTTTGATTACAATAGCAAAACCGAAGCCGACGAATTAGTAACGATTTCAGGTCATGTGAAATGGTTTGACGCCGCGAAGGGATATGGCTTCATCGTCCCGCAGGATTCGACGCTGACAAGTATGCGTGATGTTCTGCTTCACATTTCAAGCCTGCGCGATATGGGTCGTGACAGCGCGCATGAGGGCGCGCGGATTACCTGCAAGATCGCCAAGCGGGCCAAGGGCTGGCAGGTCATCGAGATTGATGAACTGGATGCCGTCGCTGAAGGTGTCTCTTCGCCGATCCGTTCGGATATTCAGGCGCCACGGGTTTCGCGCGCTGTCAATGACAGTGTGCGCGTTGGTGATCTTGAGGCCGCAACTATCAAGTGGTTCAACCGCACAAAGGGTTATGGCTTTGTGGTGCGCGGCGATGACCCGACCGATATCTTCATCCATATCGAGACCTTGCGCCGCTATGGCCTGGAAGATGTCCAGCAGGGCGATACCATCATGGTGCGCTTCGGCGAAGGCCCAAAAGGGCTTGTGGTTACCGAGGTTCAGCCCAGGGCATTTGTATAATCAGTTGTCATAAGTCGTATTCAAAAAAGCGCGAACAGGTCATGCTGTTCGCGTTTTTTATGTCTGTAAGAGCGTGAGGTCTCGGTTATCCACGCCTTTTTCCCTGGGCTACAAGGTGAAATCAATAAAAGTCAGCAACTTGGCGATTTTTCATGTCAGGAGGGCTTGCGGAGGTCTGGTGAAAATGGCATGAAGCGCGCCTCTCAGCCGGTGACCTTGGTTACTGGCCGGGCAACGGGGTGTAGCGCAGCCTGGTAGCGCAGCTGTTTTGGGTGCAGCAGGTCGGAGGTTCGAATCCTCTCGCCCCGACCAGCACATTGGCACCATGCAATGGGCCCTGTGTTGGTGAGTTAAATTTAGTCGGGGCGTAGCGCAGCCTGGTAGCGCGCCTGCTTCGGGAGCAGGAGGCCGGAGGTTCGAATCCTCTCGCCCCGACCATTTAAAAAAGCCGGCTCCCTCTGGGGCCGGCTTTTTAAATGTCTTGCCTTTCCTCTTTACCGCTGGCTGCGTTTGGTAGTAACAGACACATACGTAAGGATGAGCAGATCCCAGCGTATCCAGGAGACAACGATGTTCGCGCGTATTTTCAAACCTGCCAAGACAGCTATGCAATCCGGCCGTGGCAAGACCCATGACTGGATACTGGAGTTTGAACCGAAATCCGCGCGTACGCCTGATCCGCTGATGGGCTGGTCGTCATCTGCAGATACCGATGCTCAGGTGCGTCTGACCTTCGAGACCAAGGACCAGGCCATGGCCTTTGCCGAACATCACGGCATTCCGTTCCGTCTCATCGAGCCGGAAGCGCCGCCGAAGATCATCAAGGCCTATGCCGACAATTTTGCCTTCGGCCGCAGACAAAGCTGGACGCACTAGCGCATTCTTGCGTTTGAGGCTCCGTAGCTCAACTGGATAGAGCATCCGCCTTCTAAGCGGACGGTTACAGGTTCGAGCCCTGTCGGAGTCGCCATGACTTTCTCATATCAGGAACCTGTGATGACGGGAGTGTCCAGGCTTTCCTGGCCCCATTCTGCCCATGAACCGTCATAGAGTCGCGCACAGGTATGGCCCACCTCAAACAGGGCCATACTTATGATGGCCGCGGTTACGCCAGAGCCGCACGTCGTCACAATCGGCCCGGTATCGCTGACACCACAGGACTGGAAAATCGCATCCAGTTCCTCTTTCGGTTTCAGGGCGCCGTCGCGTACCAGTTCGCCAAACGGCAGGCTGCGGCTGCCAGGCATATGCCCTGACCGTAGCCCGGCGCGCGGTTCTGGGGCTGTGCCCTCAAAGCGCGTGCTTGGCCGCGCATCGAGGATCAGGCTGTCTTCAACCTTAAGTATATTCTGTAGGTCATTTATATTTATGATGTTTTCCGGCGTGTGGTTTGCTGCGTAAGTGGTCGGGTAGGGAATGGAAGTCTGATCTGTGACAGGGAAACCGGCTGCCTTCCAGGCCGGCAGTCCGCCACGCAGAACCTGCACTTTTTCGTGTCCCATCAGCCGGAATGTCCACCATACGCGCGCGGCTGAAAACAGGCCCTGCCGGTCATAGATGACAACGTGGTCGGTTTCCGAAATGCCCATCTGTCCGACAGCCGCAGCAAATCGGTCGGGCGAGGGCGCCATGTGTGGCAAGGGAGTGCTGTGATCGCTGATGGCATCCAGATCAAAGAATTGCGCACCGTGAATATGATCAGCCTTATAAAGCGCCCGCATGTCGGTGCCATCCAGAGCCCAGCTACCATCCAGAATTTTGACAGCACCGTCTTCCATCAGTTTGGCCAAATCCTGGGTTTCAATCTGTGTTGTCACGACTCTTGCTCCTCATAAACCGCACGATTTTTGTAAGCCTCCAGAGCACGGTCGCGGGCATGCGCATGATCGACGATAGGCTGTGGGTAATTTGAAACCTTATCCGGTTTATCAAACAGTTCTGCCTGTTTTCTGCTGTTATTTGGGCCTGTGGAAAGGTGTGTATAACCCTGTATGTAGCGGCCGCGATAGTCCCCTTTGGGATCGAATTTTTCGGCCTGGGTAATCGGATTGAAAATGCGGAAATAGGGGGCGGCGTCGGCGCCGGAACCGGCGACCCATTGCCAGCTTGCCGGATTATTGGCCGGATCCCCGTCAAGGAGGCAGTCCCAAAACCATTGCTCGCCTCGGCGCCAGTCGATCAGCAGGTGTTTGACGAGAAAGGAGGCCGCTACCATTCGCACGCGATTATGCATATAACCGGTCTGCCAGAGTTCTCTCATGCCGGCATCGACGAGTTCGTAGCCGGTTTCGCCCCGGCACCAGGCACGAAATTGTTTGTCGTCATGCCGCCAGTCGAACTGGTCAAAGTCGCGGCGGAAATTGATTTCATGCAGCCGTGGTTGCTGGGCGAGCAAGCCATAGGAGAACTCCCGCCAGGCGAGTTCGGCGCGAAACTTGGCCGCGCCGCCCTGCAAACGATGATCCGAATCGGCGACTTTTTCAGTTTCAAACAGTATCCGGTGTGGGCTGATTTCGCCGAATCGCAAATGGGGAGACAGGTGGGACGTTACATCCAGGTCTGGACGATCCCGATTTATGTCATAGGATTGCAGATGGTTCTTAAGAAAATGCCTTAGCGTGCCACGCGCGCCGGCCTCTCCGGGCTTGAAGCGGCTGAAGCCCTCTGACCAGTCCTGGCCGGATGGGGTTAGCTTCGGTTGCAGCTCCAGTTCGGCAATGGAGAGTGAGCCTGGCCATGTCGTCGGTTGCGGCCAGGGGGCATCCGGCAGGCTGGGCATGGCGGCGATATCGCAGGCGCCGGATGCCAGCAGGGCTTTGTAGAAGTGGGTAAAAACACGGAAAGGCGTACCGCCCTGTGTGCTGAGCGCATTTGGAGAGGACAAAAGGGCGGTATTCAGGCGTTTCAGCTCGATTCCCGCCGCCGCCAGTTCGTCCGCCAGTTCCTCATCATATTGTTCATTTTTCGGATCAAAAGTCTTCGAACAGTATATTGTTTTTACGCTGTATTCTCTGGAAAGAGATGCCAGAACAATCTGACAGTTGCCGCGCTCGATAATCAGCCGCGAGCCATATGTCTGAAGGTCCGTATCCAGGGGATTCAAGCGACCGGTGCAGCCACCATTTCGAGGCCGCACCCAAGGGCCGTGTCCCCGCATCTTCATCCCATATATAAAGAGGCAGGACAGGGCGACCGCTTTCGAGGGCCGCGCGGACACCGGCATGGTCATGCAGCCGGAGATCGAAGCGAAACCAGAGGATAACCGGTGCGGACGGGGCGTGTTTTTCTGTCATGGCGAAAAGGAAGGCTTGCCTGTTCTGGAGGTCTTGGGCACAAGAGGTAACATGGACGCAACTGAACCAACACCCTTAAGCTGCTGTATTATCGCCCGAAACGAAGGCGATCGCATTGGCGATTGTATCCGTGCGGTTCAGGGGCTGGTAAGCGAGGTTGTGGTCATTGACAGTGGTTCGACCGACGATACGGTGGCGGTGGCCGAAAAGCTCGGCGCCCGCGTCATCCATCACGACTGGCCAGGTTACGGACCGCAAAAGCGATACAGTGAAGACTGTGCGTCATACGACTGGATTCTCAATCTGGATGCCGATGAGGTGGTCACGCCGGCGCTTTTCAGTGAAATCAAGGCGCTGATGACTTTGGGGCCAAAGCTGAATGCCTACCGCTTCAGGATCCGGAATGTGTATCCCGGCAAGACAAAGCCGCGTCTTTGGGCGGATTACCATAACTATGTCCGGTTATATGATCGGCGGGTCGTCCGGTTCCGTGAGAGCCTCGTTCACGATACGGTCGATACAAAGGCGGAGCCGGTGGGGCAGTTGCATGGCGCGGTCATGCATTTTTCGGCGCGATCTTATGAACATATTCGCGCCAAGCTCGATTCCTATACCAATCTTCAGGCCAAGGTGCTGAAAAAGCCGGCCTGGGCCATTTGGTTGCGTCTGCCCTTTGAATATCCGTTCGTTTTCATTCGCTATTTCATCTTTCGCGCGCATTTCACTGGTGGCTGGGACGGCCTTTACAGCAGCCACCTGGCGGCTGAAGCGCGGCTGAACCGCCTGCGCAAGATTCTTTCCGCACAAAAAGCTGCGAAGGATGCGGCCTGATGGCGGACAAGCCCGCCTTCATACAAGACCTGGCCTGGCGTCTGGAGGCCCTGCTTTACGATGCCTTTGCGGCCTTTACCCGTGCCCTGCCGGTGGATTCGGCTTCGGATTTTGGTGGCTGGCTGTTCAAGACCCTGGGCCCGCTGACGCCGGTGCAGAAAACGGTGAAGCGTAATCTGGAACTGGCCTTTCCGGAGATGGAGGACGCGGCGCGCAAACGCCTCATCACCCGGCAGTGGGAAAACACCGGCCGCACCATGGCCGGCGAATTTGCCATCATGGACCGGATTGTCCGTGATCCGTCGCGTATAGAAATTGAAGGCTTCGAGAGGCTGGAAGCCATCGCCGCCAGCGGCAAGCCAGTGATCTTCATTTCCGGCCACCTGTCGAACTGGGAGGTCATGAACGCGGCGATCCTGGCAGCGAAAGTGCCCTACATGATCACCTACCGCGCCGCTAATAACCCTTATGTCGATGCCCGTATTCGGGCCGGGCGCGCGGCCTATGGCGTGACCATGTTCGCGCCCAAGGGCGGGGATGGCGCCAAGGAACTGCTCATCGCCCTGCAAAACGGCGAGTCGGTCGGGCTGATGAACGACCAGAAGTTCAATCGCGGCGTGCCGACGCCCTTCTTCGGGCAAATCGCTGAAACGGCGCCCGGTCCGACGCGCCTGGCCCAGCGTTTCGGCACGGTTTTGCAGCCCCTGACGATCCGCCGGCTGCACAAGGCGCGTTTTCATGTCACGGTGCATGATCCGATTGAGGTGGATGACACCGGGCACAAGGCTCAGGATATTGAAACAACCGTCTGCAAGATAAGCGCTTTTATAGAGCAGGCCGTACGCAATAACCCGGAGGAATGGTTCTGGGTGCATAAGCGCTGGCCGAATGCGTTGTACAAAATCGCCAGGGATGGATCTGTTATCCAGGGTCACAAAAAGTGAACTGACCGGGCGGATGCGGCCTTTGTTTTGGGGGCTTCTCCCCTTAAGTTCATTAGGGAATGTGGAAACAGATTTTACAGAAACGCAGGCTCAGCCTGTTGATCGGCCTTGTTATCGGCGGCTTTCTGGCGCTGGCCTTCCTGTATTTGCAGAACGACATTCACCGCAACTATCTCGACCCCAAGATCCCCTTCCAGATATATCATCCGCCGTCCGCGCCCGACTATGCCAGGGCGGATGGCTGGTATCTCAATCCGGCCCATTATTATGCCGATCCTCGCAAGGTGGATGTCTTTTTCGTTCACGGCACCAGCTATAATGGCGGCGATCAGTGGCTGGGCTCGACCACGAGCAATGCCATCAAGGCCGAGGTGCAGCGCGTGCAATTGCCGAACTATGCCGCACCTTTCGCCATCATGGGCAATGTCTATGCGCCGAAATACCGGCAGGGCAGCCTGTTTACCCAATTGAACCTGAAGGAAGATCTGCGTGAGGCACGTCAGTTTGCCTATCGTGACGTAAGCGCGGCCTTTGCCGAGTTCCTCAAAGTGCGCCGCGGCGGCCGCGGCTTTGTCATTGTCGGATTGGAACAGGGCGGCGTGCTGGTGTCCCGCCTGGTCCGAGATGTGGTGGCGAATGATCCGGAATTGAAGTCGCAACTGGTCGCCGCCTATTTCCTGGAAGCTCTCGTGCCGGAAAGCCAGTTTGGCGTGACCGCCCAGACGCCGGCCTGTTTGTCGCGCCGTCAAGTCGGCTGCGTTGTCAGCTATGTCAGTATCAATTCGGGCCGGCCGGATGTCGCCTTGCAGGTATTGCAAAAGGCCGTCTATTGGCAGGGGGAAACCCTGCAGCCTATGGGATCGCGCAAAGGGGTCTGTGTCAATCCCCTGAATGGTATCGCCTCCGACGATGAGGTGGATGCGCGGCATTCTCAGGGCGCCACAAATGCGACGGGGCTGGAATGGGGCACGGAACCGGCGCTGAGCGTCCGCAAGGTGTCGGCGCACTGCCTGGGGGGCTGTTGTTTGTCGACAAGCCCAAATCGCCCTCCTTCAAGGATGACGGGACGTGGGAGGATCAAAGAAAGGTTAATTCTTACAATCTTTTCTACGGCGATCTTCAGGCAGATATTCAGGCCCGCTGGCAATTATTCGAGGCCATGTCGCCGCCAGCCTAATCCTGCTTGTCGGGGCTGTCTGCGCGCCAGTCGAACAACTGCCTGAGAACCTCTATCGCTCTGCGACGAGGCGCTGGCAAGGACTCCATATGTTGCAGAATATAGGCCGCATCGCGCGCCGCCATGGCGATCAGGCCGGTATGGGCCACCGGATCGACGAAGCGGTAATCGGGAAAGCCGGATTGTTTGGCCCCCAGAATGTCACCTTCGCCGCGCAGCTTCCAATCCATTTCCGCAATTTTGAAGCCATCCTCGGTGTCACGCAGCAATTCCAGCCGGGCCTGGGCGTTTTTGGATAGGGGCGTATCGTAGAGCAGGATGCAGGCGCTCTTGTCGCGTCCCCGCCCAACTCGCCCGCGTAACTGGTGGAGTTGCGCCAGTCCAAAGCGCTCGGCCTGTTCGATAATGATGATAGAGGCCGTAGGGACATCGATGCCGACTTCAACTACAGTGGTGGCACACAGAATGCGGATATCGCCGGCGGCAAAGCGGCTGATGACGGCATCCTTCTCTTCAGAGGGCATTCGGCCGTGAACCAGGCCGATTTCCAGGCCAAGGTCTTCGGCCAGTTCCCGATGGCGGAGTTCGACCGCGATCAGGTCCGATTCGGCGGTATCCTCAACCAGGGGGCAAATCCAGTAGGCTTGCGAACCGGAATCGATGGCGCTGCGCAGGCGGCCAATGACATCGGGCAGACGCTGCCGCGGCAGGACTGCCGTATGGATCGGCTGGCGGCCGGCCGGCTTTTCATCGAGAATGCTAAGATCGGCCTCGCCATACTGCGTCAGGGCCAGGGTGCGCGGGATGGGGGTGGCCGACATTGACAGGTAATGGACGGAATCGCCTTTGGAGAACAATTTCTGCCGCTGGCCAACGCCGAAGCGGTGCTGCTCGTCTATGACCGCCAGTTGCAGGGACTGGAAATCTACCCCTTCCTGGAAAACCGCGTGAGTGCCGAAGACGGTCATGGCTTCGCCGCTGGCGACAACAGTCCGCTTTTCCTCGCGCAGTCGCCCCTTGTCGCGGCCTGTCATGATGATTGAGGTAATGCCGATATCATTCAGGATTGGCAGACTTTTTTCATAATGTTGGCGAGCGAGGATTTCGGTAGGGGCCATTAGTACGCTCTGGAAGCCGCCTTCCGCCAGATCGATCATGGCCAGGAGCGCAACCAGCGTCTTGCCGGCACCCACATCGCCCTGGACCAGCCGGTTCATGCGGTGGCCGGAGCGCAGATCCGCACGGATATCCTGAAGCGCGCGCATCTGTGCGCCGGTCAGGGCGAAAGGCAGGGCGGCAAGTGCCTGATCCGAGAGGCGGTGGAAATCAACCACGCGCGCCGGTGTATTCTGGCGATGCAGTTTCCGGCTCTTGAGCGCCAGTTGATGCGCCAGGGCTTCATCATAGGCCAAGCGCTGCCGGGTTTTGGACTCTGGAGAAAAATCCAGCTCGCTTTGAGGTGTGTGCGCCGCTTTGAGGGCCTGATTAAATGCCGGCCATATATTTTTGTCTAATATAGCCTTATCCTGCCACTCCGGCAGGTCGGGCAGGGTAGTAAGCGCCGTCTGGATGAACTTTCGGATCATGCGTGACGACAGATCGAGCGTGGCCGGATAGACCGGTTCGCAAGCGGGAATATCGTCCGCGCGCGCTTCATCGACGATGTAATCCGGATGCGACATCTGGAGATGCTGGCCAAATTTTTCGATCCGTCCACTGATCAGGCGTTCGGCACCGACCGGATTCTGAGCCTCGAAGCCGCGTATGCGGTGAAAGTAGATCAGTTGCAGGCGGCCGGTCTCATCAAACACATCAATGCGCTGCGGCGCCTTGCCAGGGGATGGAAGATAGGCGCCGATTCTGACCCGCACGGTCTGGATTTCGCCAATTCTGGCTTCGCCTAGCCTTACCAATGGCCTCTTTATAAGGCTGGATGGCAGAAAGAAGGCCAGGTCACGAACATGCTCACCGACATGAGCGCTCAAGGCAGGCGCCAGCTTGGGGCCGACACCTTTCAGACTGGTCACCGGCGCATAGTAGGGAAACAAAATTTCTGGTCGCATGGGCTTATCAAGCACCAAAAATGCTTTATGAGAAGGGCCAGTTTAGATTTGAGGAGCGTTTACTGTGACAGAATCGGAAATGCGGGAAGCGCGCCTCAGAAAGCTGTCCTTTCGGGCCTGGCGCCGGGGCTTCAAGGAAGCGGACATCATCCTTGGCAATTTTGCCGACGACATGCTGCCGGGAATGAGCGACGAGGAACTGGATATTTTTGAAATCCTGCTCGAAGTGCCGGACCAGGATCTCTATGGCTGGATCATTGAACGTGATCCGACGCCTGAAGAATTTAAATCCGTAATTATGAATAAACTCAATATCTATTACAAGACAACTTACACAAAGATTTAAACAGCGCATGGCCGATTTGTCTCAGATTTCGCGTTCTGAAGCGCCGCTGGTTTTGAGCGGTGTGCCGGAAGGGTTTGACAGCCTGATCACGGCTGATCTGGCGCGCGGCGAAGGTTTGAGTGTTTTCGTGGCGCGAGATTTTGCGCGCATGAATGCGGTTATCGAAGCGCTGAAATTTTTCGCCCCCAGCCTTGAGATATTGAGTTTCCCGGCGTGGGACTGCCTGCCTTATGATCGCATGAGCCCGACGCCAGGCATAATCGCCCAGCGCATGTATGCCCTGTCGCGGCTTGCGGAATACAAGCCCATGCCGCCGGCCGCGCCAGTTCTTCTGCTCACGACTGCCGCCGCCATGATGCAAAAGGTGCCGCCTGTCAGTGTTATCCAGGAAGGGCGCCTGTCGCTTAGGCCCGGCCAGACGATCGATATCCGGGATCTCGAAGCCTATTTCCTGAAGCATGGCTATAACCGTGTATCGACCGTGTCGGAAAAAGGTGAGTTCGCGGTGCGCGGCGGCCTTCTCGATGTCTTTTCACCCAGCCACGAGGAACCGGTTCGGCTCGATTTCTTTGGCGATACGCTGGAATCGATCCGCAGCTTTGATACGGAAACTCAGCGCTCGTTAAAACAGATCACCGGGCTGGATTTTACGGCGGTGTCGGAAGTCCGAATGGACGAGGCGAGCATCAGCCGTTTTCGCCAGCACTATCTCGAAACCTTCGGTGCAGCGGGAGATGATCCACTCTATGCCGCCCTGTCATCGGGCATTCGCCGGCAAGGCATAGAGCACCTGCTGCCGCTGTTTTATGACGGCCTGGACAGCGTCTTCGATTACCTGCCGCCCAAGAGCCTGCTGATGCTCGATGTGCTTGCGGAAAACGCGTTTGCCGAGCGGGCGGCAAGTGTTCAGGATGCCTATGAGCTGCGGGCGGAAGCCTCGAAAGAGAAGGGCGGTTCCGCCTACCGCGCCCTGCCGCCCGCGCGGCTTTATCTCGATGACGTGCACTGGAAAGCCGCCCTGACCGGACAACGTGTACGGCGCTTTGAAACCTTTCAGCGGGAAGGCGCCGACGCCATCGATCTGGGCGGACGTCCGGGCCGTAACTTCGGTCAGGAACGCCTGCTCGATTCGACTAACCTTTTCACGGCGGTAACCGATCACGCCAAGGCCCTGGCAAAACAGGGAAAGCGCGTTTTGTTCGCTTCCTGGACCGATGGCTCATCCGACCGCCTGGGCGTCATGCTGGCGGATCACGGGCTGACCGCACTGCGGCTGGCAACGGACTTGGCCGACGCCCAAAGCTTTGGCGTGGCCGGCACCAAGGTCAAGCCGATCCAGCGCGCTGTCCTGCCGCTTGACCACGGTTTCGAGACCGAATCCCTCGCGGTGATTTCCGAGACGGATATCTTAGGCGACAGATTAGCGAGACCGCGTAAACGACGGAGAGCTAACAACTTTCTGGCCGAAGCCTCAGCGCTTTCGCCGGGCGATCTGGTGGTCCATATCGAGCACGGTATTGGGCGTTATGATGGCCTGAAGACGCTCGATGTGGCCGGTGCACCGCACGATTGTCTGGACCTGCAATATGCCAATGACGCCAAGCTTTACCTGCCGGTCGAAAACATCGACCTGCTGACGCGTTATGGCGCGGACAGCGACAGCGCTCAACTGGACCGCCTGGGTTCGGCCAGTTGGCAGGCGCGTAAAGCCAAGGCGAAGGAACGCCTGCGCGAGATGGCCGACGGCTTGATCCAGCTTGCCGCCGCGCGGGCCATGAAGCAGGGGCAGACCATCGATCCGCCCGCCGGGCTTTATGATGAGTTCTGCGCCCAGTTTCCGTATGAAGAGACCGACGACCAGCTTAACGCCATCGCCGATGTGCTGGAAGATCTTGGTAAGGGCCAACCGATGGACCGGCTTATCTGCGGTGATGTCGGGTTCGGCAAGACCGAGGTGGCCCTGCGCGCGGCCTTCGTGGTGGCCATGTCGGGCCAGCAAGTGGCGATTGTCTGCCCCACTACCCTGCTGGCGCGGCAGCATTTCAAGACCTTCACCCAGCGCTTCCAGGGCTGGCCGATCCGTGTGCGCCAGCTTTCCAGGCTGGTGAGCCGCAAGGATGCCGACGAAACCCGCGAAGGTCTGAAAAAGGGCGAGATCGAGGTGGTGATCGGCACTCACGCACTTCTCTCTGATCAGGTGAAATTTAACGATCTGGGCCTTGTAATTGTTGATGAAGAGCAGCATTTCGGCGTCAAGCATAAGGAAAAGCTGAAGACCTTCCGTGCCGATGTTCATATGCTTGCCCTTTCAGCCACGCCTATCCCGCGTACATTGCAAATGGCGCTCTCCGGCATCCGCGACATGTCAATCATTGCCACGCCGCCGGTCGACCGCATCGCCGTGCGGACCTATGTGCTGCCCTATGATCCTGTGGCTTTGCGTGAAGCCCTGCTACGGGAAAAGTATCGCGGCGGCCAGGTCTATTATGTCGTGCCGCGCCTCAGTGATCTGCCCGATGTAGCGGATTTCCTGCGCACCCAGGTGCCGGAAGTGAAGTTTGTCATCGGTCACGGGCAACTGGCGCCGACCGCACTGGAAGACGTGATGACGGCCTTTTACGAGGGACAGTATGATGTACTGCTTTCCACGACCATAGTGGAATCCGGGCTGGACGTGCCGACCGCCAACACGCTGATCGTGCATCGCGCCGACATGTTCGGCTTGGCCCAGCTTTATCAGATACGTGGCCGTGTGGGGCGTTCCAAGACTCGCGCCTACGCCTATCTGACGACCCCGCAGCACAAGACCTTGAGCGTTGCTTCAGAAAAACGCCTCAAGGTATTGCAATCACTGGATAATCTGGGAGCGGGGTTCCAGCTTGCCAGCCATGACCTCGATATCCGTGGCGGCGGCAATCTGCTTGGCCATGAGCAATCGGGCCATATCCGGGAAATCGGCGTCGAACTTTATCAGCAGATGCTGGAAGATGCCGTGGCGGAACTGCGCGAACGCAGTGCAGACAGCCTGACCGACGCGCGAAGCTGGTCGCCGCAGATCAATGCCGGCGCCGCGGTGATGATCCCCGAAAGCTATATTCCCGACCTCAATATTCGTCTGTCGCTCTATCGCCGAGTATCGGAGGCTGAAAAGCTGGCTGACCGCGAGGCCCTGGCGTCGGAACTGATTGACCGGTTTGGCCCCATACCGGAAGAAGCGGAACAACTGTTGAAAGTCGTCGGAATCAAGGGCTTGTGCCGGGAATCTAACGTGTCAAAGCTGGATGTCGGCCCCAAGGGCGCGGTCGTCACCTTCCGCAATGACAGCTTCAATAACCCAATGGGGCTCATAAGGCACATCCAGTCCCGGCCGAATGACTGGAAGCTGCGGCCGGATCAGAAACTGCTGGTCAAGGGGAGTGGCCGGACGCCGCCGGGCGCCTGGCGGCTGCCGAGCGGATCATGAAGGATCTGGCCCGGCTCGCCGCAGAAGCCTAAACTGCCTCGCGGTTCGGGTTTCCGACCTTCGCGGCGGCGCGCATCAGGGCCTCGGCCGCCGGTTCGCCGGGCTGAATTTGCGCGGCGCCAACGATGAATTCCACGACATAGGGCGGTTTACCCTGGCCGGAATCGAAAGCGGTACAACTGACGACTGCGGATATCCGTTCGCCGACATTATGGGCGGAAATGGCCGAGGTGGCGGGCAGGGCGATGGCAAAGACATCATTGGAAAGCCGGCCCGCCGTATCTTCGGCGCGAACCAGGCGCGCTACCATTGAGCCGATCTGCGGCACGGCCTTATCAAGCATTCCGCGCGAGCGGGCGCGGGTGACCTCGGGTGTTTCGGCGATCTTCAGCACGCAGATGCTGAGTGTGCGATGACGCTCTCCAGCCGCTTTTGACAGGCGGGCGAGGTGAGCGGCAAACAGGTCGCGGCCAAAAAGGCCGGTGCCCTTATCCATCTGCGCATGATGGCGCATGGCTTCAAGTGTCTTGCGGATGGTCAACTGGCGGCGGTGCGTACGGGCCAGGCGCACCAGACGATCCGTCACCTCGGCGATGTGCGCCCTGGGATTGGCGATATCATTGACACCGCGCATGAAGGCGTCCCCGACATCAAGCTCTATCAGCCTGTTCAGGCGCAGAAGGACCGGTGTGTGGTAGAGGCGTGTATTGCGACGCATTCCAGCGGCGATCGACAGGGATTCGGCTGGTTGCGCGCCACCCCACAAAAGTACGGCGTCGAAGGTCTTATCGTGCAGGTAGTCAAAAGCGCTGTAGGACGACAGGGCCGCAGTCACTTCAACGCCCAGTTCACGCAGGCTGTGGGTGATGGCAAGATATTCCGGGTCTGGCTGGCCGATCGAAAGGACGGCAAGCGGTTCCTGATTTTGCAGAATGACGTCAAGGGGTTGCAGGTCGACGTTAAACGTTTCGCGGCGGGTGTCATATTCCTCTTCGGCAACGCAGGCGCGCACCAGGTGCTCGACGCTGACCAGTATCTGCTGCGGATGGGCATCACGCGTGAGTACCATGTCCCAGCCATCCGGAACCTGGTGCTGGTCGTCATTGCGCATCATGATGACGGGAATCCGGCGCGGCCAGGCGGCAGCGCGCAGCGGACTTACCGCGTCCGGCCATTTGTTGCTGCCGGTTTCATGGATAATGACGGCTTCAATTGGCGCGTCGCCCAGGGCCACACAGCCCGCTTCGACTTCCGTAGCACTGAGGGTGCGCAAGCCCAGGCGGTCCAGTTCGTCACCCATCGCCTGTAACCAGGCGTCATCACGGCTTATCAGCAGCAAACGCGCCTGGAGGGTCAAGATATCAGCTCCTGTTGAGCGGGTGCGGCGGTTGAGCGGTGTCATTCAGGGTACGCGATTCTTAAAGAGGAACAGTAAACATTGTTGTAACACATCGGGCTACCGTCCGGCGCGCGCAATCGTGAAAAGCCATGCCTCATCCACCACTTCTGTTGAAAGCAATACATAATTGTTTTGATTGCAAAAGTGGGGAATGTCGATCTGCGCCATCGGGTCATTTGCCCACAGAATAAAGCCGGGCTCATCTTCCAATGCCTCCATTTTTCGACGGAGTTTCAGGGTCGGAACCGGACAGCGATGTCCGCGGGCATCGATCACGACAAAGCCGTCTCTGGTGGGAATGGGAGCGGAGCTCAGGATAGGTTTCATCGCCGAGATCTTGCCATAAATCGCCGCGTGTTGGGAGTCGGAATATGACAAACGCCCTGAAGTCATGGTTTGCAGCGGCAATGGCAGGTTTCATGCTGGTGATGGCGCCTGTGGTTCAGGCACAGGCGATCTCTGAGCCTGACGCGGCAACGCGTGCGGACCTGTATGCCAGGGTGAAGGTTGCCGGATTTCCAACGCCCGTAAATATCCGCCGGTCAGGCATGAAAACGCGTGTCGATCTGACGGCGGGTGGCGGGCCGCAATCCTATATCGCTGATCGGGAAAAGGGCGTGCTGATCAGCCTGACCGCAACGGGGCAGAATCGGCTGGCTCTCGTCTTTCCACTCGATCGCACGGAGGGTATTCTTCCGCTGCCGCTCGATTTGTCGATTCTGGCGCAGCAATCGACGCTCAAGGTGGTGGGGGCGTCATTGGTTGCTGGACGTCCATGCCGGTTGATGGAATTTTCCGGCTATCTGAATCAATCGGGCATGGTCTGCGCCAGCAGCGATAATATCATCCTGCAAATGACGCAGAAGGGGCGCCGCGATGCGCTTTTTGAGGTACTGGAACTGTCAGCGGCCCGACAAGACCCGAAATGGTTCCGGACACCGCCGGATTACCAGGTCGCCGTGGTGCCGGGTATCGGCGGGGCTTCTGGTGACACGGGTCTGATCGAACAGCCCCAGCCACCTGGTGTGAAAGTGAAGCCGCCTTCGGCCCATTGACCGAAGGCGGTACTTCTTTAGTTTCCGACGCCGGTTGCGCTGCCCGAAGCAGGCGCATCTTCACCGGCTTCAAGCTTGACGACCAGCGGGTTGGGCACGAGATCAAGCATGGAACCGTTATTGCCATCGACTACAGCGCCGATGATGCCGCCGACGAGCACATTGCCCGCCATGGCTGCGCCCCCACCACCAGCCACCTTATTGGTGACATGACCCGTCCAGGTCTTGTAGCCAGGCTTGCTGATAGTGACGTCAAAATCGGATTTCCGCGCCATCTTGAGGCTGCACGGCGTGGCTTTGCAGGTAAAGCCATTGGTTGTCGTGACACTGGCGCCGATTGGATCGGTTTCAACGACGAACACATCATGCGTACCGCGTGTGATGGTGGCGCAGCCGGTTACTGACAGGCCAAGCGCCAGCAGGATAGCGCCACGCACGATTACTTTCACCCGTAAAGGGTTTGAAAAAGATATGAGATTTCCCCCATTTGTAGCGGCAAGGATTACCGCAGTTTCAAAGTCGCAATCCTTGAGATGACTGTCAAGCCCTTCGCTTAACTGAATTTATTGTGAAATTTCAGAAGCAGAAAATCGACCAGGCTTCGGACACGGCGTGTGGTGTTTTTGCCGTGCGGCAGGATCAGGCTGATTTCGGTCAGGCCCCAGTCATAATCGGCCAGCACCTCTTCCACTTCGCCCGACTGTATCGCGGCGCCCGCGACATAGACGGGCATGACCATGATGCCGACCCCCGCCTTGACGGCCGACAGAAGCATACCAGGGCTGTTTGAGCGCAGGTGCGGCCTGACCTTGAGGGAATGCGTTCGGTCGTTGTGGCGATAGCGCCAGAGATCCTGGGTGTGGGTGCCGTTGTAATGCAGGATAATGTGCTGATCGAGGTCCGCAGGGCTTTGCAGCGGTGGCATTTGCGCCAGGTAGGCGGGGCTGGCCACAACGACGCGGCTGGACTGGCACAGCCGGCGGACCGTCAGGTTGGAATCATTCAGTTGACCGGCACGGACAGCGATATCGAGGCCCTCGCTGTGCAGGTCGAGTTTGTCGTCACTGAAGTCTACATCCAGTTCGATCTTGGGATACTGCCTGGCGAATTCCGCCAGGACCGGTTCGAGGTATTCATGGCCGAAAAACACCGGCCCGGTGAGCCTGATGGGACCGGAGAGGTCGGCGTTCGACTCCGCCAGGTTTTCGCCGGCAAATTCAAGCTGCGACATGGCCTGCCGGGCCTGCTCGTAATACAGCATGCCGCCCTCCGTAAGGTGGGTGCCGCGCGCTGTTCTGTGAAGCAGGCGCGCTGAAAGCATAGTTTCAAGCCGCGCGACACGCCGCGAGATAATCGATTTTGATGTTTCCAGGCGCTCAGCCGCGCGGGCGAAGCTGCCGGTTTCCGCTACGACGAAAAACGCTTTCAGATCGTCGAAGTCAAGCCGTATCTGTTCCATATATTGCAACTCTGTGATGCGAGAAGCGTATCTTCCGGCAACACCCGTAACCGACTATAGGGCATTCAGCAAGATAGTTCCGTATGGGAAACCCGTGTTCTTAAGGCTTCATCCTCAGCAACATTGAGTGCGGTGTTGTGAGAGGGCTTTCGGCACATGCCGGCAAACAGACATTCACGGATTATCAGAACGGCCTCTTCTGATAAACCTTGGCCGCGCCGCGTTCTCCCCTATTAACGTGGCGCGGCCATTTTTATATTTATTGCAATTGGTTATGACGCGCTCTTGATGTTGCGCAGATTGGCGGCATGGGCCCTGATCAGGTTTTGCGTCGAGGTGTCGGTATTGAAAACGCTGTACCAGCCCTGCGGTTCGTGGGGCGGGTCGCCGACATAGGCGGTCTCGCCGCGCAGCATGTGGTGATCCGGATGCAGGGCGCGGCCGGCGCCGCCCCAGGCCCAGAAATTGGAACCGGCCACCGGCGTATTGTGGGCGATGGCGTCTTCCACGGCCTTGTAGATCAGGCCATAGAAGCGGTCCTTGTAGGTAGTGGGGGTGCCGGGATCATAGCTGATATTATCGCGCGGGAAGCCGAATTCCTCGAAGACCAGCGGCTTGTTGATTTTTTTGGCGATGGCGATATGGGCATCAATATAGGCCTGCACCTTGGCCGCGCCGGCATCGAAACTGCCGCCGAGATCGTCTTTGTCGACCCAACTCCAGTTCTGTGGCCAGATATGCGCCGTCAGGTAATCGATGTGTTCGTGCGCCTTGATGACGATGTCCTCGCTGCCATTGGCGCCCATAAGCCCCTCGTGTCCGAGAGAAACGAGGTGGTTTGGCGCCAGTGCGCGGATAAGGGCCGCGCTTTCGCTGATCCAGTCGTAATAATCCTCCACATGCGCCTTGATAGCGGCTTCGCTGCCGCCCGGACGCGGCTCGTTCGATAACTGCCAGGCCATGACCGTGGCATCGTCCTTGTATGCCTTGCCGGTGATCGAATTGGTCCGGCCGAGCAGCATTTTGATATAGGCGTAATAGGCGTCCTTTGCGGCGCCGCTGGCATAGAACTGCGCAGAGAAGTCGGCGAATGCCGGCCAGGGATGGGCCGGGTCATTCATGTTGATATAGGTGCCGCCATTGGTCCAGTATTGATAGGTGACCATGCCGCCCGACCATTCCCAGAAGTTGGTCAGGTAGAGGACGGCCTTCATGTCGCGTTTGGCCATTTCCGCCAGCAGGAAATCGAGGCCGGTCAGCAGGTCGGCATTATAATCGCCGGGCTTGTTGGAAAAGGCGGGATCAAGGGAATTGATCAGCGGCGACAGTTCGGAAGATCCCAGAACACGCAGGTTGGTGACACCCAGCGCCTTGAGGTCGTCCAGTTCCCTGACGAGGCGGGTGCGGTCACCAAAGCTGGCCGCTGAGCCGAGGTAGGCGCCATACCAGATATTGGCGCCGACATAGCGGTAGGTTTCGCCCTTCAACTTGAAATGGATGCCATCGATCGTGACGAAGTCCGCGGAGGCAGCCGCAGACTTACCGTTAGCGAGCGCGCACCCCGCAAGCGCCAGGCCCAGCGTTCCCATACCCGCGCCCATAAGCGCGCGACGCGAAAATTGTAACATTCGTTTGTCTCCCTGTATCCTGCTGTTTCAGACAGCTATAGGGCAGACATACCGCAGCTTAATGAAAATTGAAATTAGTAATATGCAGGCTGGTGGCCATACCGAGTATGGCTTCGTCAAAATGGGCCATACCCAATTAGGATCGGCCATACCTGAGCAGTTTTTGCATGAGCGGAAATGGCGTGCCCGCTGAGGTTATGCTTGAAGGATGGGTTGATTTTCTTAATTAAGTATTAACAAGCGATGGCGCGTCGACGTATTTATTCATGAAATCAGATATTTCGAATGATTGCCTAAACCTCTATCGGCACTATCTCATGACCCTTTTTCAACAGGGCATAGCCGTTCATCCGGCGGTAAGGGCGCAGGCGTTCTTCTTTGGCGAAGCGCATCATCATCCGCATCAGCCAGTTGGCAGGGAGATCGCGGCCCAGCTTGCGGCCATCCTCGCCGATGAAACGCATATCTTCTATCTGCCAGCCACTGGCGGCAAAGAAGCGCGGCCAGTCATCCGGATCGGGGCCGGGATTGAAACGGAAGGGGGCATTTTTCTGCAACTGTTTGACGATGGCGCCGCGCGCGGCCAACCCCAGAAAGAAAGGGGAAAAGTAGTCGGTTATCCAACGAGTTATATGGCTTTGTTCACACAGATTTTTTGCCAGCGCGGCCACCGCTTCGTTCGTCAGGTAGGGTATGACGCCTTCGGTCAGGACCAGTATATTGCGCCCGCGGGTATTCACATCCGCCAGCAGGGCCTCGCGGCCTGTATCTTGTGACAAATCGCAGGCGATACGTTCAAGCCGGCAAAGCGGCTGATCAGTGGCAAGGGCGTCGGTCTTGAAGGTGACGATGTTGGCGAAATCGACCTCAATCCAGAGGAAATCCGGTACCAGTGCCAGCCTATAGGGGCGCGTATCCAGTCCGGCGCCAAGATTGACAACACAATCCACGCCACCGGCAATGGCTTCCATAATATAGCCGTCGATGATGTGCGTCCGCAGCGCCATCGACCAGGCCATGGCGCGTTCGATGCCCATATGGCGCGCCAGTTGCCTGCCGCGCTCGCCTACCAGTTTACCGGCCAACGGATCGTGGAAGAGGGCATCCTTACGCTGGGTTTCCAGCCAGCGATACCAGGCCACCCAGAAGGCGGTATCCGATACATGTACGATCTCTTCAGCCATTGCGCGTCTCCAGTCAGGTCTGAATGTGCTCAAAACGCCTCAAATGGCAAGCGGACATAAAAAAGCCGCCGCGAATATCCACGACGGCTTTCATTTTGCAATTTATGCCCGATCAGAACTGGAAGCGTGTCCGTAGCGAGACCGAATAGTTGGTATAATCGTCCTTCTTTTTCGTATTCGCCTTCCAGTGAGAAATAGCTGTACTGGTTGTCGGCCGAAATACGGAAACCGGCGACCGGGCCGCCCCCTTCGATATTACCGCCAGTCAAGGTGAAGGGTGTGGCGCCCTTGAAGTTGGCGATGGTGTCGGCGATCTGCGCCGAGACGTTCTGCTTGTAGCCGAACCAGATTTCCGGTTTGGCGAAGAACTTGTTGTAGCTGACATTAAACAGCGCACTGGCCGTCATCAGGTGGCTGTCACGATCGGCGATGGAAAGATCGTAGTAATCGCCGCCGCCGGTTTCATCATGGGCTTCTTCACGCAGCGCATAGTAGTCCGTCAGCAGTTGCGGGGTAAAGCTGAGCCGGCCGGCCTTGACCTCATAAGAAGCCCCGGCGCCGCCGCTGTAGGAGTAACCGCTCCACTTGGCTGCCGCAATGTGGTTGATATTGGTGGTGCCGTTGGTCGCCAGGATATTCCGGGTGGTCTCGAACGAGGTATAGCCGGCGCCGACATGGGCCCAGGCTTTCAGTCCGCCGGTCCGGATACGCCAGTAACCGCCCAGGGTCACGTCGGAATTGACCATTTTCTCGCCGGCAATGGCGAATGTATCGAGCGGTGAACCGGAGGTGTAGGCCAGGTACAGGCCGAGCATCTGGTTGCCGTAGACTTCACGTTCGCGGCCGCCGGCGAAGCTGAAACCGGTAGATTTGAAGCCGGCGGTTTCGCCATATTTGCGCTTGACCTGATAGCCGTATTCCTGAAGCCACCACTGGCCTTCATTATTATCCGGTACAAGCGTCAGGCTGCTCAGGGTCCGGTTCAGCGAAGCGGCGCCCGTGGCGAGGCTGAGCAGGTTTTCACCCGAATAATCCGGCAGATACTGATTGTAGATCTGGTCGAAGCCTTCCTTGGTCATTTGCGACATCAGGATGCTGGTGGCCGCCGTATCCTGGGCCACGGCGGACAGAACGGGGGAGAGAGCGGCGTACTGGTTGTCCGAATACTGGGCCTCCTCCTGGTTCTTCAGGCGGAAATTGGCATAGAGCGTGGTGTCGCCGGCATTCGTCGTCAGGTCGGCATGATAGAGATAGGGGATCTTGCCATCCAAATTGACCGAATCCAGCGTGCCCAGGTCGATATTCGATGCGGTCATCACCGTAAATACGGTCGGAGCGACGATCAGCTTGTTAAGCGTCAGGCTGACCGCGGCGCCGTCATCGAAGGTGGCGGCGCCGCTGTTGGTGAAGATCGGCACGGTCGGGTGATCGGTGTCCAGGGTCAGGGCCAGGGTGCTTTCCGCCCCGACATGAAGATTGGTCAGGCTGAGCGCCGAACCGGAAGCGAGGTACAGAGTGCCCTTGGCAATATCCAGATCTACCGTTCCGGAGCCACTCATCTTACCGAGATAGGTGGCAGCGCCATCCAGCTTGAAGCTGTTGGCGCCCGCGCCGAAATCGATATTGCTGGAAATCAGTCCGCCATTGGAGGTGATCGAATCGTTGCCCGATCCCAGCAGGATATCGCCGAGGATATAGGGCATGGGAATGGCCTTGTCGGCGTCGCTGTCCGTGGGGGCCGTGTCCGTTTGGGTGATGGTCACGCCGGATGTATTGGCGCGAACATCGATGGCGATGGGGCGGTTGACCAGCGAATCGGCGGTGCCGTCGACATTGTCGTCTGACGCTGAGATCGTGGCGCTGATGATATTGTTGTTATTGATTTCTGTCAGCGTGCCGGACAGGTCGCGGATAGCCACGGCATGTTCGGTTGAGCCGGTGGCCGCGGCATAGATTCCGCCGCCGGCGGCTACATTGATTTTCGGCAGGTTGGCGCCGGCCAGGATGTCGACGCCATAAGCCGTCGTGTCGCCCACCGTCGTATAGTGCTTGGTGCCGTCCGCATCGGTACTGGCCAGGGACGTGGCCGAAACAGCCGTGCCGCGAATCGCACCTGTGACATCGAGCAGGGGCGTGGACAGGCCGCTCTGGACCGACAGGGCCGTGGCGTCGCCGCCGTAAGCCGTCGAAGAGACTGTGCCAGCGATGCCTATGCCGTTGGCGATGTTGACCGCGTGGCCAGTGCCGCCCAGTTGAACGGCGACGTTGTCGACATCCTGATAAACACCCGAGCCGGTAATGCCGCCGCGCACCCAAAGGCCGTAGTTGATCGCCGGCTTATTGGCGGGCAGGGCTGAGGAATTGAAAACGAGGCCGCCCAGCGTGATGTCGCCCGTGGCCGAACCAATGCGCAACGCCGGGGCGGCGCCGTAATTTGTCAGGTTGGCGGTCTGCTGGTTGGCATCCACGATGCCGTTGCCGTCCTGGTCGGTATTGCTCTTGTTGGCGTCGCTGGTATCGGCCGTTATGGTCGAACCGATCAGCAGGCCCTGCGCCAGATTGCCTTCAATGCTGACGAGCGGGCCTGACTGGTAAAGATCAGCCGGGGTGGCCAGAACCACTTTCAGGGCGTCGGCGCCCAGGGCATTGACGGTGGCGTAGCCGGTTCCGGTATAGGTGCCGTCGATAATGACATTGCCGCCGAAGTCACCGGCCAGTTTCACGGCGCCGCTGTCCTTGCCGTGGGCGGTGATCGCACCGCTAAGATAGACATTCCCCGTTGCGCCATTTTCCAGGGATACAGCCGTACTGTTGTCACCATTCAGGGTGACGGTGCCGTCCATGGTAAAATTACCCTGGATATTGTTTTCAAAGCGGACGCCGTAGGAATTATTGCCATCGACCGCGATCGTGCTGGCGGCGGTGATGTCCACATTGCCGATAAAGGGCGTCGTCCCCGTCGAATGAATACCGTAGCGCGTTTTGGTATCAGAGAAGGGGGCCTCCAGGATGCCGTCAGGCGCGTCTTTGCCGTCCGCGTCCTTGTTGGTGTCC
The DNA here is from genome assembly GCA_024707255.1 of Asticcacaulis sp. Classification (NCBI taxonomy): domain Bacteria; kingdom Pseudomonadati; phylum Pseudomonadota; class Alphaproteobacteria; order Caulobacterales; family Caulobacteraceae; genus Asticcacaulis; species Asticcacaulis sp. The sequence continues at coordinate 1,334,045 of JANQAC010000002.1, read as the reverse complement.
AACTGCGTGTAGTCATCGGTGACCGTAATATTGGCGCTGATGGTCAGATTGCCCGTATGGCCGCCATCGATCAGGATACCGGTCGAACCATCGGCCGACTTCAGCATATCGATCTTGCCGTTGAGCGTGACCGAATTATTCGAATCAACCGTTATCGCATTACCAGAGGTCACGGTGATCGACCCGGTCGTGGCCACAGTCAGATCACCGGTATCCGAGGTTTTCACACCCGTCGTACGGCCATCGGAAATCGTGGTGGCGGCAAAGGCCTGACCGCCTGCCCCCGCAAGGGCAACAAGGCCCAGGCTCAGGGTGAGGGCGGTTGCGGTCAGTAGTCTGTGTTTGCGCATTTGGATAAGCTTCCCTGGGATGCTTTATATTGAGTGGATGGAGGTGAGGCCCGCTATTGGATACTGTCCGGTGATCCCGCGGCCTTCGTATATGTCGTTCGTGAAACCAAGGCTCACCTCTTAACCTTTATTTTTACCGTCGAAAAGGTGGCAAACGCCATTTGGCGCACACCAATTGCTTCGGATCAGCAATCCGCGTTTCAGTCGTGTCGCAAATTTGGAAATAAAGAGGGCTTAATTATGTCCGCCGACGCTACGCGTGCAGGCAAAACGGACATGGCGCAAACGCGCCACGCGTGGATAATATCTGATAATCTGAAAGGCAAATTCAGGGAAAATGCGGTGCCACCCGTTGCTTAACCAAAGCAGGGGTGGCGCGAGTGACGGGGCTCGAACCCGCGACCTTCGGCGTGACAGGCCGACACTCTAACCAACTGAGCTACACCCGCATTTCCCTAATCCCGACGGCCAGTGAAGCTGTCCGTTGAGAAGACGCGCTTAGTAGTTCGGGCGGAACGGGGTGTCAACAACAAAAGCGCAGTCATTCACAAGCCGCTTGTGTCGCGGCCTGTGTCGGTGAGAAAAGTATTTCAGGAGAATATTGAAGACAGGGAAAATGCGGTGCCACCCGTTGCTTAACCAAAGCAGGGGTGGCGCGAGTGACGGGGCTCGAACCCGCGACCTTCGGCGTGACAGGCCGACACTCTAACCAACTGAGCTACACCCGCATTCCCTTGTATCTTCATCATGACAGCGTCACCGCCATCGCTCGAAGAGGTGCGCTTAGTAGTTCGGCGGGCGAGGGGGTGTCAACATGTAATTCGGAAAAAATCGTCACGCCAGAACCAAACCACTGGATAACTTTGTAACTTAAAGAGCGTTAATTGCGACTGATTTTCATTGTATGTGCAAGAGGGCTAAAAAGTGAAAGAAAGTGGGCAAAAGGTGATTTTTTCGCACCGCAATGGTTTGAAGCTTTGAACAGAGTGGTCTAATAGCCTACTGACTGAGTCCGGGGCGATAGTTAATATCGTCGCCGGATGCGCCTGCCAAAAGCGCTTGCCAAAAAGCGCTTCGAATGCGGTCCGTGTTTTATAGTGAGGGGTTAGGTGACCTGATGAACGCATTTCTTCTGCAATATCTTCCCGTCATCATCTTTATAGGCGTAGCGACCCTTCTGGGACTCGGCTTCATGATTGGCGCGCTGGTGATCGCGCCCAAGGCGCCGGATACCGAAAAGCTGTCGGCCTATGAATGCGGTTTCAATGCGTTCGATTCGGCCCGCCAGAAATTCGACGTCAGGTTCTATCTGGTGTCCATCCTCTTCATCATCTTCGATCTGGAAGCCTCGTTCCTGTTCCCGTGGGCGGTGTCGCTGTTCGACATGCCCAATGGCGGAATGCACGTCGCTTTCTGGTCAATGGTAACCTTCCTGGTCGAACTGGGTCTCGGCTATATATATGTGTGGAAAAAAGGAGCCCTGGAATGGGAGTAATCATTCCTGCCGGATCTGCTGGCCGGTCTTCGGTTGAAGGCTATGATCCCGCGGTTCATGACAAGTTCTTCGAGCAGGTCTCGGCGGAACTGGATCAGAAGGGCTTCCTGGTCGCTTCGGCTGACGATGTCATCACCTGGGCCCGTACCGGTTCGCTGATGTGGATGACCTTCGGTCTGGCGTGCTGCGCCGTCGAAATGATGCAGGCGTCTATGCCGCGCTACGATATGGAGCGCTTCGGCATGGCCCCGCGTGCCTCACCGCGCCAGTCCGACCTGATGATCGTTGCCGGCACCCTGACCAACAAGATGGCGCCGGCGCTGCGCAAGGTCTATGACCAGATGCCCGACCCGCGCTACGTGCTTTCCATGGGCTCTTGTGCCAATGGCGGCGGCTATTATCACTACAGCTACAGCGTCGTGCGTGGTTGCGACCGCATCGTGCCGGTGGACGTCTATGTTCCCGGATGTCCGCCTTCGGCCGAGGCTCTTCTGTACGGCCTTCTGCAATTGCAGAAGAAGATTCGCCGTACCGGCAGCATCCGTCGCTAAGGAAAGGGGCAAATATGTCTTTGGAAAAACTACAGGTGCTTGCCGAAAAGACCCAGGCCGATTTCAAGGAAGCGATTGTCGAATCGGTCATCGCTTTTGGCGAACTGACCCTGACGGTCGATCGTGAGCGCATCGTCGAGATCATGGCGAAGCTGAAGCAGGCGCCTTACCGCTTCCACCAGTTGATCGATGTCTGCGGCGCCGATTATCCCAAGCGGGCGCTGCGTTTCGATGTGGTCTACCATCTGCTGTCGCTGACCCAGAACATCCGGCTGCGCGTCAAGGTGCAGACCGATGAAGTGCTGCCGGTGCCGTCGATTCGTTCGATCTATCCCAATGCCGACTGGTATGAGCGCGAAGCCTTCGACATGTACGGCATGTTGTTCTCGAATCACCCTGACCTGCGTCGTTTGCTGACGGATTATGGCTTCCAGGGCCACCCCTTACGCAAGGACTTCCCGATGACGGGGCATGTCGAGGTGCGTTATGATGAAGAACAGAAACGCGTGATCTATGAGCCGGTAAAGCTCACTCAGGAATATCGCAAATTCGACTTCCTGTCGCCGTGGGAAGGCGCACAATATGTGCTGCCGGGCGACGAGAAGGCGAAGGTCTAGGCTCTGGCCTGGCATTAAGAGTTACGGATAAGGGTTTGATTTCATGGCAGACGGTGTAGAGCCTTTTGTGAACAAGGGCGATGATGATCGCAAGTTCACGATCAATTTCGGCCCGCAGCATCCCGCGGCGCACGGTGTACTGCGCCTTGTGCTCGATCTCGACGGTGAAATGGTCGAACGCGTCGATCCGCATATCGGCCTGCTGCATCGCGGCACCGAAAAGCTGATGGAATCGCGCACCTATCTGCAAAACGTGCCCTATTTCGACCGCCTCGATTATGTGGCACCGATGAACCAGGAGCACGCCTTCTGCCTGGCCATCGAAAAGCTGCTGGGCCTCGAAGTGCCCAAGCGCGGCCAGTTGATTCGCGTACTGTACTCGGAAATCGGCCGCATCCTGTCGCACATCATGAATACGACAACCCAGGCCATGGACGTCGGTGCGCTGACGCCGCCGATCTGGGGCTTTGAGCATCGTGAAAAGCTGATGGTCTTCTATGAGCGTGCTTGCGGCGCCCGCCTGCACGCCAACTATTTCCGTCCGGGCGGGGTCCATCAGGATCTGCCACCGGAACTGATCGAGGATATCGCCGACTGGTGCAATAAGGAATATCTGCCGGCGCTCGACGATATCGAAACCCTGATCACCGAAAACCGCATCTTCAAGCAGCGCAATGTCGATATCGGCGTGGTGTCGAAAGAGCAGGCGTTCGACTGGGGTTTTACCGGCGTCATGCTGCGGGGCTCTGGCGTGGCCTGGGATCTGCGCAAGTCGCAGCCGTATGAATGCTATGACGAGCTGGAATTCGATATCCCGCTCGGCAAAAATGGCGACTGCTGGGACCGTTACCTCTGCCGCGTCGAGGAGATGCGCCAGTCAGTTAAGATCATGCTGCAATGTATTGACAAGCTTAAGGTAACGCCCGGTCCGGTCCTTTCGACCGACCATAAGGTGACGCCGCCGCGCCGCGCCGAAATGAAGAATTCGATGGAAGCCCTGATCCATCACTTCAAGCTCTATACCGAAGGCTTCAAGACGCCGGAAGGCGAGGTCTATGCCTGTGTCGAGGCGCCGAAAGGTGAATTCGGCGTCTATCTGGTCTCCGACGGCACCAACAAGCCTTATCGCTGCAAGATCCGCGCGCCGGGCTTCCCGCACCTGCAGGCCATGGACTGGCTGAACCGCGGCCACCTGCTGGCCGACGTCTCCGCCATTCTGGGTTCGCTCGACATCGTCTTCGGGGAAATCGACCGATGACCGATGCCCCGCTGACCGGTGTATTGATCGCCGCAGGACTGCTGGTTGCCATGATGGCCTTGAGCCTGTTCCTGTCGCGTCCAAGCTGGCCCTACCATTCGGGTGGCGCCAGGGGATATGTCATGGACATGCTCCTTTACCTGTTCCTGCCGGTTATCCCGATGCTGGTCTGCGTCTTGAGTTTTACGCTGCTCGTCCAGTTCAGGCCCGAGCTTGAAAACGAAACGGCCCGCTTTGTCCTTCTGGGCATTGCGGTGATCGGTTTGCTTGGTGCCCGCCGGCTGCCCGTGGTGGCAGCAGCGCAGGCGCGTGTGCGCGCCGCGCGCAATGCCCGTTATGAGGCCATGCAGAAATGAACGCATATGCCGCACAACAGGCTCAGCAAGCCGCCCTGTTCCACGCCCATCCGGCTTTGTGGGCGTTTTTACCGCTGCTGTTCGTGGTGGTGGTCATCTCGGCCGTCATCCTGGTACGCTGGCTGATGAGCAAGAGCGCCTGGCCTTATCATCCGGGCGGTGCGTCGGGGTTTCTGCGCGATGAAGTGATCCGTTACGGTTCTATCTGGCTGCCCTTCGCCGTCGTCATGGTAGCCGTACGCTATTACATCTACCGCTTTCATCCGGAACTCACCTCGTCGCCCTATCTTTACGCCCTTTATCTGTCGGTCTTTGTGTTCCGCCGGCTGGCGCGCTTCCTGCCGCACATCAAGGAGATCGGCGCGCGTATTGATGGCGCCCGCGCCAGGGCCCGTGCCGTTGCAGATGGGGTGACGCAGTGATTTCTGTGAAACCCTTAAAAATTAAACTGTCATTCCTGGGCTGCGGGTGTAAAGCGCTGCCTGTTTATTTGTGTAGAGGGGCCTGATGTCCGTTCGTCGTCTCGCCAAGGAGCAACCGGCCAGTTTTACCTTCTCAGCGGAAACGCTTGAAAAGGCCAACTGGTGGATTGCCAAATATCCTGAAAGCCGCCGCCAGAGCGCGGTGATCCCGATTCTATGGCTGGTGCAGAAGCAGGAAGGCTGGGTGTCCGAACCCGCCATCACCGCTATCGCCAAACTGCTGGCGATGCCGCAGATTCGCGTTTTTGAAGTGGCGACCTTCTATACCATGTTCATGCTGGAACCGGTCGGCTCTGCGGCCCTGATTCAGGTATGCGGCACCACGCCGTGCATGTTGCGCGGATCTGATGCCCTGATCAAGGTGTGCAAGGACAAGATCGGTCCGAAGGACAAGCTGTCGGCCGATGGCAAGTTCACCTGGCAGGAAGTCGAGTGCCTGGGCGCCTGCTGCAATGCGCCGATGGCCCAGATCAACGACTATTATTATGAAGACCTGACGCCGGAAAATCTGGCGCAGATCATCGATGATTTCGCCGCCGGCAAGTCACCAAAACCGGGCCCCTATAATGGCCGCCACACGTCCGAACCGCTGGGTGGCGTGTCCTCCTTGACCGATCCGAAGCTCTATGACGGCTCTGCCGCGAAGAAGATCAAGATTCCGAATGCGCCCGGTACGGAAGCGCCCAAGCCTGAGGTGAAAGCGTAATCATGGTTGGCATTCTCGAAGATAAGGATCGTATTTTCACCAATCTCTACGGCTTCCATGACTGGGGCCTGGAGGGGGCGAAGCAGCGTGGCTGCTGGAACGCCACGAAGGACATTCTGTCCTACGGCGCCGAGTGGATCATCACCAACGTCAAGAATTCCGGCCTGCGTGGCCGCGGCGGCGCTGGTTTCTCGACCGGCCTGAAGTGGTCCTTCATGCCGAAGGAAGTCAAGGACCGCCCGCATTATCTGGTGGTCAATGCCGACGAATCCGAACCCGGCACCTGCAAGGACCGCGAGATCATGCGCCATGATCCGCATCTGCTGATCGAAGGCTGCCTGATCGCGTCCTTCGCCATGCAGGCCCATGCCTGTTACATCTACCTGCGCGGTGAATATGTGCAGGAGCGTGAGCGCATGGAAGCCGCCGTCAAGCAAGCCTATGAGGCGAAGCTGATCGGCAAGAACAACATCCATGGCTGGGATTTCGATGTCTATATCCACCACGGCGCCGGCGCCTATATCTGCGGCGAGGAAACCGCGCTTCTGGAATCGCTGGAAGGCAAGAAGGGCCAGCCGCGCCTGAAGCCGCCATTTCCGGCCGGTTCGGGCCTCTATGGGTGCCCGACGACCGTCAACAATGTGGAATCGATCGCCGTGGTTGGCACCATCCTGCGCCGCGGCGCGGCCTGGTTCGCCTCGTTCGGCGCGCCAAACAATACCGGCACCAAGCTGTTCTGCGTCTCCGGCCACGTCAACAAGCCGTGCAATATCGAAGAAGCCATGTCGATCCCGTTCCGCACACTGATCGAGGATCACTGCGGCGGCATTCGTGGTGGCTGGGACAATCTGAAGGCCGTCATTCCCGGCGGGTCATCGGTGCCGATGATCACGGCCGAGCAATGCGAAAACCTGCCGATGGATTTCGACACGCTCCGCAACCTGAAGTCGGGCCTCGGCACGGCGGCGGTCATCGTCATGGACAAGTCGACCGACCTGATCCGCGCCATTGCCCGCCTGAGCTATTTCTACAAGCATGAGAGCTGTGGCCAGTGTACGCCATGCCGCGAAGGCACCGGCTGGATGTGGCGCGTCATGGAGCGCATGGTGAAGGGCGATGCCGATCCGTCGGAAATCGACACCCTGCTGGAAGTGACCACCCAGATCGAAGGCCACACCATCTGCGCGCTTGGTGACGCGGCGGCCTGGCCGATCCAGGGCCTGATCCGTCACTTCCGTCCGGAAATCGAGGAACGCATCGCGCTTTACCGGTCACGCAAGAGCAATTTTGCCGGCCATACGATGGCGGCGGAGTAGGGGATCATGCGGGGCAAGGTACTCTCATTCAATGGATCAACGGGCCTCATCAGCGGTGATGACGGCAAGCGCTATACATTCAGCGTCAGCGATCTGATGGGCGATACGGTCTTTGTCCCGGCCGGTTCCACGGTCGATTTCGAGGCATCGGGTGACAGTGCGGTCAGCATCTACGTCATCATGACGGCGATGGGCGAGCGCAACAAGTATGTGGCGGCGCTTCTGGCCTTCTTCCTCGGCATGTTCGGGGTGCATAAGTTCTATCTCGGCAAGACGACCGCCGGGATCATCATGCTGGTGTGCGGCACGATCGGGTGGATCCTGGTCGGCATCCCGCCGCTCATCATGGGGCTGGTCGCCTTTATCGAGACCATCATCTACCTGGTCAAATCCGACCAGAGTTTTTACGAAGACTATGTCGCGGGCAACAAGTCATGGTTCTGAAGAACCTGATTAAATTCCGTGATTTATTATCAATTGTTGAGGTGTAACAGGCATGGCTAAGGCAAAAGTCAATGGTGTGGAGGTCGAGTTCGACCCCGGCATGACCGTGCTGCAGGTGGCGGAACTGGCGGGCGAGGAAATCCCCCGTTTCTGCTATCATGAGCGCCTGTCGATCGCCGGCAACTGCCGCATGTGCCTTGTTGAGGTCAAGCCGGGACCGCCGAAGCCGCAGGCGTCGTGCGCCCTGCCTGCCGCCGAAGGGCAGGAAATCTTCACCAACACGCCGATGGTCAAGAAGGCCCGTGAAGGCGTGATGGAATTTCTGCTGATCAATCACCCGCTGGATTGCCCAATCTGCGACCAGGGCGGGGAATGCGACCTGCAGGACCAGTCAGTAGCCTATGGTAAGGGATCTTCGCGCTACGATGAAAACAAGCGCGCGGTCGAGGAAAAGAACTTAGGTCCCACGATCAAGACCTTCATGACGCGCTGCATCCAATGTACGCGCTGCGTCCGTTTCACCACGGAAGTGGCTGGCGTGACGGAAATGGGCATGATTTCGCGCGGTGAAAACGCCGAGATAACCTCCTATCTCGAACAGTCGGTGTCGTCGGAGCTGTCCGGCAATGTCAACGACCTGTGCCCGGTCGGCGCGCTGACCCACCGGCCGTGGTCATTCAACTACCGCCCGTGGGAACTGACCAAGACCGAGACCATCGACGTGCATGACGCGCTGGGTGCGCACATCCGTATCGACAACCGCGGTCCGGCTGTGCTGCGCGCCTTGCCGCGCCTCAAGGAAGAGATCAACGAGGAATGGCTGACCGACAAATCGCGCTATGCGGTCGATGGTCTGTCGCGCCAGCGCCTCGACAAACCCTATGTCCGCAAGGGTGGCAAGCTGGTGGCCGTGTCATGGGATGAGGCGCTTTCCACGGTGGCTGGCAAAATAAAAGCGACCGACGCCTCGAAGATTGGCGTTATCGCCGGCGACCTGATCGACGCCGAAGCCATGAAGGCGACCAAGGACCTGTTCTACGGTCTGGGCGTCACCAATCTCGATTGCCGCCAGGAAGGCGCCAAGATCGGCCCGGTGACGCAGGCGACGCCGCGTGAATCCTGGCTGTTTAATACCGGCATCGCTGGGCTGGAAGAGGCCGACGCCATCCTGCTGATCGGCACCGACCTGCGCGCCGAAGCCTCCCTGATCAATGCTCGTATCCGCAAGTCGTGGCTCAAGGGCAAGGTGCAGGTGGCGGTGATCGGCCAACCGGTCGATCTGACCTACGACTATGCCCATATTGGCGCGGGCCCGAAGGCGCTGAAAGACCTCAAGAAGCACGCCTTCCGCGATGTGCTGAAGAACGCGCAGAAGCCGGCGGTCCTGGTGGGCACCAATGTGCTTTCGGGCGCGGATGGGGCGGCCATTCTCAAGGAAATCGCCATCATCGCTGATGATTATGACGTGGTGAAGGATGGCTGGAACGGTTTCAACATCGTCCATACCGCCGCCTCGCGCGTCGCGGGCCTCGATCTCGGCTTCGTGCCGGTTGGTGAAGCCAAGGATGCGACGACCATGCTGAACGGCGGGGTTGACCTTCTGGTTCTTCTGGGCGCAGATGAAATCGACACGCGCAATCTCGACAAAACTTTCGTGGTCTATATCGGTTCACATGGCGATGCGGGGGCCGCGGCCGCCGATGTCATCCTGCCGGGCGCCGCCTATACCGAGAAGTCGGGCATTTACACCAATCTGGAAGGCCGCGTGCAGATAGCCGAGCGCTGCGTCTTCCCGAAGGGCGAGGCCAAGGAAGACTGGGCGATTATTCGGGCGCTGTCGGGTTATGTCGGGCACACCCTGCCGTATGACAACCTGAGCGCCCTGCGCGAAAAGCTGATCACCGATCATCCGGTCTTTGGCCGCGTCGATGTCCGTCCGGCGTCGAAGACTTTCGATGTGAAAGCGATCGGCGCGAAGGGCGAGATCAGCGACCGTCCGTTCGTTTCGCACATTACCGATTTCTATCTGACCAACCCGATCGCCCGCGCCTCCGTGGCGATGGCGGAATGTTCGGCGGCCCGCAAGGCGCCCCTGAGCGTGGCGGCTGAGTAAGGACTATATGATGATGGATAATTTCTGGGCATCTGGCTGGGGCTGGACGATCATTACGGTAGGGGAGACCCTGGCGGTCATCATGGGTGTCATGGTGTCCCTGGCCTTCCTGCTGTGGGGTGACCGCAAGGTGTGGGCCGGCGTGCAGATGCGCAAGGGGCCCAATGTCGTCGGGCCGTTCGGCCTGATGCAGTCCTTTGCCGACTTCTTCAAGTTCCTGTTCAAGGAAGTCATCATTCCGGCCGGTGCCGACAAGGCGATCTTCCTGCTGGCGCCGCTGCTGACCTTCGTCATCGCCTTCCTGGCCTGGGCGGTAATTCCGTTCGCGCCGGGCTGGGTGGTCATGAATATCAATGTCGGCATCCTGTACCTGCTCGGCATTTCGTCGCTCGGCGTCTATGGCATCATCATGGGCGGCTGGGCATCGAACTCGAAATACCCGTTCCTCGGCGGCCTGCGTTCGGCGGCCCAGATGGTGTCCTATGAAGTCTCGATCGGTTTCATCATCGTGACGGTCATCCTGCTGACCGGCTCGATGAACCTCTCCGACATCGTCACCCATCAGGGCGGCGGCATCCTCAACTGGAACTTCCTTGGCGGCGGCGGCCAGCTCGGCCTCGGCATCATCAAGCTGCCGGTCATGTTCGGCATGATGGTGATGTTCTACATCTCGGCCCTGGCCGAAACCAACCGTCCGCCATTCGATCTGCCTGACGCGGAGTCGGAACTGGTGGCCGGCTATCAGGTCGAATATTCATCGACGCCATACCTTTTGTTCATGATCGGTGAATATGCCAACATCGTGCTGATGTGCGCCATGATCTCGATCCTGTTCTTCGGCGGCTGGGAATTCCCGGTGCCGCTGCCGCTGGCGCATGACGGCCTGCCGTACATCCTGATCAGCCTGCTGACCTTCATCGTCAAGGTGGTGTTCTGGTTCCTGATGTTCGCCATCGCCAAGGCCATTGTGCCGCGCTATCGCTATGACCAGTTGATGCGCCTGGGCTGGAAGGTCTTCCTGCCGCTGTCGCTGGTCGCTGTCATTATTATCGCCGGTTACCGCGTATATGGAGGTGCCTTATGATTTCCCGTCTTGTTTCAGGCATTAAGGGCGCCTTGCTTCTCGATTTCGTGGGGGCCACCGGCCTGGCCGTGAAATACATGTTCAAGCACAAGGCCACGATCAACTATCCGTTCGAGAAGGGCCCTCTCAGCCCGCGTTTCCGTGGCGAACACGCCCTGCGCCGGTATGAAAACGGTGAAGAGCGCTGCATCGCCTGCAAGCTGTGCGAAGCTATCTGCCCGGCCCAGGCCATCACCATCGAGGCCGAACCGCGCGCCGACGGCAGCCGCCGCACCACGCGCTACGACATCGACATGGTGAAGTGCATCTATTGCGGCCTGTGCCAGGAAGCCTGCCCGGTTGACGCCATCGTCGAAGGGCCGAATTTTGAATTCTCGACCGATACCCGCGAGGAACTTCTGTACGACAAGCAACGGCTTCTGGCCAACGGCGACCGCTGGGAACGCGAAATCGCCCGTTCGCTCGAACTCGACGCGCCGTATCGTTAAGAGGCAAAGAGAGACATGACTGTAATCGCTATCGCCTTTTATCTTCTGGCCTTGGTGACCCTGGCTTCCGGCCTGATGGTCATCACCGCCAAGAACCCGGTACACAGCGTGCTGTACCTCATCCTGGCCTTCTTCTCGGCGGCCGGCCTGTTCATCCTGCTGGGCGCTGAATTCCTCGCCATGCTGCTGGTCGTCGTCTATGTCGGCGCCGTGGCGGTTCTGTTCCTGTTTGTCGTCATGATGCTTGATGTCGACTTCGTGAAACTGCGCCAGGGATTTGCCAACTACCTGCCGATCGGGCTTGTGGTCGGGCTCGTGCTGATGGGCGAACTCGTCGCCATCAGCATCGCCGTGGCGACCAAGGGCGCCGCCGCCGGCAATCAGCCACTGGTGGCGACTGCGGCCGAGCCGAACATCAAGCTGATAGGTCACGCGCTCTATTCGACCTACATCTATCTGTTCGAGGCCGCCGGTTTCGTACTTCTGGTCGCCATGGTCGGCGCCATCGTGCTGACCCTGCGTACCCGCCCGAACGTCAAGCGCCAGGATATTTTCAGCCAGGTCACGCGCCGCCGCAAGGATGCGGTCGAAATCGTGCCTGTCAAAACCGGAGAAGGTATTTCGGAATGACTATAGATCTCGTCCACTATCTCACGGTTTCGGCTATCCTGTTCACCATCGGCGTGCTGGGGATTTTCCTCAATCGACGCAACATCATCATCATCCTGATGTCGCTCGAACTGATCCTGCTGTCGACCAACATCAATTTCGTGGCCTTCTCGTCCTACCTGCATAATGTGCAGGGACAGATCATGGCCATGTTCGTCCTGACCGTCGCCGCGGCCGAAGCCGCCGTCGGCCTCGCCATCCTCGTTACTTTCTTCCGTAATCGCGGCGATATCGCCGTCGATGACGCCAGCATGATGAAAGGATAAGCAGCATCATGCTTTCCGATATGTCCACAGTGGTGACACTCGCGGTATTCGCGCCCATCGTCGGCGCGGCCATTGTCGGTGGCTTCGGCCGCTGGCTCGGCAATATCCCGTCGCAGGCCATCACGACCGGTTTGCTCTTTGTCGCCTGCGCGTTGAGCTGGTTCACTTTCATCCAGCATACCTGGGGCGGGATGGAGGACTTTACGGTCTCTGTCCTGCCGTTCATCAATATCGGCACCTTCCATTCGGCCTGGTCGATCCGCATTGACGCCCTGTCGTCGACCATGCTGATCGTGGTGACCTCAGTGTCGTCGCTGGTCCACCTCTATAGCTGGGGTTATATGAGCGAAGACCCGTCGCGTCCGCGCTTCTTCGCCTATCTGTCTCTGTTCACCTTCGCCATGCTGATGCTGGTGACTGCCGCCGACTTCATGCAGTTGTTCTTCGGTTGGGAAGGGGTCGGTCTGGCCTCCTACCTGCTGATCGGCTTCTGGTTCCAGAAGGACAGCGCCTCAAGCGCCGCCATCAAGGCGTTCGTCGTCAACCGCGTCGGTGACTTCGGTTTCGCGCTCGGCATCATGACGGTCTACTGGCAGTTCGGCACGATCAACTTCCACGAACTGTTCCCGATGATCGCGGCCCACCAGGGCCAGACCTCGGGAATTCCTCGGCCAGTCGTTCTCGGCGCTCGATCTCGCCGCCTTCCTGCTGTTCATCGGCGCCATGGGTAAATCGGCGCAGTTTTTCCTGCACACCTGGCTGCCGGACGCCATGGAAGGCCCGACGCCGGTTTCGGCCCTGATCCACGCCGCCACGATGGTCACGGCCGGCGTCTATATGGTCTGCCTGCTGTCCCCATTGTTCGAATATGCCCCGGTCGCCAAGATGATCGTCGCCTATATCGGCGCCATCACGGCCATCTTCGCGGCTTCGATTGGCTTCACACAGAACGACATCAAGCGCGTCATCGCCTATTCGACCTGTTCGCAGCTCGGCTACATGTTCTTCGCGGCGGGGGTAGGGGCCTATCAGGCCGCAATGTTCCACCTGTTCACGCACGCCTTCTTCAAGGCCCTGTTGTTCCTGGGCGCCGGTTCGGTGATCCACGGGATGCACCACGAGCAGGACATGCGCAAGATGGGCGGCCTGTGGAAATATCTGCCGATCACCTATGGCGTCATGACCATCGGCACCATCGCCATCACCGGTCTTGGTATTCCGGAAACCCAGTTCGGTTTCGCCGGCTTCTTCTCGAAGGATGCCATCATCGGATCTGCCTGGGCCGCGCACAACACGCCGCAGGGCATGTTCGCCTTCTGCATGGGCATCGCCGCTGCGCTCCTGACCTCCTTCTATTCGTGGCGCCTGATCGCCATGACCTTCCATGGCAAGAAGCACTGGGAACATACGCACGATGATCACCATCATGAAGTGATCGATGGTCATGATGCGTCCGAGCCGGCTCACGATGACCACGGTCACGATGATCATCACGGACATGGTCACGATCATAAGCCGCACGAAAGCCCGTGGGTCATGCTAGTGCCGATCTGCCTCCTGGCCGTCGGTGCGGTCTTTGCCGGTGTTGCCTTCGCGCCTTATTTCATTGGCGAGCACGCGCATGAATTCTGGGGTCACGCCATCTTCACCGGCCCGACCAACCATATCATGCACGAAGCCCACGAGATCGAAGAGATGTGGGTCAAGCTGGCGCCGCTGGCCGTAACCCTGCTCGGTATGCTTCTGGCCTGGTACTACTATATTGCCCGGCCGAACCTGCCGAAGCAGATGGCCGCCAAGGATGGCCCGGTCTATAACTTCCTGTACCACAAGTGGTATTTCGATGAGATCTATCAGGCCACCTTCGTCGGGCTGACCCGGATTCTGGGCGATTTCTTCTGGAAGGTGCTCGATATCAAGATCATCGATAATCTGGGGCCGAACGGCGCCGCCTGGACGGCATTGAAGTCGGCCAAGAATCTGGTCAAGACCCAGACCGGTTATGTCTATCACTACGCGTTCGCTATGTTCCTCGGCGTCGTGGGGCTGCTGACCTATGTCTTCTGGCTGGTCCACTAAGGGGAGATGGATTTTAAAATGATACCCGCTATCCCCAACCTGCTCAGCCTCACCACTTTCTTCCCCCTGTTCGGGGCCGTGGTGATCATGATTCTGCGCGCCATGGCGCGAAAGGACGACGAGGCTGTCATCGCCAAGAACGCCAAATGGATCAGCCTGTGGACCACGCTGATTACGCTCGTCCTGTCCGTCGTGATGGTCGCGGGTTTCAACCGCGCCACCTCTGGCTATCAGTTTGAAGAGCATTATCAATGGTTTGGGCCGATTTCCTACCATATGGGCGTTGATGGCATTTCGATCCTGTTTGTGCTCCTGACGGCCTTCCTGATGCCGCTATGTATCCTGGCGTCGTGGAGTCGATCAAGGAACGCATCACGGAATACATGATTGCCTTCCTGCTGCTCGAAACACTGGTCATCGGCGTCTTCACCTCGCTCGACCTGTTCCTCTTCTACATCTTCTTTGAAGGTGGCCTGGTGCCGATGTTCCTGATCATCGGCATATGGGGCGGCAAGGACCGGATCTACGCCTCCTACAAGTTCTTCCTCTATACCCTGCTGGGCTCCGTCCTGATGCTGGCTGCCATGCTTTATATGGTCAGTGCCGCCGGCACCGCCGATATCCCGGCCCTGTCGCACTTCGCGTTCGCCCGTGAGGTTCAGCCCTTCCTGTGGTTCGCCTTCTTTGCCTCGTTCGCCGTCAAGATGCCGATGTGGCCGGTCCACACCTGGCTGCCCGACGCCCACGTTCAGGCGCCGACTGCCGGTTCGGTCATGCTGGCCGGTATCCTGCTGAAGCTCGGCGGCTACGGTTTTATCCGCTTCAACCTGCCGATGTTCCCCTATGCGTCCGAAATGTTCGCGCCCCTGGTCATGGTCCTGTCGGTCATCGCCATTGTCGTGACCTCGCTGATTGCCTTCCGCCAGACCGACATCAAGAAGCTGATCGCCTATTCTTCGGTCGCCCACATGGGTTTCGTGACCATGGGCATCTTTGCCGGCAACGCCCTGGGTGTGCAGGGCGCGGTCTACCAGATGATCAGCCACGGCGTCATTTCCGGCGCGCTCTTCCTCTGCGTCGGCGTCGTCTATGACCGCTGGCATACGCGTGAAATCGCCTTCTATGGTGGCCTGACCAAGCTGATGCCGCACTACGCCTTTGTGTTCCTGCTGTTCACCATGGCCAATGTCGGTCTGCCCGGCACCTCCGGCTTCATCGGCGAAATCACCACCATGACCGGCGCCTACAAATGGGGCACTTGGGTGGCCTTCGTGGCGACCACTGGCGTGATCTTCTCGGCCGTCTACGCACTGACGCTATACAAGCGCGTGATGTTCGGGGAAGTGCATAATGCCGAACTCAAGAAATACCCGGACCTGTCGGTGCGCGAGATTATCATCTTCACGCCGCTGATCCTGGGCACGATTGCGCTGGGCGTCTATCCGGCCTTCGTTTTTGACATTACCACTGCCAGTGTAGATGCGGTCGTTGCGACCTATCAGACGGTCATTGGCGGATAAAGGACGAGACACATTATGGATTTCAATCTCGCTCTTCACCTGGGACTTCCGGAAACGATCCTCGCGGTCAGTTCCCTGCTGATCCTGGTCTTTGGTGCCTTCCGCGGTGACAAGGGCATGATCTCGGTCAGCGCCCTGTGCGGCGTGGCCCTGATTGCCGCCGCCTTCGCCGCCGCCTTCGGGCATCAGGGGGCGGCATTCGGCGGCTCCTTCATCGTCGATGGCGTGGCGCTCTTCGCCAAGGTGGCTATCTATATCGCCGCCGTCTTCATCATTGTGCTGGGGCAGGGCTATTTCGACCGTGTAGGTGCCGGCCGCTTCGAGTTGCCGATCCTGATCCTGCTGGCAGCGCTGGGCATGAGCCTTATGGTCTCTGCCGGTGATCTGATCTCGCTCTATGTTGGTCTCGAACTGCAATCCCTGGCGCTGTACGTGCTGGCGGCCTTCCGTCGTGATGACGCCAAATCGTCGGAAGCCGGTCTGAAGTATTTCGTCCTGGGCGCTCTGTCGTCCGGCCTGCTGCTTTACGGCGCTTCGCTGGTCTATGGTTTCGCCGGCTCGATGAACTTTCATGACATCGCGCAATCGGCCACGACCAATCTCAATGTCGGCCTGATTTTCGGCCTGGTATTCGTGATCTGCGGCCTGGCCTTCAAGGTGTCCGCCGCGCCCTTCCATATGTGGACGCCGGACGTCTATGAAGGCGCCCCGACCCCGATCGTAGCCTTCTTCGCCGGAGCGCCGAAATTCGCCGCCATGGTGCTGTTCGCCCGCGTCTTGCAAACCGGCTTCGCGGCGCAGGCGGACCAATGGCGCCAGGTTGTGCTGGTCCTCGGCCGTGCTGTCCTTCGTCATCGGCGCTCTGGGCGGCCTGATGCAGAAGGACATCAAGCGACTGCTGGCCTATTCGTCGATCGCCAATATGGGCTATGCCCTTCTGGCCATCGCCGCCGGCGCGGTCGGGATTCCGGCCCTGTTGATCTTCTTTGTCCTCTACATGGTTGATACCCTGGGCCTGTTCACCGTCCAAATGGCGCTTAGCCGCAAGGGCGAGCCGGTGACCCGTATCGACAGCCTGGCGGGCCTCTCGAAAACCAACATGCCGATGACCATCGTCTTGACGATCCTGTGTCTGTCGGTTCTGGGAATGCCGCCGTTCAGCGGGTTCTGGGCGAAGTACTTTGTTTTCGGCGCCGCCATCACGGCGGGCCTCTGGCAATTCGCAGCGGCGGGTCTCGTTGCTTCGGTTGTGGCCGCCTTCTACTATCTGCGTATCCTCAAGCTGATGTGGTTCGATGCACCGGCCGGCGATATGGACAAGTCCCCCCTGGAAACCCGGTGGATTGCTTATGCGGCGGCAGCCTTCTCCTTCCCGGTCGTGATCGTTTTCCTGATTTACGTCTATCCGTTGGCCCAGTCGGCGGCGCAGGGCTTCGGCAGTTAGGCTGAATCGTTGGCTGATTTCGAGATCTTCGATTCACTGCCCTCTACTCAGGAACTGAGCCTGGCCCGTCTGCGGGCCGGGCGATCCGGCCCCGGCTGGATACTGGCAAAGGAGCAGACCAAGGGGATCGGCCGTCACGGCAAGAGCTGGGTTGGCACCAAGGGCAACTTCATGGCCTCCCGCTGGGAAGTCATGGAAATCGATGTGCGCCGCGTGCCGCAACTGTCCTTCGTGACTGCACTGGCGGTTTATGAAATGCTGCGGCCAATCATCCCGGATACGGATCAGGCCATGCGGATCAAGTGGCCCAACGATATCCTGCATCGCGGCCGCAAGCTGTGCGGCATACTGGTGCAAACCGAAGCCACGGATAAGCCGGATCATCTCGGCGTTGTCATCGGTATCGGCATGAACCTGCGGGTGGCGCCGATCCTGGAAGGCTACCTGACGGTGGCCCTGAAAGAAATCAGCCCCGAAGCCAAAAACCTTGACGCCGTGGCGCTGCTGCACAAGCTCAACGGCCATCTTGATGGCGTGCTTGACCTGTGGCGCAGCAAGGATTTCAGCGATATCGCCAAAGCCTGGCTGAAGCGCGCCTATGGCCGGGATCGTCTTGTCAGTGTCACGCAGGACGGCGTATCGCTCTCCGGCCGTATCATTGGACTGGACGATTTCGGCGGCCTGCAGATTGAGGCAGCGGATGGCCAGGTCCATATGGTGACCGGTGGCGACATCACCTATGGAGATGTGGTTTAATGCTTCTGGCCATCGAACAAGGCAATACCAACACCCTGTTCGCCATTCATAATGGCACGGGCTGGATCGCCCAATGGCGCGTGGCTACGGAAAGCACCCGGACCGCGGATGAATATGCCGCCTGGCTCTACCAGTTGATGCAGATGCAGGGGCTGGATTTCAAATCGATTGATGACTGCATCATTTCCTCGGTCGTGCCGCAATCGCTTTTCAACCTGCGCAAGCTGGCCCATCGGTATTTCAACCGCCAGCCCTATGTGATTGGCGAGAATACGCACCTCAACATCGATATCCGCATTGACAAGCCGCGCGAAGCCGGCGCCGATCGTCTGGTGAATGCCGTCGGCGGCCATATCGCCTATGACGGCCCACTGATCATCATCGATTCCGGGACGGCGACGACCTTCGACGTGGTGGCATCGGATGGGGGCTATGAAGGCGGCGCCATAGCGCCCGGCATCAACCTCTCTCTCCAGGCGCTGCACCAGGCGGCTGCCAAATTACCCCGCATCGCTATCGAGAAACCGGCCAAAAGGATCGGCAAGGATACGGTCAGCGCCATGCAGTCCGGCATTTTCTGGGGTTATATCGGCCTGATCGAATACATGATCGCGTCCATCCAGGCCGAATATGGGCAAAAGATGGCGGTTATAGCCACTGGTGGGGTGGCTTCTCTGTTTGAAGGTGCTACAGACAGCATCGACCATTTCGACCACGACCTGACCCTGCGCGGGCTGCTCGAAATCTATAAGCGGACGCTGGCACGCGCCGCATCCTGATTGGCTGTAAATGAAAAAGAAGCAAAACGAACTGGTGTTCCTGCCGCTGGGCGGTTCGAACGAAATCGGCATGAACCTGAACCTGTACGGATTTGGGCCGGCCGATAACCGCCAGTGGATCATTGTCGATGTCGGGGTCACCTTCGGTGACCTGACAACGCCGGGTATTGAGGTGATCGTGCCCGATCCGGAATTCCTGGTCGGTGAGACCATCCTCGGCATCGTGCTGACCCATGCCCACGAAGACCATATTGGCGCATTAGGCTGGCTATGGGACAAGATCAAGGCGCCGGTATTCGCCACGCCTTTCACCGCCTATCTGGTGCGCGAAAAGCTGCGTGAAGCCGGCGTCGATGACTGCGACCTGACCGAAGTGCCGCTGAACGGAAACGTCAAGTTGGGGCCGTTTGATATTGATTATATTACGCTTACCCATTCCATCGCCGAACCGAACGGCCTGGCGATCCGCACCGAACTGGGCACGGTTTTCCATACCGGCGACTGGAAGTTCGACGAATCCCCCATCACCGGCGCCGCCACCGATATTCCCGCCATCCGCAAGCTGGGAGACGAGGGCCTGCTGGCCATGGTCTGTGATTCGACCAATGTGTTCGTAGAGGGCCGCGCTGGCTCGGAAGACGATGTCCGTGTCGAACTGACCCGCGTCATCAAAAGCCTGAAGAAGCGCGTCGCCGTCGCCTGTTTCGCCTCGAATGTGGCGCGCGTCGATTCGGTTATGCGCGCCGCCATGGAAGCGGGGCGCAAGGTCTGTCTGGTTGGCCGCTCGATGCACCGCATTACCGCCGCGGCCCGCCATGTGGGGCTCCTGGCCGGCATCCCTGAGCCGGTGACCGAAGGCGAGGCGCAGCATCTGAAGGCCAATGAGGTGCTTTATCTCTGCACGGGTTCGCAGGGTGAACCGCGCGCGGCCCTGTCGCGTATCGCCGACGGCAATCACCCGCTGGTCAAGCTCAAGGACGGCGACGCCTGCGTCTTCTCCTCGCGCGTCATTCCGGGCAATGAAATTTCGATCCGCAGCCTGCAAAACCGCCTGTCAGACCTCGGCGTCGAGATCCATACCGAACGCGATCATCCCGGCATTCACGTTTCCGGTCACCCGTGCCGCGATGAACTCAAGGAAATGTACACCCTGGCGCGTCCGCAAATCGCTGTGCCGACCCACGGCGAGCGTCGCCACCTCCTGAAACACGCTGCCCTGGCTGCGGAATGCGGTGTGGATGAGCAGATCACGCCGCACAATGGCGAGATGGTACGCCTGGCGCCGGGACTGGCTGAGATCGTCGACGAAGTACCGTCGGGCCGCCTGTTCGTTGATGGCGGGCACCTGGTGCCGGAAGCCTCCGACGCTCTGCGCGAACGCCGCCATGCCGCTCATAATGGCATGATGTTTGTCGCCTTCGCGCTCGACAGCAAGAACCGCCTGTCGTCGATCGTCGAGGTGAGGGGGCTTGGCCTGGCCTACGAGGATGACGACATTATCTCGGACCAATTGGAAGCCATTTGCCAGAGCGTCGAGAAGGCGATCAAGGCCATGCCGGTCGAGGCGCGCGATGAGGACGAAGGTGTCGAGATTGTCGTGGCGCGGATCGTCAAGAAGGCAGCCCAGGCCATCTGGGGCCGGCGCCCGATCGTCGAAACCATTATCCTGCGGACCTGAGTTTTCGCTCAGACAGGGATTTTCAGCCGCTCGCCCGTTTGGTGAGCGGCTTTTTCATTTCCCGGAAGTAAAATGACGAAATCAATATTGATAATTGAAAATCCGGCAGCAATGCAATTAAGCTGAAACCTTCAAGTACTTTCATTAACTACTGAATTATTTGTAAAATTGTGATCATCGTGCCAAAATCAATATTGATTCCTTGAATCAAAAATCAAGTCGTTTTATGTGGCATACACCATAATGGTGTATACCCTTACCATTTAACGCCGCAGGCGAAAAATCATGACTTGACCAGAACATAACTGCCCGGCGCGTCCATCAATGGCTTGAGTCTGCCTTTGGCCGGATCACGGGCTTCAACCATCTTGCCGGAGCGTTCATTCAGCCAGCCAGCCCAGTGCGGCCACCAGGAACCGGCGTGCTCCACCGCGCCCTCAATCCAGTCCTCAAGCGTATCCGGATGGGCGTCATTCAGCCAGTGCATGTATTTCTTGGCATCCGGGTGATTGACCACGCCGGCGATATGGCCAGAGCCGGCCAGCATGAAGGTGACCGGTCCCCCGAACAGTTTCGAGCCCTTATAGACCGAACCCGGCGGCGCGATATGGTCTTCACGGCCGGCCTGCTCATATATGGGGATGGTCACCTTTTTCAGGTCGATATCGACGCCGGCCAGGGTCAGTTTGCCATTGGTCAGGGCATTCTCGCCGTAGAACTTGCGCAAGTAAAACATGTGCAGCGCCTTGGGCATCCGCGTCTGATCAGCGTTCCAGCACAGGAGGTCGAACGGCGTCAGTTCTTTGCCTAGCAAGTAGTTATTGACGAAGAACGACCAGATCAGATCATTGGCGCGCAGGGAATTGAAGGTATCGGCCATGGCCGAGCCGGACAGCACCCCGCCGGCCGCATCCATCTGGCGCTCCAGTTCCTTCAACCAGCTTTCGCTTGTAAACAGCAGGAGGTCTCCGGCTTCCGAAAAATCATGCTGGGCGGTGAAGAAGGTGGCGGCGGAAATCGTCTTGTCGCCCGTGGCGGCCATATGGGCCAGGGCACAGCCAAGCAGGGTGCCGCCGATGCAGTAACCAACCGCATTGACCGACGGCGCGCCGGTCTGTTCGATGACCTGCTTCACGGCTTCATAGATGCCGCCGAACATATAGTCCTCGAAGGTGGTATCCTTCATCGAGGCGTCGGGATTGACCCACGCAACCAGAAAGACAGAAAAGCCCTGGTCCACCAGCCACTTGATGAGTGAATTCTTGCTCTGGAGATCAAGGATATAGAACTTGTTGATCCACGGCGGGAAGATCAGCAGGGGGATTTCGCGCACCTGTTCGGTGGTCGGGCTGTATTGCAGCAGTTCGAAATATTTGCCGCGATAGATCACCTTGCCCGGCGTGGTCGCCACATTGCGCCCCACCACGAAGCTGTCCGTATCCGCCTGGCTGATCTTCAGCTTGCCATCGCCGCGCGCCATATCCTCGGCAAAACGCTCCATGCCCTTGACTAGGCTTTCACCGCTGGTTTCGACCAGGGTTTTAAGCGCCGCAGGGTTGGAGAGCAGGAAGTTGGCCGGCGACATGGCATCGGTCAGCAGCTTGGTGAAAAATTCCGCCCGGCGCTTGACCATAGGGTCGACACCCTCGGCGCTTGAGATCAGCTTGTTGATCCAGTTCGATGACAACAGGTAGGACTGCTTCATCATGTCGAACATGACGTGCTCCTGCCAGTGCGGATCAGCGAATCGCTTGTCTGCAGGCTTTCCGGGCGCCGCTTCCGTGCCGAGCGTGCGGCGCGTCATCTTGCCCCACAGTTCCATATAGCCGGTCAGAAGCTCGCTTTGTGCCTCCACCAGCTTGTCGGGCTTGGCGGCGAGAGCCCCCATCACCTCGGTCATGGCCGGCCCGACCTGAAAGGGATCGGCCGGGGCGCCGCCGGCTTCCGGCTGGGCAAACACCGTCTTGGCCAGGGCGCTCTGGGCGGTCATTGCCGCCTTGGCGATATTGACCGAAAGTTCCTCCATCTTCCGCAGCGTTTCCGAATCGAAGGCCGGCGTCGACGACGTTTTCGCAGGCTTAGGAGCGGGATCGGGCGTTCTGACAGGCGCTGGTTTTGGTGCCGGTTTCGGTTTGGATTTCGGTTTGGTGGCGGCCTTTACCTTGGGCGCCACCGGCTTTTTGGCGGCCGAGATCGTTTTGGCGCTGGCCTTTGCTGCCGGCTTTTCTGGCGAAGGAGCAGAGGCAGCGGTTTTGCGCGGTGTCTTGGTCATAGGCGGCGTCCCAAATCAGTCATCCGGATACAGACTGGCCGTGCGGCAAGGCTCACGTCAAGACAACTAAATTTATATTTCTCTTGTCTTGGCCATGCTCCTGCCGGTATTTTGCGCCAGATTTCGGACACGCCCAAATTGTCTTGCCATATCGGCGGTTATGCAGGCGCCAGAGCGGAGAGCATCCCTTTGAAATTCACATCCGCGCATCGTTTGTCCGCTCCATTGGCTGCGCTCGCCCTGCTTGTGGGCCCGACTCACCTGCTCGCGCAGACGGCCGCCGAACCGGCGGCGCCCCAGGCCGACATCAACTCCATGCCTAAATGGTCAGAATTTCCCGTGCCGCCCACCGATATCACCACTCCCGCCGAGTTTCAGGCGGCCGTGACCGAAACTCTAGGGAAACGGCAGCAACTCAAGACTGAAACCGACGCCCTGGTCTGGGATGACACCGTGCCGGAAACCTTCGCCGCCGATGCGCGTGGCCGCATTGACCCGGCCCATACGGCGCCGATCGAAGCCCAGACCACTACGCCGGCTCAGATCAATGCCCTGGCGGAAGACCTGCGCAAGCGCGCCGCGCCACCGCCCGTCATAAAATAATATAAGACGGCGCGTTAAACCGCCGTCAGTTTACAGAAGAAACGCAATGCCAGAAACCGCTGATTTCGCCAAGGACACCCGGCGTGGCCATGCTACGGATTTCGACCTGAGCCTCGATATCGTCCGCGTCGCCGAAGAGGCCGCCATTGCCTGCTATGCCCATATCGGCCGCGGCGATGAAAAAGCCGCCGATCAGGCCGCCGTCGATGCCATGCGCACCGCGCTCAATTCCATCGAAATGGATGGCCGCATCGTCATAGGCGAAGGCGAGCGCGACGAAGCGCCCATGCTCTATATCGGCGAAACGGTCGGCACCGGCAAAGGCCCGGCCATCGATATCGCCCTCGATCCGCTGGAAGGCACCACCCTGGCTGCCAAGGCCATGGCCAATGCCCTGGCCGTCATCGCATTTGCGCCGCGCGGCGGGCTGCTGCACGCGCCGGATACATATATGGACAAGCTGGCCATCGGGCCCGGCTATGCCGAAGGTGTGGTCGATCTCGACTGGACGCCGGAAGAAAATGTCCGCTCGCTCGCCAAAGCAAAAGGCGTCGACGTGTCCGAAATCGTGGCCTGCGTGCTCGATCGGCCGCGCCATGATGGCATCATCACAAGCTTGCGCAAGGCTGGCGCCCGCGTCCACCTGATCACTGATGGCGATGTCGCTGGCGTCATCCATACCGCTCAACCGGAAACCGGCATCGACATCTATCTGGGGCAGGGCGGCGCGCCGGAAGGCGTCCTGGCCTGCGCGGCGCTGAAATGTGTCGGCGGCCAGTTCCAGGGGCGGCTGGTCTTCCGCAATGGCGACGAGCGGGAACGCGCCGCGCGTCTGGGGCTGACAGATTTCGACCGCAAATACATGCTCAACGACCTGGTCAGTTCGGATGCGGTCTTTATCGCTACCGGCGTGACGCATGGGGCCTTACTGCGCGGCGTGCAGAAGGAAACCACCGCACGCGGGGAAGTGTTCCTGACCACCGAAAGCCTGGTGATGATCTCGAAGACGCATACCGTCAGAAAGCTGTCGATGCGGCGACCGCTGGTGGTGGGGTAGTTCCTGCGTTGACGGCGACGAATGCAGGAACGCCGAGCAAGCGCGCCCGGGATCCTAAGGGACGACTATAGCTGCGAAATCGTTGTCAGCGCGGCATGGGGGTGGCGATTATAGGATCGCAGGTTTGGGTGTCGCCTATGCCATTCGCTTCAATACTTCGGCTTTTCTTAAACCGAATTCTTCCTCTGTAAGATGCCCCTTGTCCTTTAAGGCGATTAGACCTTCGATCTGTTCAGAAACTTGTTGAGGCGTTAATGGTGAAGCTGCCTGCTTGGATTCTACAGGAGCATTCACCTGAGTCACAATTATATTTTGTTGGCTTTTATTGAAGGTATGACCAAGTGCCCAAATAAGCGCCCATATCCATCCTATGATAGTCCATCCAAAGAACAAATTGACTGCCCAGATCGCTAGTACCGCAGAATGCTTACGCAAGGTTGCGACAATACCAGGCGCAAAATACATACCCATAAAAATGATCGCTGCGAAAAGGCCCGCAACAGGATTGGGCGGCGTAGCGGCGACAGAAGAAGCCGTGCTTGAAGCAGTACCCGCCGCTTGAGCAAAAGCCAAAGACGGTACCAATATTGCCGATATGATTAAACTCATCCAGCCAACTGAACTACGTTTCATTCCACCCTCCATTGATCTTCGAATTACGTACCATCGCAAGCTGAGAGGCGCAAGATGCTTACTGAGAAGGGCTTTTTTTGTTCGATTGACCGCAAAAAAGCGGAGCCGGTGGTTTTAACAGGATTAAACTTCGGCGCTCGCCGAACCCGCTTTAATCCGTGGATTCAAGTCCCCACCTGCATTACTAAAAAAGCCAGCCTCAAAGGGCCGGCTTTTTTAGTAATGGCGGACAAGGTGGGATTCGAACCCACGGTAGGCTTCCACCTACGGCGGTTTTCAAGACCGCTGCCTTAAACCACTCGGCCACCTGTCCGCACGAGAGAACGGCGCTTGTAACGGGCTTCCGAACATGTGCCAAGTCCTGAGATGCTATTTTGTTGAAAAATTGACAGGATATCGCCCTTCGGGCGATGGCGGTTTTGGCTACGCCGAACCGTTCGCTTACGCTTCGGTTTCAAGACACTGCCCTAAATCACTCGGCCACCTGTCCGCACGAGGGAACGGCGCTTGTAACGGGCTTCCGGAGTTGTGCCAGGTCCTGAGATGCCATTTTGTTGAAAAAATCTTAGAGGTGCGGCGGCGGTTTTGGCTTCGCCGAACCGTTCGCTTACGCTCCGGTGTCAAGACTACTGCTTTAAACCCCTCGGCCACTTGTCCGCACGGGGAACGGCGCAGTCGGTGGCTTCATTGAGATCATCCCCACGTGAAGAGGGCGAGCGCCGCGTGCCGCCAAGACGAAAGGCGGCGCAGAGCCTGAGGAGCTTCACTTTAAGCTGACATGCCTAATGCGCTTTAACCAAGATTTCGCAAATTGCGCGCAGAGTGGTATCTGTAGTCGCATCCCAGCCGAGATCAGGCCCATGTCCGAGCGAGAAAGCTCATTCCGCACATTAAGTACAAGACTTTTACCCCTTGTATTCATGATGTTATTGGCCGCCTGCGCCACCACGCGCCCGAATGTCTCCGGCGAGGGGCCAGGGATCGCACGCGATCCGGCCTATAATTCCGGCAATTTCAAACCCTATACCGTGCGCGGCAAGACCTACTATCCGCGTATCCCCGACACTGGCCACACCGAGACCGGCATCGCCTCCTGGTACGGCGGCGAATCCCCCAATGCCACGACCGCCGATGGCGAATATTTTTCCCCTGACGCCATCACCGCCGCCCACAAAACCTTTCCGCTGCCGAGCATCGCCGAGGTCACCAATCTCGATAATGGCAAAACGATCCGCGTCCGGGTCAATGATCGCGGGCCGTTCGTCGAGGGGCGCGTCATGGACCTGTCGCGCGGGGCCGCCAAGGCGCTCGGCGTCTATACCTCCGGCACCGCCCGCGTCAGGATCACCTGGCTTGGCCCGGCGGAACGTTTGGGGCCCGCGCCGGTCTATGCCGCAGCCCCCGCACAGACGGCGGATGACAACCAGCGCTATATCGTCCAGGTCGGGGCCTATTCGCAGCGCGACAATGCCCAGCGCGCGCAAGACCGGCTGGCCGATGCCCGCATCAATACGCGCGACAGCCTCTATATCGTCTATACTGGCCCCTTCACAGGCGCAGCGGCGGCCGAAAGACGCCGCCAGGAAGCCATCAGCGCCGGCTTTACCGGCGCCATACTGGTTCACGACGATTAGACGCATTTTCCCGCTTTTTGGACTTGAGAATTGCGCCAAAAGACGGTCTATCTCGCTGCGTGAACACATCATCCGAACATCCAGCACATCACAGCGGCCGTTTCATCACCTTTGAAGGCGGTGAGGGCGCCGGCAAATCCACCCAGGTCAAGGCCCTGGTGGCGAAACTGCGCGCGCTCGGCCTCGAAGTGGTGCAGACGCGCGAACCCGGCGGCTCTCAGGGTGCCGAAGCCCTGCGTGACCTGCTGGTGCGCGGCGACGCCACCCGCTGGTCGCCGGTCAGCGAGCTTTTTGATGATGTATGCCGCCCGCGCCGATCATCTGGAAAAGGTCATCCGGCCGGCTCTGCAACGCGGCGCCTGGGTGGTTTGCGACCGCTTTGCCGATTCGTCGCGCGCCTATCAGGGCGCCGGCGGCGGCGTGGCGCCGGCCTTTATCGAGCAGGTGGATGTCGTTGTGGTGGGGCCCACTCAGCCGGATCTGGTGCTGGTAATGGATATGCCGGTCGAGGCGGGGCTCAAGCGCGCCGAGTCACGTGGCGATGCCGAAAATCGCTTTGAATCGAAGGGGCTTGTTTTTCACGAACGCCTGCGCGCCGGCTTTCTGGCCCGCGCCGGTCAGGTGCCGGAACGCTATCGCGTTATTGATGCCGACCGCGGTATTGAGCCGATAGCGACCGATATCTGGGGCCTTGTGCAGTCAACATTTCCTGAATTACGGGGCGCCTGATGGCCGAGTTGACCCATCCGCGCGAGAGTTTTGCCTTCGAGCAGGCAGAAGGACCGGACCAGGCGTTTGCCTCGGCCTACCAGAAAAACCGGCTGCATCACGCCTGGCTGCTGTGCGGCCCGCAAGGCTTGGGCAAGGCGAGCTTTGCCTTTCGTTGCGCCCGTTTCCTGATGGGACATGACCGCGATCCGCGCTATGGGACGCTCGGCATGTCGCCGGAAGATGCCGATGTCCGCCTCATTACTGCCGGTTCGCATCCCGATCTTCTCGTGCTCGAACGCGAAATGGGCGAGAGCAAGCTGAAGAAGAATATCAGCGTCGATGCCGTACGCGAGATCGGAGAATTCTTCTCGAAAGCGCCGTCGCGTTCGGCCTATCGGGTGTGCATTATCGACTCGGTTGATGACCTGAATATCAATTCCGCCAATGCCTTATTGAAGATTCTTGAGGAACCGCCGCATAAGGGCATTCTCTTCCTGATCTCGCATTCGCCCGGCCGTTTGCTGCCGACCATCCGTTCGCGCTGCCGCCGTCTGACCTTCATTCCCTGGACCGATCAGGCGGTAGAGTCGTTTCTCCGCAAACGTGCCGATATCGATGAAGAAGCCATTGGCCGGCTGGTCCGGCTGGCGCATGGCGCGCCGGGCCGGGCGTTGAGCCTGATGGAGGAGGGGGCTCTGGAGATGGATGCCTTCGCCGGCAAGCTGCTGGAAAAACCGCTGCCGCCGCGCGCCGAACTGATGCAGGTCGCCGCCATGTTCAAATCGTCTTCAGCAAAGAACGACGGCGCGCGCAAGTTCGCCACCTTCATGATGTGCCTGACTGATCGCCTCCATGAGCGGGCCCTCAGCACGGATACGCCGCAAAAGGGGCAAAATTATTCGCAACTGTGGTCGCGTCTCAATCAGGCGGTCGGCGAGGTTGAGGGTGTCAACCTGGATCGCGGTGACTATTTCTGGTCTGTTTACAATGAACTGGCGACGCTTTCCTAAGGTAATATATCAGCAGTGACCGACTATCGTTACATTGATTCACACGTCAATCTGCACGCCCCGCAGTTCGCCGAGGACCAGACGGAGGTAATCGCCCGTGCGCGTTCTGCCGGCGTGGATCTGATGGTCAATATCTGCGATCGCGTATCCAATTTCGATGCTGTTTATAAGGTTGCTGCGGATAATGCAGATATCTGGGCAACGGTCGGCACGCATCCGCACGAAGCGCGTGAAAATCCCGAATTGAGTGTACAAACCCTGCTGGACCTGGCCGAGCGCCCGAAAGTGGTCGGGATCGGCGAATGCGGTCTTGATTTCCATTATGATTTCAGCCCGCGCGACATCCAGGCGCAGGTTTTTAAAGTCCATACTGCCGCCGCGCGTGAAAGCGGCCTGCCGCTGGTGGTCCATACACGCGAGGCCGACGACGTCATGGGGCAGATCCTGACGGAAGCCCACGCCGAAGGACCGTTCAAGCTGCTGCTCCACTGCTATACCAGCGGCGCCGAACTGGCCAAAACCTGCGCGGAAATGGGCGCCTGGTTCTCCGTCTCCGGTATTGCCACCTTCAAACAGGCGCAGGATGTGCGTGATATTATCAAGGACATGCCTGCCGATAAAATCATCATCGAAACCGATTGCCCTTACCTGGCGCCCATTCCGATGCGCGGCCGCCGCAATGAACCGGCCTTCGTGACGCATGTCTATGACAAGCTGGGAGAAATCCGCGGCTGGAGCCTCGACGAGGTGAGGGGCGCGCACGCACGATGCCTTCTTCGGCCTGTTCGACCGGATACCCCGCTGATGGCCAAAACCCTGACAGTCAGGATATTGGGATCTGGTTGCTCGACAGGCGTACCGCGCGTCGATGGCTATTGGGGCGCCTGTGATCCGACGAGATCCGAAAAACCGGCGCTCGCGCTGTTCGGCCTGGTTTGGTCTCTCGGATGGTGCCGGCCTGACATCAGTGGTGATCGATACGGCACCGGATTTCCGCGAACAGATGATCCGGGCTGCCGTGCCGCATATCGATGCCATCCTGTGGACGCACGACCATGCCGACCAGACGCATGGCCTGGACGATATGCGTGCTTTTACCTTCGCCCGCGGCAGGCCGATAGACGGCTATATGGATGAAGCGACCTATGCGACCCTGACCCGGCGTTTTGGCTATGTCTTTGAAGGAAATCTCGGCTATCCGCCGGTATGCGAGCCGCGTCGCCTGCCGGCGCACGGTCAGGCGTGGTCAATTTCCGGCGAGGGCGGTGATCTGCCGGTCATCACCTTCGATCAGGCTCACGGACCTATCCGGTCCGTCGGTTACCGGATGGGCGACATAGCCTATTCCAGTGATGTGTCGGATATGTCGGAAGAGAGCTTTGAGGCTCTGCAGGGGCTGAAAGTATGGATCGTGGACGCCTTGCGTTACAAGCCGCATCCGACCCATTCCCATCTGGAGAAGACGCTGGGGTGGATTGCGCGGGTCAGGCCAGAGAGTGCCATATTGACCAATCTGCATCAGGATATGGATTATAAGGCGCTTAAAGCAATTCTGCCGGCCGGCGTAGAGCCTGCCTATGACCAGATGGAAGTTAAGGTTTCACTTTAAGTGAATGATCAGTCGTAATCGAGCGGAACGCCACCATAATAGGTCGTGCCAGCGTGATGAGGCTCGAAGATGGCGCTGTCGGCCAGGGCCAGACCCGTCAATGCCAGAATAAGCACGCTGAAAAATGCCAGGACGATCAGAAGATTTTGCGGCAGCGCCTGGACATTACGATGCGCCTTGAGCGTCAGGCGACCAAAATTGTCGGTGGTCGGTTCAAAGTGAGCTGAGATCGTGGTGGCCATGATAAGACTCCATACAAACGCAAAACTTAGCGCGGATAAGCGCTGGCAGAGTCAGGCTATTGGCTTGCAGATAAAGTGTATGTGCTTAAGATTCGGCCGGCGCATAAGGATGACATAAGGGCTTAAAATGAATCTCCATTAGCTGTACATGGCAATAAATTTCCCATAATATTTATTATGCGATATTTTATTGTAGCCGGGTGGACTCTATTTTGAAGAGCGAATGATCCATAAAATCAACCGCTTCTTGAGAGACCATTATGGGCCATTCTTACACCCATCTGACGAAGGAAGAACGTCAGACAATCTACAAACTGCTCGATCGCAAAATTCCACTCACGCAGATCGCCAAGATGCTCGGCCGCCACCATTCGACGCTTTATCGCGAAATTCGGCGCAATTATTTTCACGATAGAGAATGCCCGCAATACTCTGGATGGTTTGCATGGAACGCAACCGAGTTCGCGCGCAAGCGGCGTTTTAAACGGCGCAAGCTGGAGCGTGATCTCGAGTTGCGTGTGCACATCATAGAGAGACTTGAGCAGCACTGGTCACCTGAACAAATCGCCGGTCGTCTCAAGCTTCACCCTGTGGGTAAATCCAGGTTCGGCCGCGTCTGTTCAGAGACGATCTATCGCTTTATCTACGATCGCAGCAACCGTGAGATGGCGCTTTACACCCTGCTCGCCCGCCGGCGTAGAACTCGGCGTGGCCTCCGTGGCCGCAAGCCAAGAGGGTCACATATCCCTTTGTATTGTAACATAAAACAAAGACCTGAAGACATTGCTAATCGCGAGACTTTTGGACATTGGGAGGCCGATCTGGTGATTTTCCGACGCGACTTCGGAAAGGCAAACATCACCAGTCTGATCGAGCGCAAAAGCCGTTACCAAGTCGTCATCCGCAATAAGGATCGCCACTCGTTAGGTGTCTTAGGCGCCATCCAGGAGCAATTACGCCCTCTCCCATCTCAGGGCCGCCAGTCAGTCACTTTCGACCGTGGAACCGAGTTCATGGCGTGGAAAACGCTGCATCAGTCGTTGGGTATCAGAAGCTACTTTTGCGACACGGCCTCACCCTATCAAAAGGGTTCCGTCGAGAACGCGAATGGGAGATTGCGCCGCTATTTGCCGCTCGAGACTGATCTGAAAAGACTCGAGGATGCGGCCCTGTCCTCTATTGCTCTGCGGATGAACAATACGCCCCGTCAGTGCCTGGGATACCGAACGCCGGCCGAAGTTTTCAACGCCGAACTGGCTCAAATCAGAAAAGCCTGCTAGTCCGAAACCGGACTTCGCACTTCGATTAGAACCCGCCTGGCTTTACGGCAGATGTTCGCTCCTTGGTGTTGACATTCCTCGCGCCAATCCGCCAACTGCTGAAATTCAAATTTGCGGATCACGGGAATGAATGACATGCATACCAAGGCTGTCAGGACCGCCGTTATAATCGTGGCGATCGCCAACCTGGCCTATTTCGTCATTGAATTCTTCATGGCGCAGAAGATCGGCTCTGTCTCGCTGTTTGCCGACAGCGCCGATTTCTTCGAGGACGCTTCGGTCAATTTCCTCATAGCCCTGGCCCTGGGATGGTCCGCGCAGTTGCGCGCACGCACCGGCATGGTGCTGGCCCTGGTTCTGCTCTTTCCTGCGGTGGCTTTTCTATGGACGGCGTGGGCTAAGTTCCACACCTTTACGCCACCTGCGCCGTGGCTCCTGTCTGCTACAGGCCTGGGCGCCTTGGTAGTCAATCTGGGCTGCGCCTTTCTGCTGGCGAAGTACAGACATCACAAAGGCAGCCTGACCAAGGCGGCTTTTCTGTCGGCCAGAAACGACGCGGTTGCCAATTTTGCCATTATGGGCGCCGGCGCCCTAACCCTGGTGTGGCCCTCCGCCTGGCCGGACCTTATCGTCGGTTTTGGCGTAGCCTGGATGAACCTGGACGCTGCCAGGGAAATCTGGCAGGCCGCCCGGAATGAGCACAAGTGCGGCACTGAGCCTTAAAGATCACATAAATGCGGGAAAGCCTGGTGGGCGATGACGGGATCGAACCGCCGACCTACTCGGTGTAAACGAGCCGCTCTGCCAGCTGAGCTAATCGCCCCTTCCATGAAGCGTTCGATGTGCCAAGCCTGTCCCCATAAGTCAAGAGGCGTTTCCGTATCCGATGATTTAATTCACCAAATACGAAAACGCCTCTCATATATCGTGCGAAACGGTCCAGCAAAGGACCGGATGCATTAGCCGTTCAGGGCGCCCTTGAGGCCCTCACCGACGCGGAAACGCGCCGTGACCGAAGCCGGACGCTGGACGGTTTCGCCGGTGCGCGGATTGCGGGCGGTGCCGGCTTCGCGCTTGACGGCGAGGAAGGTGCCGAAGCCCACGAGGCGCACATCGTCATTCTTCTTCAGGGCGGCCACAACACTGTCGGTGAAAGCGTCGAGCGCCTTCTTGGCTTGATCCTTGGTCAGACCGGCCTGATCGGCAATGGCGGCCACGAGTTCAGCTTTCGTCATAAATCTCTCTCCCTTACCCGTCTTGGGGTCAGTTGCTAAGCTTACCCTCTAACGCTGCCGGCTCAAACCGTGAGTCGTTAACGGGTGAAGCCGATAGAGACTACAAAAACGTACGCCCGTCAAAGCAATAAATGCCGTTTATTGCGGTGCAAACCGTGTTTTTTAAAGGGTTTGAGCGTTTTCACGCCCTTTTGAAGACCTATCCCCAGCCTGTGGGAGAAAATGAAACCAGGCAGTACAGTTTTTTTATGGAAATTAACGCAAATGCCTTGTGGATAAGGGAACTGATTCTTTCGGTATCCGGCGCCCCCTGCCCTGCGTAACGCGGTTTATTACGGCCAAAAACAAGCCCTGCCGACAGGTGCCGGCAGAGCGTCTTTTAAGGCTCGTGAGTGCTCGTTAATGCGCCGTGGCGGCATCCGCATCATCTGCTGGTGTAACCGCCGTGGCGGCGATCACCGGCTCGATCCATTCCACCGGGGTCAGTGGCTTGGTCAGCGCGTGCTTAAGCGCCTCTTCCACCAAAGATACCGCAATAATCTCCAGTCCGGATTTCACATTGGCCGGCAGATCGATCAGATCCTTCTCGTTTTCCTTCGGGATCAGCACGGTCTTGATGCCGGAGCGCAGGGCCGCCAACAGCTTTTCCTTCAGGCCACCGATCGGCAGGACACGGCCGCGCAGGGTGATTTCCCCTGTCATGGCCAGATCCTTGCGCACCGGAATACCGGTAAGCACGGAGACCATGGCCACCGCCATGGCGACACCGGCCGATGGACCATCTTTCGGCGTGGCACCTTCCGGAACGTGGACGTGGACATCTGTCTTGTCGAAGACCGGCGGCAGGATGCCGAACTTCGGCGCCAGCGCCTTGACGTAGGAATTGGCCGCCGAAACGGATTCCTTCATAACGTCTTTCAAATTGCCAGTGACCTTCATCAGGCCCTTGCCCGGCATCTTGATGGCTTCGATGGTGAGGATATCCCCGCCAAATTCCGTCCAGGCCAGGCCTGTGACGATGCCGACCTGATCGACCTCGTCCGTGGCGCCATAGTGGAACTTCTTGACGCCGGCATATTTGGCAAGGCGTTCGTCATCGATGGTGATCGATGCGACCTTTTCTCGGGCTAGGTCACGGATCGTTTTGCGTGCCAGATTGCCCAGTTCGCGTTCCAGAGAACGGACGCCGGCTTCACGGGTGTAATAGCGGATGATGTCACGGATCGCCGCTTCCGGCACCACGAACTCTTCCGCCGTCAGGCCATGTTCCTTCATCAGGTTGGGCAGGACGTGACGCTTGGCGATCTCGACCTTTTCATCCTCGGTATAGCCGGGGATACGGATGATCTCCATCCGGTCGAGCAGAGGCTGCGGCATGTTCAGGCTGTTGGCCGTAGTGACGAACATGATCTTCGACAAGTCGTAATCGACTTCAAGATAGTGATCGGCGAAGGTCGAGTTTTGCGCGGGGTCGAGCACTTCGAGCAGGGCCGACGCGGGATCGCCACGCCAGTCATTACCCATCTTGTCGATTTCGTCGAGCAGGAAGAAGGCGTTGGTGGATTTCACCTTCTTCATGTTCTGGATGATCTTGCCCGGCATGGAGCCGATATAGGTCCGGCGGTGACCTCGGATTTCCGATTCATCGCGCACGCCACCCAGGCTGATACGCACGAACTCACGGCCGGTCGCTTTCGCAATGCTCTTGCCCAGCGAGGTCTTGCCGACGCCCGGAGGACCGACGAGGCACAGGATCGGGCCTTTCAAAGTGCCCATACGCGCCTGCACGGCCAGGTGTTCAAGGATGCGTTCCTTGACTTTTTCCAGGCCATAGTGATCGGCTTCGAGGATATCCTCGGCCTTTTGCAGGTCGATTGCCTTAGGCTTGGCGGCGCCCCAGGGTATGGACAGCAGCCAGTCGAGATAGTTGCGCACGACGGTACTTTCCGCGCTCATCGGGCTCATGTGGCGCAGCTTGTTCAGCTCGGCCATGGCCTTGGTGCGAGCTTCCTTGGACAGCTTGGTCCCTTTGATCTTCTTTTCGAGATCGGCCAGTTCGTCCTTGCCCTCGTCCTGTTCGCCGAGTTCGCGCTGAATGGCCTTCATCTGCTCATTCAGGTAATATTCGCGCTGGGTCTTCTCCATCTGGCGCTTGACGCGCGAGCGGATCTTCTTCTCGACCTGAAGGACGGAGATTTCGCCTTCCATCAGGGCATAGATCTTTTCCAGTCGCTTGCTGACTGAAAGCTGTTCCAGCAGAGCCTGCTTGTCCTGGATCTTGACGACCAGATGCGCGGCGATGGAATCAGCAAGGATATCGGCGTCGGTAATCTCGGCGATGGCGTTGAGCGATTCCGGCGGAATCTTCTTGTTGAGCTTGATATAGTTCTCAAACTGCTCTGCCACGGCGCGTTGCAACGCTTCGGCATCGGGCCCCTCAGCCAGTTGCGCCTCCAGCGGATAGGCTTCGGCTTCATAATAGGCATCAGTTGAGACGAAGCGCTTGATGCGCGCACGCGTCTTGCCCTCAACCAGCACCTTCACTGTGCCGTCTGGCAGTTTCAGCAGTTGCAGCACATTGGCCAGCACGCCGATTTCATAGATGGCGTCCACATCGGGATCGTCATCACCGGAATTTTTCTGCGTGGCGAGCAGGATCTGCTTGTCGCCCTTCATGACCTCGTCCAGCGCCTGCACGGATTTCTCACGGCCGACAAACAAGGGCACGACCATGTGCGGGAACACCACGATATCGCGCAATGGCAGCACAGGGATGGTCAATACATCTAGCATGGGTACTCCTTCACAGACTCAATGCCGCCGGATGCCTTAGTCTAAACCTCAGGCTCTCACGCTCAACCGAGTCTTAAAATAAAACGCGTCATTTGCGGGAATATGCGGGGGATAAGTCCCCTCATCGCCCCGATCAGGCGCCTTGAACTGAATGTGGGATAGATTATCGCAGATTCAAGACAGGGTCACGGCAGGGTCACGGACCCTGCACCCATAAATGGGAGTGTAACAGGCATATTAAACGAAAACGCGGTCCCGTCTCTGGAACCGCGTCTATATTTTATCGCTGTAAGCCTGGCTACGATGATGTGGCGAAACGCGTTAGCCGACGAGACGCGGAGCGGAGCGTATATTTATACGTGAGCACCGCATCGCATCCGGATGACGGGTTGCAGCCCATCAGCGTAGATCAAGCCGCGCCGCCGGAACGTTTTTCAGCATAGATCAGCAGCGGCTGGGCGCGCTCTTCAATGACTTCGCCATTGATGACCACTTCCTCGACGCCCTGCATGGTCGGCAGTTCGTACATGGTCTCCAGCAGGATGCCTTCGAGGATAGACCGCAGGCCGCGCGCGCCGGTCTTGCGCTGAATGGCACGACGGGCAACGCCCAGCAGAGCCTCTTCGGTGAAGTTCAGCGTGACGTTTTCCATTTCGAACAGGCGCTGATACTGCTTGATCAGGGCGTTCTTCGGCTCGGTCAAAATCTTGACCAGGGTCACTTCGTCAAGGTCTTCCAGGGTGGCCAAAACCGGCAGACGGCCGATAAATTCCGGGATCAGGCCGAACTTCATCAGGTCATCCGGCTCGACATTGCGCAGGATTTCACCGGTGCGGCGATCTTCCGGATCCTTTACCGAAGCACCGAAACCGATCGAGGTGCCCTTACCGCGGCCGGAAATGATCTTTTCCAGGCCAGCGAAAGCGCCGCCGCAGATGAACAGGATGTTGGTCGTATCCACCTGCAGGAATTCCTGCTGCGGATGCTTGCGGCCACCCTGTGGCGGCACAGAGGCGACCGTACCTTCCATAATCTTGAGCAGCGCCTGCTGGACGCCTTCGCCCGACACGTCGCGGGTGATCGAGGGATTGTCGCTTTTACGCGAAATCTTGTCGACTTCGTCGATATAGACGATGCCGCGCTGGGCGCGTTCGACATTATAATCAGCGGCCTGCAGCAGCTTCAGGATGATGTTCTCGACGTCTTCACCGACATAACCGGCTTCGGTCAGCGTGGTGGCGTCGGCCATGGTGAACGGCACGTCGATAATGCGGGCCAGTGTCTGGGCCAGCAGGGTCTTGCCGGAACCGGTCGGGCCGATCAGCATGATGTTCGACTTAGCCAGCTCGACATCATTGCCCTTCTGGGCGTGATTGAGGCGCTTGTAGTGGTTGTGAACCGCGACCGACAAAACCTTCTTCGCCTGGCTCTGGCCGATGACATAATCATCGAGTACTTCGCGGATTTCCTTCGGCGTCGGGACACCGTCCTTCGATTTCACGAAGGCGATCTTGTGCTCTTCGCGGATAATGTCCATGCACAGCTCAACGCATTCATCGCAGATAAACACGGTGGGGCCGGCAATAAGTTTGCGCACTTCATGCTGGCTCTTTCCGCAGAAAGAACAATACAGAGTGCTTTTGCTGTCGCCCGTCGCGGCTTTGGTCATATGCTTCTTCACCTCAAGTGGCCGGCGCTGAACGACTCGCATAACATGAGTCGCCGGCCCAAATTACAGGGTATCCTATAGCCGCAGCCCTTAACAAAGGCTGATTTTGGCACAGATACCCCTTATATCCAACGTATCGATACGTATTTATGCACAGTTTAGACCACGCCTCAACCGGCCAACACGCGCTACGTCTCGCTTAACTATCTTTATATGGGATAAGAGATAGATATTGAAAGCCATGCGGGCTGTCTTTGAAAGTTTTTACCGCTTATGTTGAAAAAAATCGCTGGAAAAACCGCAGGTTCCGCAAAGCGCGGCGCAAAGGCCACGCCCGATGTGAAAAAGATAATCGCCTTCGATTTTGACGGCACCCTGACCTGCAAGGACAGTTTTATCGCCTTTCTGCAAGCCACCAAGGGTAGCTTGCAGATGGCAAGTGCGCTTGCGTTCCGGCCGCATATGCTGATCGATTATGCGAAAACGAGGGATCGCGGCGCCCTGAAAGCACGCTTATTACACAGCCTGTTAGGCGATATATCTCAAAGGGAGCTTGAAATTCTGGTCAAGGCATTCGTCACCAAAACCGGCAAGGGTCTGTTTCGGCCAGATGCTCTGGTCGCCTGGCAGACGCATGACCAGCCGGATCGCCTGCGCGTCATCGTCACCGCCTCGCCGGAACTGCTGGTCGGTCCTTTTGGGCGGCTGATCGGTGCTGATCGCGTTATCGGCACACGGCTGAAATTCTCCGAACGCGGCACATTGCTGCCTGAACTGACCGGATTGAACTGCCGGGGCGAGGAAAAGATGTCGCGCCTGCGCGAAGCTTTCGGCGACGCGCTCGATCTCGAAGCCGCCTATGGCGATACCGCGGGCGATACCGAAATGCTGGCGGCGGCGCGTCAGGGCCACTACCGCGTTTTCACACAGAAGCCATGAACGAAAGCGGGCGCCCGGATCGCTCCGGACGCCCGCTTGCATTTCAAAAGTCGTAAGACTTACGACGCTTCCTTTTCGGCATCGGCACGCTTTTCATATACGTGGTCGATCAGGCCGAATTCCTTGGCTTCCTCGGCCGTCATGTAACGGTCGCGGTCCAGGGTCTTTTCGATGGTGTCGTAAGACTGGCCGGTGTGCTTGACGTAAATTTCGTTGAGCAGCTTCTTGGTCTTGCGCATGTCCTCGGCCTGGATTTCGATATCCGAAGCCATACCACGCGCACCGCCCGAAGGCTGGTGGACCATGATCTTCGAGTTCGGTAGCGAGATACGCTGACCGGCTTCACCGGCCTGCAGGATGAGCGAGCCGGCCGAAGCGGCCATGCCCATGCAGACGGTCGAAACCGGCGACTTGATGTATTGCATCGTATCGTAGATCGCCAGGGCGGAGGTCACCTGACCGCCGGGCGAATTGATGTACATCGAGATTTCCTTCTTCGGGTTTTCCGACTCAAGGAACAGGAGCTGGGCGCAGATCAGGCTGGCCATGCCGTCTTCAAACGGACCGGTCAGGAAGATGATGCGTTCTTTCAGCATACGCGAGAAGATGTCGTAGGAACGCTCTCCCCGGCTGGATTGCTCGACGACCATGGGCACAAGGTTCATGGTCAGGTGGTCTACGGGGTCGCGCATCACGAATCCTTATCTGGAATAAATATCGAAGCTGACCGCAGATATAGGGCTAAAGTTCTTAACCGTAAGTGGATGCGTCCCAGCCGGGACTCAACTTGGCAATTTACCCACAGGATTTCAAGTGGCGATCGCGTCACTACCGAACCGTATGTGGCGCCTTGCTGTCCTTGCCTGTCTCATCCACGCCCTGCCCCTGCCTGTGCGGGCGCCCGGACTGCGATTTGGGCAGTCGCCCCTCCTGAATATTACCACCTTCCGCCGGATCATCGCATTGGGAGCGATGGGCCGCATCCGTCCGCGCCGCGCGTTTATCGGCACTGGGTTTATTCGTGGCTTGTCTGGCTGTCGACATGCTGTCCTCCTGTTTCGGGAAGACAGCATGTCTCAGCCGGGCATCAAAATTCAAAGCGGATTATATCAAGCCGGCTTGTCGGTCTTTTTCGCCGAGCAGTCGATCTTGGCGCACAGGCGCTTTTGTACATCGGCCTGGAAGTCGGGCATCAGGGCCATGACGGTCGGCATGAGTTTTTGCGAGGCTTCCGGCACCTTCGCCATGATCGATTGCCCAATAGGTGTTTCATAGAACTCATCCATCTTCGTGAGTTCCTCGACCGTGAAGATATCAGCATAAACCGGTATCGAGGCGTCGGTCATCTTCTTGATGAAATCGCCGGTGCTTTCCGTAATGGCGTCGGTCGCCGCCTGGAATTCGGTATCGGTCAGTTCCGGATGCGACTTACGGACCTGGGCCATCATGGCCGGCGTTATCTGGTTAACGACTCCCGTCATCATCTGCTCGAAATGAATGGCGTTGAAATACCGTTTCACCAGAGCGATTTTTTCCGCAGGCGGCGCCGGTTCGGCCGCCTGGGCCTGGCAGATGGCCGGCATGGCAATGAGCATGGCGCCGCTTACGAGCGCGATAAGTGTCTTACGCATGGAAGTTTCCCCCTAAGCCGGCTGAGCCCGGCGCAGCCCCTTTATCTCACAGATTACGCGGCTGACCAGAGGCTAGACATAAAAAAGAGGCCCCTTTCCGGAGCCTCTTCTTAATTCGCTTGCAAGTCGAAAGCTTAGGCTTCTTCCTCTTCCTTCAGCAGGTCTTCCTTGCTGATCGGCGTGTCGGTGACCTTGGCCAGCGAGAAGATCAGGTCGCAAACCTTCTCTTCGTAGATGGGCGCGCGGATCTGAGCGGCGGCGCCGGGGTTCTTGGTGTAGAACTCGAACACCTGGCGCTCCTGGCCCGGATAGTTGCGGGCTTCCTGCATGATGGCCTGGTTGACTTCCTGGTCAGTGACCTGGACGTTCTGGCGGGTGCCGATTTCGGCGAGCACGAGGCCCAGACGCACGCGGCGCTCGGCGATTTTCATATACTCGTCCTTCAGTTCCTGCTCGGACTTGCCGGCATCTTCCTCGGCGAGCTGACCATTGGCCTTGTCCTGCTCGACCTGCTGCCAGATGCCGTTGAATTCGGCTTCCAGCATACGCTTCGGCAGTTCGAAGCTGTGCTTTTCGTCAAGCACGTCCAGCAGGGCGCGCTTCATCTTGAAGCGCGACGCCTGGCCGTACTGCTGTTGCAGTTGCGTCTTCAGAATGTCCTTCAGGGCTTGCAGGCTTTCCAGACCGAGGCTCTTGGCCAGTTCGTCATCGGCTTCGCCTTCTTTCGGCGCCAGGATGTCCTGAACGGTGGTCTCGAAGGTCGCGGCCTTGCCAGCCAGGTTCTTCGCGCCATAGTTTTCGGGGAAAGTGACGTTGAGCGTCTTCACTTCGCCCTTCTTGGCGCCGATCAGTTGCTCTTCGAAGCCCGGAATGAACTGCCCCGAACCGATGATCAGTTCAGCGCCTTCGGCCGAACCGCCTTCAAACACTTCATCACCCAGCTTGCCGACGAAATCGATAATCAGCTTGTCGCCGTCAGCGGCCTTGACCGACTTGCCGGTTTTGGCTTCGAACTGCTTCGAGCCGGCGACAACGGTCTTCAGGGCCTCGTCGATATCAGCGTCGGTCGGCTCATAGACCGGGCGGGTCAGTTCGATCGAGGCCGGTTCGATCGGCGTGAAAATCGGCATCATTTCGACGGCGATTTCATAGGCCAGGTCGGATTTGCCGTCGATCACGCCTTCGATGTCGCCGATCGGCTTCAGTTCGGGCTGGCTGGCGGGGCGTATATTGGCATCCTTCATCGCCTGCTCGGTCGTGGCGTTCAGGGTTTCCTGAATGATTTCGCCCATCAGTTCCTTGCCGTACATCTTGCGGACGTGGGCCTGCGGCACCTTGCCCGGACGGAAGCCCTTGATATTCATCTTGGGGGTGATTTCCGCGATCCTGGCGTCCAGCTTTTGCGTCAGATCGCCCTTGGCGATAGTGACTTCGAGGACGCGGCTCAGGCCTTCATTCAGTTTTTCAACGACTTGCATCGATCAGTTACCTTATGCCGGTTTGGCCCCTGACCTCGCGTCAGGCCCGCACGGGCGGTTAATAATAGCGACAAAGCGCCCCTGCTTGAGCCTGGGCGCCAAAAGATGTGCCCTTATGGCATGATTGCGGGCGAGGTCAACGTTTATGTCGGGGAAATGTCGGCTCGTGTGGGAATTTTAATGGTTATAGCGGCCAACCTCCCCGCCTGCGCGTTCCAGCCTGATTTTTTGCAAAATTCCGTTCAGGTTTGCCACGCAATCAGGGAGGTTCGTTTGCGTCTTATTCTTTCATTCGTCCTTATCTTCACTCTGGCTGGCTGCCACAAGGCGCCGCCACAACGTGCCGAAGGTGTCGATCCCACCTTCGAAGGATCGGAACAGGAAAAGCGCACCATAGCGGTGGAAGCGGCGCTGATAGACGCCAATCCCGGCCTGGCCCTGCGCAATGACCGCGAACTGACGATTTTCCACAAGGGAGAAGCGGTCACCACCTACACGAATGATCCAAAGGGCTGCCAGCGCTACTTCCTGACCGGTGTGATGAAGCTGCGCGGCAAGGATGGAGAGCTATACCCGGTGGCCGGCGTTACCTGCCATTTCGCCAACTCTGAAAACACCTATCTAGTCCTGCCCAACAGCGACAAATATGTGGTCCGCGAGGAAGCCTCCGCCTCACCCGATGGCCGCGTTTTGGCTTCGGGCTTCGACCGTGCTGACCTGACACAAGGTTCGCTCACCCTCGCTGACTGGCCGCATATCCGCGATGTGGTGATATTTCCGGCCCACTGCACCACCATGGTCTGGCAGGACGCCACGCATTTTACCGCCACCTGCTGGCACAATGAAGGGCCTAACGGTTCAAATCCCTATGACAGTTTCGCCTTCTATTTTAAGGCAGATATCGGAAAGGACGCCGCTGGCAAATGGCAGATGCAGGCGACGCAGTGGGTGGACCGCGACAGCCTGTCGCCACGATCCCTCAACAAGCCACTCTATCACTTTACGGCCGCGCCACCGCCGGAACCCCACTTCGACAAGAGCACTTAAAGTTTTAACGGCTCTTCGACATCAAGCTGCTTTTCCCACTTGGCAATAACCGCCGAGGCGACGCTGTTGCCCAGCACATTGGTGGCCGAACGCCCCATATCGAGCAGGTGATCGACACCCAGCACAAGCGCGATCCATTCCGCCGGCAGGCCGAAATAGGCCAGGGTCGCCATGATGACCACCAGCGAAGCGCGCGGCACCCCGGCAATGCCTTTGGAGGTAATCAGCAGCAGGAACAGCATCATGATGATCTGGGCCGTGGTAAAATGGACGCCATATGCCTGGGCGATGAACAGGGTGGCGAAGGTGCAGTAGATCATAGAGCCGTCGAGATTGAACGAATAGCCGAGCGGCAGGACGAACGACACGATCTTGCGTGAAATCCCGACCGTCGGCAGGCCGGCCAGCAATTTCGGATAGGCGGCTTCGGAACTGGCGGTCGAAAAGGCCAGCAGGGTCGGTTCGCGGATAACGCCCAGCACCCGCAGCATCCGGCCGCCGAGGAACAGGAAGCCAATGACGATCAGCAACGCCCAAAGCACGCCCATGGCGCCATAGAACCCGGCCATGAACTTGGCGTAGGTAACGAGGATCGGCAGCCCCTGCTCACTCACCGTCTTAGCCAAAGCGCCAAAGATGGCAAATGGCGCGAATTTCATGACGATCTCAGTCACCTTCAGCATGATGGCCGAGGCTTCCTCGGCCAGTTCCATGACGCGCGGCGACTTCTTTTCCAGCATGGATATGGCCGTGCCGACGAACACCGCGAAGATGACGATTTGCAGGATTTCGTTATCGGCCATCGCCTTGATGATCGAGGACGGGATCAGGTGCTCGATAAACTTCTCGATGGTGAAGCCTTCGGTCGATGGCACCTTGATCGCTTCACCCGCCACTTGCAGGCTCATGCCGACGCCGGGCTTCAGCCATTCGACCATCAGAATGCCTATGACCAGCGAGACAATCGACATCAGCAGAAACCAGGCCAGCGCCTTGATGCCTACACGCCCGACGGAGGCCGCGTCTTCCATGTGGCCGATGCCGGCGATCAGGGTGAAGAGAACCAGGGGCGCGATGATCATCTTGATTAGGGTGATGAAAATCTTGGTCAGCAGGCCGAAGATCGTGGTCGCCGTCGCCAGATTTTCGGCGGCCAGATATTCGTGACTGGCCCAGCCGGCGCCGACGCCGGCGATCATGGCGAAAAGAATGAACAACGCGAATTTCGACTTCATGCACGGCCCCTAAGCGGTATCAGGCGCCGACACTAGCCGAGGCACGACCATTGCGCCACCCCTGTTTCAAATTCAACGAGTGTCAATAAATGCTGGTGCGGATGAGAGGACTCGAACCTCCACGCCTTGCAGCGCTGGAACCTAAACCCAGTGCGTCTACCAGTTCCGCCACATCCGCATGTGCCAGCTTGAATATCGGACGCCAGAGGACGCAGGTCCGAGGGGGCGCTGTCTGACCCAAAGCGCAGCCTCAGTCAAGTGTCATGAAAATGAATCACGAAGCCTATAATGCTGCGCCGCGTCAATTCAGACGACCGGACAGCGATTTTGCATCTGCAATCCGCCAAAATAA
Organism: Asticcacaulis sp.; assembly: GCA_024707255.1. NCBI lineage: Bacteria > Pseudomonadati > Pseudomonadota > Alphaproteobacteria > Caulobacterales > Caulobacteraceae > Asticcacaulis > Asticcacaulis sp. The sequence goes on along the minus strand of JANQAC010000002.1, from coordinate 1,290,164 downwards.
TTGCAGTGGAAACGTATTTTCGCCAATTTAGGGGACAGCCCGCCGAGTCGGGTAAATTTTCTCTTTATAAGCGCGCAAATCGCGCTAAAACGCATTTTCCTTTTGAATTCCACGCCGCCAGCCGCTAAAGGCTGCGGCACCCACCGTTCACGCATCGTAAGCAAGTTTTACAGCCATGTGAGATCGCTCGCCGGAAATGAGCTTGCATTCTTGCGCAATGCAAACAAGTTACGGGGCTGAACGGTCTACAGTTTTATGGATAGCTCATGAAAAAGATAGAAGCCGTCATCAAACCCTTTAAGCTCGACGAAGTGAAGGAAGCCCTTCAGGAAATCGGCGTACAAGGCATGACCGTGCTGGAGGCCAAGGGATATGGCCGCCAGAAAGGCCACTCGGAACTCTACCGAGGGGCCGAATACGTTGTTGATTTTCTGCCGAAGATCAAGATCGAACTGGTTGTTGCCGACGACCTCGCACCGGCTGCCCTGGAAGCCATCCAGACGGCGGCCCGCACGGGAAAGATTGGTGACGGCAAGATTTTTGTGAGCGATGTCCTCGACGTCGTCCGCATCAGAACCGGAGAGTCCGGGCCGCAGGCGGTTTAACCAACGCCGGCGTTTCGTCTCCCCCACTTTATTAATTACAGGCTTAATGGGGCGTCAAATATGACATCTGCAGATATTCTCAAGCTCATCAAGGAAAAGGACGTCAAGTATGTTGACGTGCGTTTCACCGATGTGCGCGGCAAAATGCAACACGTGACCTTCGACATCGACCTCGTCGACGAAGATTTCCTCGATGACGGCACCATGTTCGATGGTTCCTCGATTGCCGGCTGGAAGGCGATCAACGAATCCGACATGAAGCTGCGCCCTGACCTGAACACAGCCTATATCGACCCGTTCTATCAGCAGACCACCCTGTTCATGTTCTGCGACGTTGTAAATCCCGACACAAACGAGCCTTACAACCGCGATCCGCGCTCGATCGCCAAGAAGGCCCTGGCCTATACGCAGTCGGCCGGCGTCGGTGACACGGTTTATTTCGGCCCGGAAGCCGAATTCTTCATGTTCGATGACGTCCGCTGGTCGATCACGCCGGACAACACCGGCTACGCCTTCGACTCGACCGAACTGCCGCACAACTCGGCCAAGGTCTATCCGGAAGGTAATATGGGCCATCGCCCTGGGCCTAAGGGCGGTTACTTCCCCGTCAACCCGGTCGATTCGGCTCAGGACATCCGCGGCGAAATGCTGTCGATCATGGGCGAACTGGGCATGGAACCGGAAAAGCACCACCATGAAGTGGCGCCGGCCCAGCACGAGCTCGGCCTGAAGTTCTCGGACATGTTGACCATGGCCGACCGTACCCAGCTCTACAAGTACGTCGTCCAGAACGTCGCCCATGCCTACGGCAAGTCGGTGACCTTCATGGCCAAGCCGATGTTCGGTGATAACGGTTCGGGTATGCACGTCCACCAGTCGATCTGGAAGGACGGCAAGCCGCTCTTCGCCGGCGACAAGTATGCCGGCCTGTCGGATCTCTGCCTGTGGTACATCGGCGGCATTATCAAGCACGCCAAGGCGATCAACGCCTTCTCCAACTCGACGACCAACAGCTACAAGCGCCTGGTTCCGGGTTATGAAGCCCCGGTCAAGCTGGCCTATTCGGCCCGCAACCGTTCCGCCTCGATCCGTATTCCGTGGGTGTCGTCGCCGAAGGGCAAGCGCCTGGAAGCCCGCTTCCCGGATCCGATGGGCAACCCTTACCTAACCTTCACCGCCCTGTTGATGGCCGGTCTTGACGGTATCGAAAACCGCCTCGATCCGGGCGCGCCGGCCGACAAGAACCTGTATGATCTGCCGCCGCAAGAGCAAAAGAACATCCCGGAAGTCTGTGGCAGCCTGCGTGAAGCCCTGGAGAACCTCGACAAGGATCGCGCCTTCCTCAAGAAGGGCGGCGTGATGGACGACGACTTCATCGACTCCTACATCGAACTGAAGATGGAAGAAGTGATGAACCTCGAACTGCGTCCGCACCCGATCGAATTCGAGATGTATTACAAGTGCTAAGCTGAATTTCCTGTCCCAGGACATGAATTTCACAACAGGCCGTTCCGTAAAGGAGCGGCCTGTTTTCTTTGCGCCGCACAATTGAAACGGCAAGGCCGAGATCGGGTTCTATTGTATTACATTTTATAGTTTCATATGATATCATTATAATTGCAAATGAAACCGAACAAAAACTCTTTGTTTTCACGCTATTTAGCTGCATTCCGACACATAAATGACGCAAGGCGGCACGTGCACCCCCTTCTCCCCTGATCCGCTCCATAAAGCACTTGCGATAGTTTGCAGTCACGGCACTGTGAGCAGGTGCAATATCCGCTATCCAAGGGGGATACTTTGAAAACGTGGATCAAACTCTCGAAAGTCATCGCCGCGGCGGCGACTCTTCTGCTGGCGGCACCCGTCGCCAGTTTCGCTCTGGCTCAGGAGTCGGCCGCGGCCTCTGCTGAAGCCGTAACCTCCGATGCGGCCTCCGCTGCGGAATCAACCGCGGCTTCGGAAGCGACTTCTGAAGCCGCTCCGGCGCCCGCCCTGCTGGCGTCGCAGAAAGAACTGGCACTCAGCCAGGCCGACACCACCTACCTCATCTTCTCCACCGCCATGGTGCTGATGATGACCCTGCCGGGCCTCGCCCTCTTCTACGGTGGTATGGTCCGCCGCAAGAACGTCATTGCCACCGTCACCCAGTCGGTCAGCGTCACGGCCGTTGTTGCGGTCCTGTGGTACGTTGTCGGCTACAGCATGTCGTTCGGCACCGCCACCGACCTGTTTGGTTTCAGTGGCGAACTGCTGAACCAATACTTCGGCGGCTTCGATACGGCCATGCTCAGCCACGTCACGCCGAATACGGCCTACATGGCTACAGCCTCGGTGCCGGAATACACATGGATTTCCTACCAGATGACCTTTGCCATCATCACGCCTGCCCTGATCACGGGTGCGTTTGCTGAGCGCGTCAAGTTCTCCGGCCTGATCCTCTTCATGGCTCTGTGGTCCATCCTGGTCTACGCCCCGATCTGTCACATGGTCTGGGGTGGTGGCTTCCTCGGCACCCTGGGCGTCAAGGACTTCGCCGGTGGCGCGGTCGTTCACGTCAATGCCGGTGTCGCCGGTCTGGTGGCGGCCCTCTTCCTCGGCCGCCGCAAGGGCTACGGCACGGAATCAATGCCCGCCAACAACCCGATCTTCGTCCTGATCGGCGCGTCCCTGCTGTTCGTTGGCTGGATCGGCTTCAATGCCGGTTCGGAATGGACGGGCGATGCAGTCGCCTCGGTGGCCCTGCTCAACACCCTGCTGGCCACCTGCGCCGCCGGCCTGACCTGGAAGGTCGTCGAATGGATCTTCCGCGGCAAGCCGTCGCTGATCGGCATCCTATCCGGCCTGGTCGCCGGCCTGGTCGCCATTACCCCGGCCTGTGGTTTCGTCAATCCGACGGGCGCCATGATCATCGGTGCGGTCGCCGGTCCGGTCTGCTACGTCTCGGCCACCTGGATGAAGAAGCTGCTTGGCTACGATGATTCCCTCGACGCTTTCGGCATCCATGGTGCCGGCGGTTTCCTGGGCGCCATCCTGACGGGTCTGTTTGCCGACACCACGGTAAACTCCCTGGCCGAAGGTGCCACGGTCGTGAAGCAGTTGATCGGCCTGGGCGTCACCATCGGCTGGTCCGCCCTTGGCACTCTCGTCATCCTGATCATCTGCAAGTTCACGACGGGTCTCCGCGTGACGGCCGATCAGGAAGAAGCCGGCCTTGATGCCTCGCTTCATGACGAAGTCATGGATCACTAAGCTACCATTTTTAATCAGTTGCACAAAAGAGACGGAGCGCCCCTTTATGGAGCGCTCCGTTTTTTATCCACAGCCTTGTTGCAATTAATTTTTTTGCCACCTTTTGACCGCATTCAATGCAAATATGCCACAGGCGTGTGTTTTGTAATCACAGGTGTTGGAGTGACTGTCATAAAAATGTAATCTGATTCCGCGCCGCAATATTTTACCATAACTGGCGCGGGAAACGCTTCGGATGGGGTTTGGCACACAAACTCAATCTGAGGACACAATAATGAAAAATATGCTCCTGGCCACTACGGCCATCGCCGCTGCCGTCATCGCCGGTTCGGCTTCCGCCACTGAATTCGCTGGCGGCACTCTCAGCTATAACGTTGCCGCCACCAGCGATTACGTTTTCCGCGGTGTCAGCCAGACGGCAGGCGATCCGGCCATCCAGGGCGGTATCGACTATTCGCACGGCCTGTTCTACGCCGGCGCCTGGGCGTCCAATGTCGATTTCGCCGACTACGAACTCGATCTCTATGCCGGCATCAAGCCGGTCTATAAGGACTTCACCTTCGATCTGGGCGCCATCTACTATAACTACAATGACGATACCCTTGATTCGACCGAACTGAAGGCCGCCGTCAGCCACCCGTTCTACAAGGGCACCATCGGCGCCGCCTATTTCTATAACACCGATGTTGATGATACCGAGTATTATGAAATCAACGGTTCCTACCCGCTGACCAGCAAGCTCAGCGTTTCGGGCGCCGTTGGTGAACAAAAGACCGCTGGCTTCAAGTACACGACCGAAAACCTCGGTCTGACCTATGCCATCACCCCGGTCTTCTCGGTCGATGTTCGCGCGTCCGACACCAACATTCCGGAAGTGATCAAGCCGTCGGCGGCCCGTCTCGCCGTCACGCTTAAGGCTGCTTTCTAAGCTGGTAACAGAGGGCCGCGTTTCCGGACGCGGCCCTCACCTTTTGCACCGCGATACGGTTACCCTTGCTACTATATGATTTATTTGACTTTTTAATTTCATAATTATGACGACCGCCGCCGCGGCAAATAAAACCGGCTGAAAATCAATGTCATCACGCGTGGTTTCAAGTACGGCCGGGGCGCATTAAGCCATTGAAACAAACGTTGTAAATATACATCAAAGCGTTGCTAAATGACATTGGGGGACTTTGCTCGCCCCAAAAACTTGCTACATTAACTTCGGTTTTACCGTCACACACCAAATCCTCCTGAGCCGGCCATTACGAACCGGCGCCAACCACTGAACTGGGATATGATCATGAAAAAGACTCTTGTCGCCGCTGTTGCCATCAGCGCACTTTTCGCCGGCGGGGCTGCAATGGCTCAAGACGATGCCGGTCACCTGAGCTACAATATCGCTGTGACCAGCAACTATGTCTGGCGCGGTGTCACCCAAACCGACAACAACGCGGCCCTGCAAGGCGGCATCGACTACTCGAAGGGCATCTTCTATGCAGGCGCCTGGGCCTCGAACGTTGACTTCCCTTACGGCGACGGCAATGCCGATACCGAACTCGACCTGTATATGGGCCTGACGCCTTCGGCCGGCAATTTCAACTTCGACTTCGGCGTGGTTGCTTACACCTACCCGTCCTCCGGCGGTGACGTGATCAGCGAGCTGAAGGCCGCCGTCAACCATCCGATGGGCAAGGGCACGATCGGCGCCGCCATGTACCTCGACACCGACGGCTTGGAAGATCCGTATTACGAAGTTAACGCGTCGTATCCGCTGACCGACAAGTGGTCGGTTTCGGGCGCCCTGGGCAATTACGAGCTGTACGGCTACACCACCAAGAATATCGGTGTCACCTACGCCATCAATGACACCCTGGGTCTTGACCTGCGCTGGGCCGACGCGTCGAAGCAACCTTCGACCTTCGCCGCCACCATCAAGGCGTCGTTCTAAAATTCTAAGCCTGACCAAGGGCAAAGAAATAGCTGGCCGCGAACCTTTGGGTTCGCGGCCTTTTTTAATTGTGGGTTGCTTGTTGCCTCTTTATGACTGAGAGCCGAATCACCCCATGTTAAAGTTATGACGTCCAATATCCCGCAATCCTCGCTTTTTGGGGATGAGCCTGAAAAGCCCGCCTCGCCATCACCGGAAGCCCCGGCGCCCGCTGCCCGGACCACGCCTGCGGCTGCCAAACAGCACGCGCCGGTCACGGTAGATCCCGGTTATGGCGCTTCAAGCATCGAGGTGCTTGAAGGTCTGGAGCCTGTCCGCAAGCGCCCCGGCATGTATATCGGCGGCACAGATGAAAAAGCGCTTCACCACCTCTTTGCCGAGGTGCTTGATAACGCCATGGACGAGGCTGTAGCTGGTCACGCCAAGGCGATCTGGGTGGAGCTGGACAAGGACGGGTACTTAAGCGTCCGCGACGATGGCCGGGGCATTCCGGTTGATCCGCACCCGAAATATCCCGGCAAGTCGGCGCTCGAAGTCGTCCTGACCATGTTGCATTCCGGCGGCAAGTTCTCCGGAAAGGCGTATGAAACCTCCGGCGGGCTGCATGGTGTCGGTATTTCGGTGGTCAACGCCCTGTCCGAAAAGCTGGAAGTGACTGTCTGGCGCGATGGTTACGAATGGCAGCAGAACTTCTCCAAGGGACATAAGCTGACCGATGTCATTCAGGTCGGCCCCTCAAAGAAGAAGGGCACTCTGGAACGATTCCTGCCCGATCCGGAAATCTTTGGGCCTGAGGCCCGTTTCAAGCCGGCGCGCGTATACCGCATGGCCAAGGCCAAGGCGTACCTCTTCCGCGGCGTACAGATTTTCTGGAAATGCGCACCAGAACTGATCCACGACCAGACACCGGCCGAGGATAAATTCTATTTCCCGAACGGCCTGGCGGATTACCTGGCCGAGCGTGTCAAGGATACCGAAACCCTGGGCGATATTTTCTCTGGCCGCGTCGAGCGTAAAGGCGAGGCTGGCGCGGTGGAATGGGCCGTGGTGTGGTCCGGTGCCGGTTTCGGCGAACATGACGGTTTCTGCCAGAGCTATTGTAATACCATCCCGACGCCCGATGGTGGTACGCACGAGGCCGGCCTGCGCGCCGCCCTTACCCGATCGCTGAAGGCTTATGCCGAAATGACCGGCGATAAGCGCGGCGGCCTGATTACGGCAGAGGACGTGGCGGCGCAGGCGGGGATCGTCATCTCGGTTTTTATCCGCAACCCGGAATTCCAGGGCCAGACCAAGGATCGTCTGTCGTCCAGCGACGCCCAACGCCTGGTGGAAAAAGCCCTGGCTGATCCGTTCGATCACTGGCTGACCTCATCCCCCAAGCAGGCTGACCGCATCCTGCAATTTATCGTCGAGCGCGCCGAGGAGCGTCTGAAGCGCCGCAAGGACAAGGAAGTGGCGCGTGCCTCCGCTACGCGCAAGCTGCGCCTGCCGGGCAAGCTGGCCGATTGCGCCCGCCAGGACGCTGTGGGCACTGAACTGTTCATCGTCGAAGGTGATTCGGCCGGCGGCTCCGCCAAGCAGGGCCGCAACCGCAATACCCAGGCCATCCTGCCCCTCCGCGGAAAGATCCTGAACGTGGCCTCGGCGACCGGTGAAAAAGCCCGCGCCAATGTGGAACTGTCTGACCTCGGCCTGGCGCTGGGTGTTCAGCCCGGCGCCCGGTTCAAGGAAGAGGATCTGCGTTACGAGCGCATTATTATCATGACCGATGCCGATGTTGACGGCGCTCACATTGCCAGCCTGCTGATCACATATTTCTACCGGACCATGCCCAACATGATCCGCAACGGCAATCTCTTCCTGGCCATGCCGCCGCTTTATCGAATCAGCCATGGCAAGGAAACGCATTACGCCAAGGACGACGCGCATCGTGCCGAAATCCTGGCAAAGCACTTCAAAGGCAAGAAACCGGAAATCGGCCGCTTCAAGGGCCTGGGTGAAATGATGCCGGCCCAGCTCAAGGAAACCACCATGGATCCAAAGACGCGGACTCTTGCCCGCGTTACCCTGCCCCATGATGAGGAAGATGTCGAAGACCTGGTCGAGACCCTCATGGGCCGCAAGCCGGAACTGCGCTTCCGTTACATCCAGGATCATGCCGAGTTTGTCGCCGACGACCTGGATGTTTAAAAAAGCCTGTTATTTACTGTAATTTCTGGTATCAGACACGCGCGAGCCGAAATATCCGGTTCGCGCGTGTCTGCGTCTGAGCCTTGCTCCAGTTCGCGGACACCGGCCGCCCATCTATTGCGCCACGATCGGCGCGCCGCATTCCCAGCCCCGTAAGATCGCTTGCCCGGATGGAAATGCATTCCATTCAAAGAGTGTCATGACGAAATTCTCCGATCTGGGCCTGAGCGAACAGGTCCTCAAGGCTGTTGCCGAAACCGGCTACGATACCCCTACCCCTATTCAGGGACAGGCCATTCCGGTGGCCATGACCGGCCTCGATGTCCTTGGTATTGCCCAGACCGGCACCGGCAAGACTGCCGCCTTTACCCTTCCGATGATCGAAAAGCTGGCCGCCGGCCGTTCCCGCGCCCGTATGCCGCGCGCGATCGTGCTGGAGCCGACGCGGGAGTTGGCCGACCAGGTCGCCGAAGCCTTCGAGAAATACGCCAAGTACCACAAGCTGAACTGGGCTCTGCTGATCGGCGGCGTCTCTATGGCCGACCAGGTGGCCAAGCTCGATAAGGGTGTTGATGTGCTGATCGCCACGCCGGGTCGTCTGCTTGACCTTTTCGAGCGCTCGAAGGTCATGCTCAATGGCGTCACCATGATGGTGGTCGATGAAGCCGACCGGATGCTCGACATGGGCTTCATTCCAGATATCGAGCGCATCTTCAAGCTAACCCCGCCCACGCGCCAGACCCTGTTCTTCTCGGCCACCATGCCGCCGGAAATTACCCGCCTGACCGAAGCCTTCCTGAAAAATCCGGTCCGCATCGAGGTTTCCCGCCCGGCCACAACCAACGAAAACATCACCCAGTACGTGCTGCGCGTGCCGCACAAGGACGTAAAGGCCAAGCGGATCGCCCTGCGCGCCCTGCTCAAGACCCTGGATATCCAGAACGGGATCGTGTTCTGCAATCGCAAGACCGATGTCGATATCGTTGCCAAGTCCCTGAGCGTTCACGGTTTTAATGCGGCGCCGATCCACGGCGACCTGGACCAGTCGCTGCGCATGAAGACGCTCGATGCTTTCCGCAAGGGCGAACTGACCCTGCTGGTGGCTTCGGATGTCGCCGCCCGCGGCCTGGATATCCCGGCGGTGGGACATGTTTTCAACTTTGATGCCCCAATTCACGCCGACGATTATGTCCATCGGATCGGCCGTACAGGCCGCGCGGGCCGGACAGGCGAAACCTATCTGCTGCTGTCGCCACATGATGAGAAAAACTATGACAAGGTCGTCAAGCTCATCAAGAAAGAGCCGACCGGTCTTGAGCTTGATGTCGATTATTCGGCACTCAGCGATGCGCCGCGCGATGGCTCACGGCAACCTCGCCGCGAATCAGGCAAAACCAGGGGTAGGCCGCAGCGTGATCACAAGCCCCGCGAACGCTCAGCTCCGCAATCTGCCCCGGTCGAGCCGGTTAAGGCAGAAAAAAAGCCGATTTCCGAAGAAATAATTTCGGCGCCGGATATACAGGAGGCGCGGCCCGCCAAGGCTGCGCGCCGCACGGGCAAGAAAGAAAAATACGAAGAAAAATCAAAGCCCAAGTCATCAAATGACACGCCTTTTTGGTGATCACATGCCGGCATTTTTAATGCGGGCAACGCCTCTGAAGGACTAATTTTTACAGCATTTGTATTCCGGCTGTTAACCGCCTGTCAGAGAAGTTCGTTTAAGGTGCAGATGCGTCCCGAAGAATCAGGTCGCACGAGACCGCCAGGGAAGGTCCCTGAAAGGGGGCCAGAAGAACGAATGAACAACGACATAGAGATCAGCGTAAGAAGTCCTGCCGCCTATGCCCTAGCCGGCGAAGCCTTGCGCCTGATGCAGGACCACGGCGTTTGGCCGACCCCGCTCAACTATGAGATCTGGCTTTATGTCGCCGGCGATCCGGAATGCCCTCTGGCACAGGAAATCCAGCGGCTGGTGGCCGCCGGTGAAACCATTACCGAAGATATTTCCGAAAGCCTGGCCAGCAAGTTCATTGCCCGTCTGAAGCTGAACGATGAAGTACGCGATGCCGGCCTGAAGCTGACCCGCGAACTGGCGTCCATCACCGAAGTCATCGTCGAAGCCCAGCAGGCGCAGAAGACCTATGGCGAAACCCTGGAGGGTGCCCGCAAGTCGATGAGCGAGGTTGAGGCCGTCGCGCTCAAGAGCCTGATCGACAGCCTGGCGGAAGCCACCACGACTGTTCTCGATCACCATTCCCTGCTGGAAGGCCGTCTCACGGAATCCTCGCGCGAGGTCAATCGTCTCCGCAAGCACCTGGATCAGGTGCGCATGGAGGCAATGACCGATGCTCTGACAAACCTGGCAAATCGCAAGTCATTTGACGAGGCCCTGGATCGTCACTGCGAAAGCAACGATATTTCCAGCCCGCTCACCCTGGCCGTCATCGATATCGATCATTTCAAGCGCTTCAACGACACCTGGGGCCACCAGACCGGCGACCAGGTTCTGCGTTATGTCGCCTCGGTCCTGGCCCGTATTGGCCGTCCGCCACGCCTGGCCGCTCGTTACGGTGGCGAGGAATTCGGCCTGCTCTTCCCTGGTGAAACCTGTGATACGGTCGAGCGCTTGCTTAACGAAGCGCGTACCGAAATCGCTTCGCGCGTGTTGAAGCGCCGCTCCACCAACGAAGACCTGGGCACCGTCACCATCTCCGCCGGCATCGCTCAGCGCGAATATGCCGAGGATTCCTTCGACCTGCTCGATCGGGCCGACAAGGCGCTCTATACGTCTAAAAATAACGGCCGCAACAAGGTGACCATTGCCGAGTCACTTAAATCGGATTCCAACGCGGCTTAAGCCTGCCCTGAATTTCCATTGACAACGCCACTTGAACACTGTTCAAGTGGCGTTGTCAATTTGGGGTATGTCTGTCATGCGCAGCTTTCTGTTTGCCGTCGCCTACTGGTTTTTGTCAGTTACCTACAGCCTGATGGCGCTGGTTCTGACGCTTTTCCCAGGGCGCAAACCGGTCAAATGGATTATCCAGCGCTACACGCGTCGTATGGTGCAGGCGATGCGGATTTTCGCCGGCATCCGGCTGGAGGTCCGCGGCCGCGAACATATTCCGGCGCAGCCAGTAATCTTCGCCTGCAAGCATCATAGCTGGGGCGATGGCTTCTGCATCTACTCTCAGTTCGATGACCTGGCCTTCGTAACCGGTGATCATCTTGAAAAATTTCCGCTTATGAGCACCCTCCTCTCCAAGCTGGGCGCCATTGTCGTCAATAACTGCGGTGGTATCGAAGCGCGCAAGAATTTGGCCAGCCGTTCCGCCGATGCCGCAAAGGACGGTCGCAGTATCCTCATCTATCCGGAAGGCCATCTGAACGCGCCCGGCACCTATCGTCGTTATCGTTCCGGCGTGTGGCACATGATGAACAACTTCAATATGTCCGTAGTACCGGTTGCCACCAATCTGGGGCTGTTCTGGCAGGAAGATCATTACAAGAAGACACCGGGCACGGCCATCCTGGAATTTCTGGAGCCGATACCGCCGGGCATGGGCAAGGACGAATTCCTTGCCACCCTGCGCTATCGGATCGAGGCACGCTCCCAGGCATTGATCAGCGAGGCGACAGGTCAGCCGCTCGCAGCTTCAGTACTGGTGAGCGATTAAGTCTCTTTTTAAAGGTCGCAGCCTATGATCAGCCGTCCCGGTGGATCATGGAGTTTCTTATGTCTCGCGGCTTTCGTATCAGCGCCCGTGTTGATGAAGATCAGCATCTGATCGTTTTCAATATCAGCGGCGATATTGACAGCCAGGCCCTGATTGACAAGTGGATCGAGACCTATGCCAGCCTCGCAGAACCTTGGCTGTACGATCGTCTTCTGGATTACCGCCGCTCTGATGGGCTGGTCGCTGTCAATGAACTTGAGCGCTTCGCCGTCTGGTGGGAAGACCGCACACGAGGCATTAATTACAGCCTGAAGGCAGCGATCATCGTCAACAACCCTCTGGATGCCCGGCGCGTACATACCGTTAACGGCCTATTCCCGCATGACATCAGGGAATCCTTCGACTCGCTGGACGACGCGTTGACCTGGCTGCAAGAAGATACAGCCAAACGCGCCTGCGGTTGACCATCCGCCTTCCGCAGGTTTGATCGTTACGTTCTCGCCGCAGCTCCATTCCAATTAAAATTAGCGTTTGCGGCGGTTAGTCAGCATTAACGGGTTTGATCGTCACACTCTCGCCGCAACCCCCATTCCAGTACAAATTTGCGGTTGCGGCGTTAGTCGGCGGTAACGGGTTTGATCGTCACACTCTCGCCGCAACCGCAGGCATCGGTTTCATTCGGATTTTTGAACACGAATTTCGAGGCCAGTTTGGTCGTCTCGTAATCGATCACCGTACCGACCAGATAGAGCACGGCCTTGGGCTCGATCAGGATCGTCACGCCCTTGTCGGTGACGACCTCATCGATCGGCCCGACCTCCTCGGCATAGGACAGTACATATTCCTGCCCCGCGCAACCGCCCTGTTTCACACCCACCCGAAGGCCGGCATAGGGCTTGTCGGCTTTCGCCATGATGGCCTTGACCTGCGCGGCGGCCGCGTCAGTCAGGGAGACAACGGCAGGACGCGGGCGGCGCTGACGAGGGGTAACTTGAATATCCATGATCAGAACATATTCAATTGCAGCTTGGCCTCGTCGCTCATCTTCGACGAATCCCAGGGCGGATCGAACACCAGGTTGACATCGCAGTCGCGCACGCCCTTGACGGTCATGACGGCTTCCTTGACCCATCCCGGCATTTCGCCGGCCACCGGGCAGCCCGGCGCCGTCAGGGTCATATCCACAACCACATCACGATCATCCGACACATCAACACGATAGATCAAGCCGAGTTCATAGATATCGACCGGAATTTCCGGATCGAAGACCGTCTTGAAGGCCGCGATCAGGTCATCTGTCAGACGCGTCAGTTCTTCCTGCGCGAGGGCCGACGGCTGGTTGGCGCCCATCTCATCCAGGCTAAATAAGGACTCTTGTGATTCAACAGCTTCGGTCATGAGGCTCACACTTTACGCAAAGAAGGACTGGGCTTTGGCGACAGCCTCGGCCAGGACATCGATCTCGGCTTCCGTATTATATAGGGCGATAGAGGCGCGAACGGTAGAGGTCATGCCCAGTCGGGTCATCAAAGGTTCGGCGCAGTGCGTGCCGGCCCGCACGGCGACATTGTAGCGGTCGAGGATCTGCGCCACGTCGTGGGCATGGGCTTGGCCGAGCGAAAAGGTCAGGATCGATCCCTTGCCCGATGCCTCACCGTGGACACGCAAGCTATTGATCTGTGTCAGGGCGTCATGCGCACGTTGATACAGCGCATGTTCATGGGCGATTACCTCGGCGCGGTCAAATTGCGACAGCCAATCGATGGCAGCCTTGAGGCCAATCACTTCAAGGATGGCAGGTGTCCCGGCTTCGAAGCGATGCGGCGGTTCGTTCCAGGTGATCTTCTCTTTGGTGACGTGCGCGATCATCTCGCCGCCGCCTTGCCAAGGCGGCATGGCCTCGAGCAGCTCTGCCTTGGCATAGAGCACGCCGAGCCCCGTCGGGCCATAAAGCTTGTGCGCCGAAAAGGCGTAGAAGTCAGCATCGAGCGCTTTCACATCCACCGGCAGATGGACCACGCCCTGGCAACCATCGACCATGACTTTCGCACCCACCGCATGGGCCCTGGCAATGATATCGGCAATCGGATTGATCGTGCCCAGCACGTTTGACATGTGGGCGACGCAAACCAGTTTGACCTGCGGTGTCAACAGTTGATCGAAGGCGGCCATGTCGAGTGAGCCGTCATCCAGGATTGGCACATAGACCAGCTTCACGCCCTTGCGCTCTGCCAGCATGTACCAAGGCACGATATTGGCGTGGTGCTCCATCTCGGTAGTCAGGATCACGTCACCGGCTTGCAGGCTTTTGCCCCAGCTATTGGCGACCAGGTTGATCGATTCCGTCGCCGCCTTGGTGAAGATAATTTCGTTGGTCTGCGCGCCGATGAAGCGTGCCACGGTCTCACGGCCAGCTTCGTAGGCGTCGGTTGTCTCGTTGGCCAGGGTATGCAAGCCACGATGCACGTTGGCGTAAGAGTGCCGCATGGCGTGCGACATGGCATCGATCACCGCATTGGGCTTCTGCGCCGAAGCGCCGCTGTCAAGATAGACCAGAGGCTTGCCCTTGATCTCGCGCGACAGGATCGGGAAATCGGCGCGGGCCTTTTCAACGTCAAAGGGCATGCCCAACTCCCGAATGAAAACTCTCCGACGCATTCTCCAGGAAATTCAACACGGTTTCGCGCAATACCTCATCCTCTATGGCATCGGCCACCGGCAGGACAAAGGCATGGGTCAGCATGGCGCGCGCCGTCTCTTCCGGAATGCCGCGGCTTTCACAGAAGAAAAGCGCCTCTTCGTCCAGTGCGCCGATCGTATTGCCGTGGGCGCACTGCACGTCATCAGCATAGATTTCCAGTTCCGGCTTGGCGCGGATGTGGGCACCGTCGTTCAGGATCAGGGCCTGATGGCGCATCCGGGCATCGGTGCCGTCCGCGCCCTTTTCAACCAGGATGCGGCCCTGAAAAACGCCGGTAGCGGTGTCCTTGACCAGTCCTTTGACCAGTTGAGCCGTCACGCCATTGATCTGGCCGTGCGTCACACGCGTAGTGTAATCGAAATGACGCTTGTCCTTCAGCAGGTAGGCGCCGTTCATTTCGACAACCGCGCCGTGACCGGCATGACTTACGTGCGTCTCGAAGCGCTGGAACTTCGCGCCCGATGAAAAGACATATTGCTTGAAGACACTATTCGGCGCGGCCTCAACCATTGACTGGCGCACAGAGACGGCCGTTTCCGGCTCGTCCAGGATCACCACGCGCGTCAGCTTCGCGCCTTCGGCCAGGGTAAAACGCAGGTGGCTGTGGACGGCGTAATCGAAAGCGCCGGTATAGTCCTCGAAGACCACCAGTTCCTGGCCGGCGGCGAGGTTGATTTCACCACGGCCTTGATAACCGAGATAGCCGTCCTCGTCGCCGAAGTCATTGCCATCGATATAGAGGCGTCCGTGCGCCTTCTGCATGGCGAAATCGGCCGCGGCTTGCAGACCTTCGAAACCGGCTTCATCGGCGGGAAAATAGACAAAGCCATCCGGCTCCGCTTCCAGTTCTGAAAGCGTGCGGACGACCATCGCCTTCTTGGGCGCGTCGCGCAGCACGCGACTAAGGTCGGAATATTTCCATTCCTCGTCGCGGCGCGTCGGGTAGGACGACGGATCAAAGATGTCCAGCGCTGGCAACATTACGCCGCTTCCCCCAGGTACTGGTCGTAGCCGTGGGCTTCCAGTTCCAGCGCCAGTTCCGGACCGCCCGAACGGACGATCTTACCGGCCACCAGCACATGGACGCGGTCTGGCTTTATGTGATCGAGCAACCGTTGATAGTGGGTGATGACCAGCATACCGCGATCGAGCGCGCGCAAAGCATTGACGCCATCCGAGACGACCTTCAGCGCATCAATATCGAGGCCGGAATCGGTTTCGTCGAGGATCAGGAACTTCGGCTCCAGCAACGCCATTTGCAGCACTTCCATGCGCTTCTTTTTCGCCGCCGGAAAAGCCGACATTGAGCGGACGCTTCAGCATCTCCATGTCGATCTTCAGGGTCTTGGCGACCTCACGCACGCGCTTGAGAAATTCCGGCGCGGAGACCTCGGCCTCACCGCGCAGCTTCTTTTGCGCATTGAGCGCCGTGCGCAGGAAAGTCAGGGCCGGCACACCGGGGATTTCCAGCGGATACTGGAAGCTGAGATAGAGCCCGGCGGCCGCGCGTTCATGCACACCCTTGTCGAGCAGATCTTCGCCGTTGAACACGACATTGCCGCCTTTGATTTCATAGTTCGGACGGCCGGCCAGTGCATAGCCGAGCGTCGACTTGCCAGCGCCATTCGGCCCCATGATGGCATGCACTTCGCCAGCCGGCACGTCGAGCGACAGGCCTTTCAGTATTTGCTTGGTGTCAACAGCGACGGATAAGTCTTTGATCGAAAGCATAATAGTCAATTCCTAACCCACCGAGCCTTCGAGGCTGATGGCTACCAGTTTTTGTGCCTCAACGGCGAATTCCATCGGCAGTTCCTGCAACACATCGCGCACGAAACCGTTGACCAGCAAGGCCACCGCCTCTTCCTGCGACAGGCCGCGCTGCATGGCGTAGAACAGTTGATCCTCGCTCAGGCGGGTCGTTGTCGCCTCGTGCTCGAACTGCGCCCTGGCCGTATCGCTCTCGACATAGGGCACGGTGTGAGCGGCACAGGTCTTGCCGATCAGCAGGCTGTCGCACTGGGTAAAGTTGCGCGCGCCAGACGCTTTTGCATGCGCCGAAACAAGGCCGCGATAGGTGTTGGACGATTTCCCCGCCGATACCCCTTTGGAAATGATGCGCGACTTGGTGTTCTTGCCCAGGTGGATCATCTTGGTGCCGGTATCGGCCTGCTGCGCGCCATTGGTGACGGCGATCGAGTAAAACTCACCGACACTTTCATCGCCGCGCAGGATGCAGGACGGATATTTCCAGGTCACGGCCGAGCCGGTTTCCACCTGGGTCCACGACACCTTGGAGCGCGCGCCACGGCAATCGGCCCGCTTGGTGACAAAGTTATAGATGCCGCCCTTGCCTTCGGCATCGCCCGGATACCAGTTCTGCACGGTCGAATACTTGATCTCGGCATCATCCAGCGCCACCAGTTCGACCACGGCGGCGTGAAGCTGATTTTCGTCGCGCTGAGGCGCCGTGCAGCCTTCGAGATAGGAGACGTAGGCGCCCTTATCGGCAATGATCAGGGTGCGCTCAAACTGACCGGTGTTTTCAGCATTGATACGGAAATAGGTCGACAGCTCCATCGGGCAGCGCACGCCCGGCGGCACATAGACGAACGAGCCATCGGAAAAGACGGCGGCATTCAGGGCGGCGAAATAGTTATCCGACACCGGCACGACCGAACCCAGATATTGACGCACGAGATCAGGATATTCGCGCAACGCCTCTGAAATGGCGCAGAAAATCACGCCATGCTTTTTTAATTCATCCTTGAAGGTGGTGACCACCGACACCGAGTCGAAAACAGCATCAACCGCATATTTCGGCGCGCCGACAACCCCCGCCAGGACTTCCTGCTCCTTCAGCGGAATGCCCAGCTTCTCGTAGGTCTTCAGCAGTTCCGGATCGATCTCGTCGAGCGATTTCGGCCCGTCCTTCTTCTTCGGCGCGGCGTAGTAGTAGAGATCCTGATAGTCGATCTTCTGGTAATTGACCTTGGCCCAGTCCGGCTCCTCCATGGTGAGCCAGCGCTCATAGGCGGCCAGACGCATGTCGAGCATCCATTCCGGCTCGTTCTTCTTGGCGGAAATAAAGCGCACAATATCGGCGCTCAAACCCTTGGGGGCGAACTCCATTTCAATATCGGTGACAAAGCCGTGCTCGTAGGTTTCCAGCCCGGCGACCGTCTCGATGGTTTCCTTAACCGCAGCCATTACACCAGTTCTTTCGCATGACGCTTCAAATACACTTCATAACCCTTTGACCAGACGTCATAAAAACGCTGCCAGTCTTCTGCCTTTGTCGTCCAGCCGGCCGAGATCCGAAGCACCTTATCCGCCAAATCGGGGCGTCCCATATTTGTGACCACACGGCTCGACTTCACCTTGCCCGACGAGCAGGCGGAGCCCGAACTGACGCAGATACCCGCCATATCCATATGGATCAGTTGCAGGTTCGACGCCCAATCCGCTTGCGCGATATAGAGAATGCCCGGCACACGCGCCGCCGCTTCACCCAAT
This sequence comes from Asticcacaulis sp., assembly GCA_024707255.1. Taxonomy (NCBI): domain Bacteria; kingdom Pseudomonadati; phylum Pseudomonadota; class Alphaproteobacteria; order Caulobacterales; family Caulobacteraceae; genus Asticcacaulis; species Asticcacaulis sp. The sequence continues at coordinate 1,272,284 of JANQAC010000002.1, read as the reverse complement.
AGGGTGACGCCGAGCGCCTTTAGCGCGATCTCGACCGCTTTTTGTGCGCCGCATAAATCTTCAGAGGCGGGGTGGCAAGCCTTAAGCGCCGCCGCGAAGGCGGCAATGCCGGCGATATTTTCCGTGCCGGCGCGCATACCCAGTTCCTGGCCGCTGCCAGTGATCAGGGCTTTTGGCGTATGGTCGCGGTTATAGACCAAGGCGCCCACACCCTGCCCGCCACCGATCTTGTGCGCGCTAAAGGACAGCGAATCCGCCCCCAATGCGGCGAAATCGATAGCGATCTTGCCCAGGGCCTGCACGGCATCAACATGCAGCCAGCCGCCACGGGCGTGGACCAGTGACGCGGCCCTGGCGACATCATTTATCACGCCGGTTTCGCTATTGGCCAGCATGATTGAGACAAACGGTCGACCATCGCGTTCTAACAAGGTTTCCAGCGCAGTCAGATCGATCTCGCCGGAGGCTTTCAGGGGCGCAATTACAGCTTCGGAGACCGCGCCATAGATGCTGTCATGCTCGCCTGCGGAAACAATTGTGTAATCGTAACCCTTCGCCTGATGCAAGGCCAGCGCATTGGCTTCCGTCCCGCCAGAAGTAAAGACCAGTCCGCCGATACCGATGGCGCCGACACGCACCAGAATATCATTGCGCGCCTCTTCCAGGGTCAGTTTGGCCTTACGGCCCAGACTATGCACTGACGAGGCATTGCCGCCCATATCCGCAGCACGCAGCAAGGCGTCACGCGCTTCGAGGCGAAGCGGCGAGGTCGCAGCGTGGTCAAGATACAGGATGTTCGCCAAAATCTACGCCTCCACCATCAGGGGAGATACGGCTTCCGGCGTCGCGATCCGGACCGTCTTGCGCGTCCGTTTACGGATGACATCTTCCAGCGAGACCTGTGACAGGTAGTCATGAATGGCTACCCCTAAGTCTTCCCACAGATTATGCGTCAGGCAGCGTTGGCCGCCCGGCATACAGCCGATTTCACGCACCGCCTGGTCCTTGGTGAGGCGCTTGTTGGCCCCCAGCTTGTTGGAGGTCATCGAACAGCGGGTAGCCTTGATCGGCTCATCGACGGCCAGAACGATTTCGGAAACAAACAAGGCACTGCTTTCGCGCGCCAGCGTATAGCCGCCGCCAGGGCCGCGCGCGCTTTTGACCAGTCCGGCCTTGCGCAGGCGGGCAAACAACTGTTCCAGATAGGAGAGTGAAATCTGCTGCCGTTCGGAAATTTCCGACAGGGAAATGGGACGGCCACCCTTTTCGCTCCCCTGCGCATTCAGCGCCAGGTCGGTCATGGCCATGACCGCATAACGTCCTTTGGTCGATAGGCGCATGAGGGATCCTGTACGGATTTGTTTCAAAAACCTGCGCAAAGAGAAATCTTTGTGCTAAGAGGCGCAATTGCTGCCTTTGGCGGTGTGAGTTGGAATGTAATAATTCCGACTAATGCAGTCAAGTATTTTGCGCCGCAACATGACAATTTTATGATTTTACAAGGTGATTGAATGCCCGAAGTCATTCTGGCCGGCGCCGCCGGACGCATCGAAGCCCGCTACAGCGCCGGCAAGACAGAGAATGCGCCGATCGCGTTGATTCTGCATCCGCACCCCAAGGCGGGCGGCCACATGAATAATCCGGTCACGGTGCAATTGTTCCACCTGTTCATGACGCGCGGTTTTTCGGTCCTGCGCTTCAATTTCCGTGGCGTGCAAAAGAGCCAGGGCGAATTCGATTCCGGTATCGGCGAACTGGCGGATGCCGCCACGGCGCTGGACTGGCTGCAGGCCAAGAACCCGACCGCCTCGCAATTCTGGGTGGCCGGTTATGATTTCGGCGCCTATATCGGCATGCAGTTGCTGATGCGCCGTCCCGAAACCGATGGGTTTATCTCGGTATCGCCGCCGACCAATGCCTATGATTTCAGCTTCCTGGCCCCCTGCCCGGCCTCCGGCATGTTCCTGCATGGTGGCAACGATTCGATTGTGCCGACCGCCGAAGTCGATCGCGTGGTGGCCAAGCTGCGGACACAGAAGGGTATTACCATCGCCTCGGAAGTGGTACCGGAAGCCAATCACTTCTGGAACGAGCAACTGCCGGAAGTCGAGCGCCGCGTCGGTGCCTATATCGACCGCCGCATGGCAGGCGAAAGCGAGTAATTACTGACAGTTATTACGGGCAGCGGACACGCGCCGTATCATCCACCTTGAGGGTCTGGCCGTTATCAGCCAGCACCATGTGCATGGCGCGGTCCCATTGCTCGCCTTCGCCGGAAAAGGCGGCCCTGACCGTCACCTCGTCCGGACCGTTGATGGTGACGCTCTTTATGAGCCCGCGGCTTTCCCAGAAAGTCAGCTCCGTCTGGGTAACGATCACTTTCATATCGCTGGTTGCCTTACACGCATCCAGACTGGCATCCCAGTGCCCGATGAAGGCTTGCGGCAATAACACGGCTTCGGTCGCCAGAGACGCTGAGGCGCTCTCCGCAAATGAAGCCGCCGCAGAGGCGTCCACAGAGGCGTCCGATATCGGTTTAACCGGCGAACAGGCCGTCAGCGCCAGCAAGCCCGCTATAAGTGCAATTCTCATATCCCGTCTCCTGGAGCGTTTTCCGATCTGATTTTTGAGATGCACTCTAACCCGCCAGTGATTGATGGCGTATTTTTGGATAACTGACACGTCCTCCGGTTAGAGGCATTTTGACACCGGTGGTGCCGGGGAAGGAAATCGGCAGCCCTTTCAGCGAACGCACGGCCATATAGGCGAACCCTTCTGCCTCCAGCGCGCCGCCGCGCCAGTTCAGGTCTTCGGCCAGCCGTACTTCCGCCGGCGCCAGGGCCGCCTTGATCTGGTCGACCAGATGCCGGTTATGCCGTCCGCCGCCAGCCAGGATAACCGCTTTCGGTTTAACGCCGGTCAGGTCGATGCCCGCCAGAAGGCTTTGCAGGGTAAAGGCGCTGAGCGTGGCCAGGCCGTCCTCGAAGCTCAGCCCTTCAATGGCTTGCAAAGTAAAATCATACCGATCGAGCGACTTCGGCGCCGCCGCCTTGAAAAATTCGTGTGCCATATATTGCGCGACGATATCGTCATGAACCTTGCCGGTCGCGGCAATGCGCCCTTCATGATCGAAATCGCCGCGACCGTGGCGTCGCATCCATTGATCCATCAGGCCATTCGCCGGACCGGTATCCATCGCCACAAGCCCCCTGTCGGAAATCATGGTGATATTGGCCACGCCGCCAAGATTGATGACAACCAGAGGCAAATCAAGGCCGGCATTTTCCACCAAGGCTTGATGATAGACCGGCATCAGGGGGCGGCCTCGCCGCCGGCTTCGATATCCGCCTGGCGGAAGTCGCAAACCACGGGCACACCGGTCAGGTCGGCAAAAGCCTGGCCGTCGAAAAGCTGAACCGTCCGCCCTCTGACGCCCCCTTTCGGACGTTCGTGCAGGACCGTCTGGCCATGGACGCCCAGAACGTCGAAATCAGCGAAACTCAGGCTGTTCTCCTCTAGAAAATCGCTTGCCACCTGAAAGTGACACTTCACAATCGCCTGCCGGGCCTGGTTGAAGATGGCCGGCTCCGCTTCGCCGCGCGGCCACTTCAGGGCCGCCTGGATTGCGGCTTCCAATACCTCCCGCGTCGTGGTCGGCATGGGCAATTCAGCCCAGGGGCCGAAAACCACTTGCGTTTCACCATCGGTCTCAAGAACAGCCAGATCGACGCCATCCAGCGAGGTTCCGGTCATAAAACCAAGCACTTTCATCATCCGGGGCCTCTTATGTCTTGACGTTGCGCTGCATATCAGGCCACACAGGCGGCCCAACTTCGACACTGTTATAGCTATCATGACCGAACACAGCTTTAAATCCGAATTTCTGCGCACACTGCAAGAGCGCGGCTTCATCCATCAGTGTACCGACGCCGAAGCGCTCGACACCCTGGCGGCGGCGGGCATGATGACCGGCTATATCGGCTTCGATGCCACGGCGTCATCTCTGCACGCTGGCTCCTTGGTTCAGATCATGCTGCTCTACTGGTTGCAGCAAACCGGTCACAAGCCGATTGTCCTGATGGGCGGCGGCACCACCAAGGTGGGCGATCCGACCTTCAAGGACACGCAACGCCCGCTGCTGACCGACGCACAGATCCAGTCCAACATGGACGGCATCAAACGCGTTTTCGCCAATTTCCTGAAATTCGGGGAAGACGACAATGACGCCATCATGGTCAATAATGACGACTGGCTGTCGCAATTCGGCTATGTCGAGTTCCTGCGCACCTTCGGCACATATTTCACTATCAACCGGATGCTGACCTTCGATTCCGTCAAGCTGCGGCTTGATCGTGAACAGCCGATGACCTTCCTGGAATTCAACTACATGCTGATGCAGGCGGTCGATTTCCGTGAGTTAAACGAAAAATATAATTGCATCCTGCAAATGGGCGGTTCGGATCAGTGGGGCAATATAATCAACGGTGTCGAACTGACCCGCCGGATGAATACCAAGGCGGCATTCGGACTGACGACGCCTTTGCTAACCACGGCCTCAGGCGGCAAGATGGGCAAGACGGTCGGCGGCGCCATCTGGCTCAATGCCGACATGCTCAGTGCCTACGACTACTGGCAATACTGGCGCAATACCGAAGACGCCGATGTCGGCCGCTTCCTGCGCTTGTTCACCACCTTGCCGATGGACGAAATCGCCCGCCTTGAAAAGCTCGAAGGCGCCGAGATCAACGAAGCCAAGAAGATCCTGGCCGATGAAGCGACGAAAATGGTCCACGGCGTCGAAGCCGCGGTCATTGCCCGCGACACCGCCCAGAAAGCCTTCGAACAGGGCGTGCTGTCGGCCGACCTGCCTACCGTGGAAATCGAGACGGCCACCGTGGAGGAAGGCATCATGCTGGCGGCCCTCGCCACCCGCATCGGCCTGACCGCCTCCAATGGCGAGGCGCGTCGCCTGGCTCAGGGCGGTGGCCTGCGCGTCAATGATGTAGCGATTACTGACGGCAATCAACTGGTGACAAAAGCCGACCTGAATGCGGACGGCGTCATCAAGATTTCGCAGGGCAAAAAGAAGATCGTTCTGGTCAGGCCAGTCTGATTTCCCCCAACATGAACAGGCCGGCTGGAAGCCCAGCCGGCCTATTTTTTGAGACTCTTGTCGTTGCGGTCACGCAGGTCGTCGAGCTTGTTTTCCAGGGTCGGCAGGTCAAGCGCCGGGAACGGTTCCTTGCGGCTGGAATCGAACCACACCTTCATGAAGCCCGGCAGGACGACCGACAGCGGATTAACCAGCACTTCCGGCGCCTTCTGTGTGCCGTGGACATGGTACTTGATCCCGACAAGGCCAAGTCCGTTCGATCTGAGGTCACCGAAGATGCCATTCAGGCTGTAGGCAGGGATCAGGGTGCCGCTCAAGGCCAAAGCCTTTGTATCCAGGTCGCTTGTGCCCCAGACATTTATGCCGAGCGCCTCGCCCTTGGCATAACCGTCACGGATAAAGACGACATTGTCCTTGTAGCGGATCGGAAAATCGAAATCGGTGAACAGGATGCCGTCGCCCACCAGGGTATCGTTCAGCCCCTGGAGCGACGCCACCGTCAGCAACTGCGCCAGTATCGGTATCTGCTGGGCACGGACATCGTGTCCCCGCAGCGAGGCATCTATCTGGCCATTGGCATAAACCCCATCAATAACGGCCACGCCGCCCCTGACATTGTGATTGCCGGTTGCTGTCTCGATGACGTTGCCCAGATTGCCGGTCCTGGCCGTAAACAGGCTGTAGCCGCCTTCGGAAGTCATGGCCAGGGTGAAGGGGCTGCCATCCATGCTTTCCCCATGTCCTGAGCCGCTCAGGCCATTGCGGCCATCCCAAGTCAGGTCCAGGTTCAGATCATTGAAAACACCGTCCGGCGCCATGCGCAATTGCGCCAGATCGACCACCAAGTGCGTCGCCGGCACGGGCGGCCCCGCGGTGACGGTTTCAGTCGGGATCACGGCCTTGGTCACGGCCTTAAGAACGCGCTCTTTCTTGGCGTCCAGCCAGGGACGCAGATCAAGCTGATTGCCGCTGATCGAGATGATATTGGTGTTCCTATCGGGTACGGCATAATATTTGAAAGCAACATCAATGAAGTCCTTCAGATAAAGCTTTGAAAAATCGCCGAATTGCAGGTCGCCGGCGTCCGAGAATGACGCCCGTCCATCGATGCCGATATGCGCGCCCTCGCCATAGATGCGCGACAGGTTTGTGCCGCCATCGGGTCCCTGCTCATCGATAGACACGGCAAATTGTGCCGCTTCGCCCACCGGCTTGTTCCAGTCCGTTGCCCGTATACCCAACTGGGCGGCGGTCGCATCGAGATTGAGCACGGCGGCGGGCTGCCCTGGCGTATTGTACAGACTGAATACCAGGCCGACGTTACCGGCAATATGAACGGGAGTCTGCGAGTAACCCAGGCCCGCCAGCACAGCATCGCTGGCGGTGCCGCGTACCTGAAGCTCATAGGGAACCGAGGTATTGGGCAGCATGATCGGCGGCGGACTGCCATGGCCGCGCAGGGGCATGTCGAAGCTGATAGTCTGATCGAGCAGCTTCACCTCACCGGTCAGGGTCTTGTCGTCCTGCTGCCACAGGGCCGTAACATTGACCGGCGCCGGCGGGGTGAAAAAGGCTTTCGGCAGGCCGAGCACATACCAGTCATCCGGCATGACCTTCATGTCTAACCGGCGCCGCAATTCATCCGTGCCCGGTATCTCTGACCAACCCAGCACGGCGCTCATCTGGTCCAGCTTGAGCAGGGCCTCGCGTGACTGGCCATCAAGTGAGATATTGACCGTCAGGTGGCGCGGTGCCTTGAACATCGGCAAGGCGCCATAGCCCATTTCATCGGCTTCATCCGGCGTAATAACCGATTTATAGACGAGCCGCGACCGCGTTCCCTGGATATAGGCGATATCGCCGGATAGCGCTTCCGCGTCTATTTCGCCGCTCCAGATATCACCGGAACGCAACAGGGATATGCGGGTCGGGACTTCACGCTTCAGGTGCTCGAAAATGGGCAGTCCCTGCCCTTCCATACCGTCAGAAAGGATCGCGCCCTCGATCAGCATGTCGGTCGGGCGCTGTTCCTCGCCTTCTGGATTGCCGCTCCAGCTTACATTTCCGCGGAAAATATCCGAACTGATCCGGCCCTTTCCGGCCCGGTCAGCCACGGTAAACTGCCCGTTAATCGCCACCGGCACCTTCGGCGAACCGCCAAACTGCGCGGCATTGAAATGGCCAGTGAAATCAATGTCCTGCGACCGGACGTTCATCTGCGTGCGGTAACCGATATCACCATAATAGGGCCCCAGATGCGCCGGTCCGGTGATGGTCAGCTTATCGGCCAGCAGATCACCGGTTATGTTCAGTTGCCCCTGGGTCATATCCCAGCCCAATGCTGCCTGTTTGAAAGCGCCATTGTTGATATGGCCGTTAAATTTGACGCTGAAATTATCATTGGTGATATTGCCGAAGACCGGGAAATCAATCTCGACATGGGCGGTGGCTGCGCCGCTCAAACGCTGGCGGGTCAGCCCATTCTGGCTCAGATGATTATCGGTAATGGGGTCGATCGCCTCGATGACGCTCGGCACATCCGCCTCGGCATCGAGCCAGATATGGGTTTTTGTCCTTCGATCGCGGAAGTCGGGCACGCTCAGCCCGCCCTTGATCAGGTTGACATCCAGCAGCCGGCCGCCGGAAACATCCATGGCAAAGCTGTTGCCCAGCAGGATGCCGTGGCCTTTCAGCCCTTTGGCGTTTTGCAGGCGATGTTCGAGATAGAGTTCAAGATTCTCGAAATCGAAATCGAGCCGCAGGTCCTCGTTTTCGAGATAATGGAAATCGCCCGGCTCGGCCTTGAGGACGAAATCCGCATTGGCGAAATCCCCGCCACGAATGCGTTCGATCAGATTGGCGCGTGTATTCGGCGACAGGTCTTCCGGCCAGAAGGCAAAAACCTCCTCCTTGGTGAAGCGCCCCTTTATCTGCGCCGTCAGGTCGGCGCCCAATTCGCCTGTATCGTCCGTGTAGACAACACCCTGGCTTTGCAGCGGCGCGCCATTGATCAGCCCTGTTACGCTTTCAATGTGCAAGCGACGTTGACGCGGCACATAACTGCCCCTGAGGCGTGCGTTGGTTAGCGTTTGCAGGGCGAAATCGTCAGCCAGCCGGGCAGTCACCCGCGGTCCGGTAAAATTGAACGCCAGGGCCATGTCACGTTTGGCCTTGGCATCGCCCGGATGCACAATGACTGCGCCCTTCAGGTCGGTATCCAGCATCCGTGACTTGACGCGGAACGTATCGAACTGCGCGGTATGCGTTGCCGAGGTGTAGTTTGCCCGGATACGGGCTTCATTGAAGGGCTGGTGGAAGTCGCCGATATCGATCCGCCCCGCCGCCGCACGGATATCGAAAGCGGCCCCCTCGAATCCCTTTTTCTGGCTGTAATCCGCGCGGGTCAGGCCATCGACCGGCGCATTGATGCCCGCCAGGGCGCGGGTCAGGCCCACTGAAGGGAACACCCGGCTCGGCACCAGGTTATGGAGATTGGCCGAGATGCTGGCACGGCCCAGGCCAACCACGCCCGACGCTTCGGCCTTAAAAGTGGCGGGCGCCCCCGCCTCCATGCCCAGGCCGTCAATGGATAAGGCCGTATGCGCTGTCAGTTTGCCATGCAACTTGGTAAAGTCGACGGTCGATACATTGGCGGTCCAGTCGAGCGGCGCGCCTTCCTGAATCAGCCGCAACTGGCCGTTCTTCAGGCTGAGCTGACGGGTGAAACTGACCGGCTGGCCCAGCTTTTCCGGCCCCGTCAGGTCATAGAAAAAACGCGCCAGGCCGCTTGTGCGTCCCGGCTTGCCGTGAGCCTCATAGCCGAGATCATAACGGCCTTCCTTCGAGACCGAGGCGGCGACGAAGAAATCCTCAGCCGTCAGGCGTGCCGGCGCGAAGTGCGCCACAATGAGACTGTCCGCCGCCAGCGCCGCTTCCATCCGGCCGGCACGGGCAATGATCCGGTGCTGCCGGTCGGTGATGATCAGGTCTTCAAACCGGAAACCGACTGCGCGGGCATCACCGAACCAGACAAGATCCAGATGCTTGATGCTGGCTTCCGTGCGGGGTAATTGCGTCTCCAGGCGGGAAATAATAATGGATCGGATGCCGTCGACGCGGATCGGCCCCTGGGCCAGCCGCGCCCCCAGAACCACGACCATGAACACCACCCAGCCCAGGATGAAAAGGCGCAGCCGTTTGCGGATTATGTCGAAAATTCTCTTCACTTAGACTCGGCAGGGCTCGGCTGTTTTTACTTTATTGGCGGCTAGGCATCAGGGCAGTTCATGTATAGGACGGTCGGCGCAAAATAATGTTAACGCAACCTATTCTTCTTTAGAGTCAGAGCGAGGCGATGTCATGGCGAAATCATTGAAAACTGAAACTTATTTCCAGCCTTACAAGGCACCCGATTTCACCCTGGCCTCTAGCGCCGGCGGCTATGTCTCGATTGCCGATCTCGAAGGCCATTGGGCGGTGCTTTTTTTGTACCCGGCCGACAATACGCCCACCTGCACACAGGAAGCCTGCGCCTTTTCCGAAGCCCTGCCGGAATTTGAAAAGCTGGGAGCGAAACTCTATGGCCTCTCGAAAGACAGCCTCAAGGATCACGAAAAGTTTATCGCCAAATACGGCCTGCGGATGCCGCTTCTGTCCGATCCTGACACATCCGCCATCGCCGCATTTGGCTCATGGGGCGAGAAAAGCCTGTATGGCCGGGTCTATATGGGCACCGACCGCTCCACCTTTATTATTGATCCGCAAGGAATGATCAGAAAAGAATGGCGTAAGGTAAGGATTAAGGGACATATCGATGAGGTTTTAAACACATTAAAAAGTCTTGTAAGTGAGTAATTCAGCTTAATGACAGTTCAGTGAAATCCATGCACAGGCCCGTCCCTTGACGTTTCAGGTTTTGCGGGCGGTTATCCACAACTCGCGTGAAAAGGGATTTATTGGCAAATTCAGAACGGCACCAATCTTGAAGCAGTCTGGTCACAGGCATTCAAATTGGGACACAGGCCATGGCCGCGGATCTTAATAAACTGATTTTATTGAGCATTACCTCCGCGACCTTGGGCGCCCCTCTTCCGGTACGATATACATCTTGCGCAATTAACGTCGTAAAGGCATAGTTAACAAGCGGTTGAGGGTGCGGATGATGACGACCAAGACAAACGAGGGATCCCTGGGCGGCTGGATGGAATCTATATTTCCGGAACGTCAGCTCTACATTCGTTCGGGCACCGAAACCCGTGGCTATGTTCTAAGCCCCGTAAAACAACTTGTTCTGACGATCCTCGCCTCGGCACTGGTCACCTGGCTGGCTATATCCACAGGTTTCACCCTCTTCTTTGCGGCCAATCACGGCGGTGGGTCTGAAAAACAACTGCGTATGGTCAAGGCCCAGTCCGAGCGCTGGATCGCCGATCGGCAGGCCCGACTCGATATCGCCACGCAACAGGCAACGGCCAATTCCGGCTCCCTCGACCAACTCGCCGAAAC